>CALCTH010000414.1 GCA_937893795.1 uncultured Myxococcales bacterium | reverse complement strand
GCTGGCCCTCGCGACCGTGGCCGCTGCCGCGCCGCAGCTGCTCGCCGCGCCCGCGGCGGAAGGGCTCGGCGTGGCCATGGCCTCGCCGGCGGTCTGGCTCGCCGCGGGTGGCCTGCTGCTCGGGCTCTGCGCCTGGCTCACGCCGCGCAAGACCCGCCCGCTCGTCGTCCGCGCCGGACTCTAGCGTTCGGGCACGCGGAGCCAGCGGGCCACGTCGGGTCGCGTCACCCGCCAGAGCATCCCGGCGAGGAGCGCGAGCAGCACGCCGCGGAAGACGACGAGCTGGAGCAGCTGCCCACGGAAGCTCGCGGACGCATCGATGGGCCCGCCGGCTACGTCGAGGAAGGTCTGCAGCCGCGCCACGATGACCTCCGCATCGCCGAGCGCATGCGTCAGCTCGAGGAGGGTCTTGAGCGTGAAGATCAGGAGCCCCGCGAGGAGCGCCTGCTGCGCCCACCAGCGCGCCGAGGGCCGACGGGCCAGGAGCAACCCGCCGGCGAGGAGCAGCAGGAGCGAGACGAGGAAGACGCCGCCGCTGACCGGGAGCGCGTAGGGGCTCTGCAACGCTTCGAGGTAGTCGACGAGGGCGTCGTGGCCCGGCCCGAAGGGCACGGCCGAGGCGACGTCCCCTCCCCGGTCGAGGACCCGGCCCGAGCGGAGGGCCTGCCAGCCCCCGAAGAGCAGCGCGCCGAGGCCGATGGCGACCGTCGGCCGAAGGCCGGGAGGCAGCCGACCCGAAGCGACCGGCCTCTCGGTCTGCCCTCCACCTCGATGGCCCATCGCGTCTATCCTGGTCGCCGCATGCTCGAGCGCCAGCGCTGACATGTTCACCCCCTCCGGGCGCGTAGCACCTTCACGGTGTCCCCCTCCCTCATGCCCGTGCCCTCGACCGCGCCCGCCGCACCCTCGCCCCCCACGGCGACGCAAGAGGAAGCCCGCGGCACGCTCCAGAGCGTCGCCGAGCGAAGGCCCTGGATCCGGAAGCTCGCGCGGGGCCTCGACGACCTGGGCCTCGGCTTCGGTCTCGACGCGATCCTGGGCCTGCTGATCCCCGGCGTCGGCGACGCTCTGACGGGCGGCGCGAGCCGCGCCATCCTGGCGACGGCGGTGCTCGAGCGGGTGCCCTTCGTGGTGCTGCTGCGGATGCTGATGAACGTGCTGGTCGACACGCTCGTCGGCATGGTCCCCGTGCTCGGCGACCTCTTCGACGTCGCCTACCGCGCGAACCTCAAGAACCTCGCGCTCCTCGAGAAGCACGCGGGCGGCAAGGAGCCTCCGGGCCTTCGCGACTGGCTCGCCGTGGCGACGGGCCTCGGCCTCGTGATCGCCGGCGCCGTCGCGCCCTTCCTGCTCTTCGGCGGCGTGATGGCCTGGTTGACGAGCGTCTTCGGCGGCTGACCCGGGCGGCGCGGGCTCGCGGCCGTGGCGCTCACGCCGCGGCTTCGGTCGCGGCCATCTCCCCGGCGGCCACGGGCTCGGCGGACGGGACCGCGGGCGCGCTTCGAAGCAGGAGCGCGCCCGTGACGCCCGCGAGGGCCGACGCGAGCAGGATGCCCACCTTTGCGGCATCGACGTCCTGCGGCGCGTCGAAGGCGAGGCTGGCGATGAAGAGCGCCATGGTGAAGCCGATGCCGGAGAGGAAGCCCGCCCCGGTGATGTGTCGCCAGCTGACCCCTTCCGGCAGGTCGGCGACGCGCAGGCGGACGGCGAGGAAGGACATGAGCACCACGCCCACGGGCTTGCCCACGAGCAGCCCCACCAGCACGCCCACGGCGAGCGGGCTCTGGATGGCCTCGCCGATGCCCTCACCGATGGATACGCCGGCGTTCGCGAGGGCGAAGACCGGCATCACCAGCAGCCCGACGACGGGAACGAGCGCGTGCTCCAGCTGCAGGAGCGGCGAGCTCGCCTCGTGCACCGTGGCGCCGAGCGCGTCGACGGCCTCCTGCTGCTCGAGGCTGTTGATCTCGCCGCGCTTTGGCAGCCCGAGCTCCCGCAGCGCGCGGAGCTCCCCTTCCAGACTCGAGGCGAAGGCCTCCCCGTCGATCTTGCTGCGCGCCGGGATCGTGAAGGCCATCAAGAGCGCCGCGATGGTCGCGTGCACGCCGGACTTCAGGAACGCGAGCCACACCAGCAGCCCGAGCGCGAAGTAGAGCCCCGTGTGACGCACCTGGCGCCGGTTGAGCACCACGCCCACGAGCAAGAGCGCCGCCCCGGTGCCGAGCGAGAGAAGCGCCACCTCGTCCGTGTAGAAGAGCGCCACCACGGTCACGGCGCCGATGTCGTCGACGATGGCGAGCGCCGTGAGGAAGACCTTCAGGCTCGCGGGCACCCGGTCGCCGAGGATGGCCAAGACGCCGAGGGCGAAGGCGATGTCGGTCGCCATGGGGATGCCCCAGCCATCGATGGCCGGCGTGCCCATGGTGATCGCGGCGAAGATGGACGCCGGCCCGACCATGCCTCCGAGCGCCGCGAAGGCCGGCAGCGCCACGCGCCGCGGCGAGGAGAGCTCGCCGATGCGGACCTCGCGTTTGATTTCGAGCCCCACGTAGAAGAAGAAGACGCCCATGAGGCCGTCGTTGATCCAGAGGACCAAGGGCTTCTTGAGCCCGAAGTCGCCAAAGAAGACCCCCAGCGTGGTGCTGAAGAGCTCTCGGTAGCTCTCCGCGAAGGGGGAGTTGGCCCACGCGATGGCGGCCACGGCCGCGCCCATGAGGAGCAGCGCGCCCGTCAGCTTGCTGGTGAGGAAGTGAGGGAGTCCCTGCTTGGCGGAGGCCACGCGGGCCCCTTGGTGCCCGGAGGCGCCGGGGTAAAGGGCCCGCATCCGGGGCGGCGCAGGCCGCGGGCAGGGCGTCGCGAAGGCGAGGCGCGCGCGGCGTGTGGCCCGGGCGTAGGCGTCCGCGGTCCGGGGGTCCTGGCTGGGTCGGTCGACCCCCCAGGCGACGAGGTGCGCCAACGCGTCCCGGTGCACGCTGAGGACGGCGTGTGCGCGCGCGTCGCAGACGTGGAGCGGGACCGGCGTTGCGCTCGGCCGCGTGCCCAGGGCCCGAGCACAGCGCCGAAGCGCGAGATCGGCCGTCGCGAGCGCGTCGGCGACCCGGCCGCTGCGCTCGTAGGCCTCCGCGAGGCGGTGGGCGATGGTGGGTCGCTCGAGAATTGCCGGATCTGCCGCGCGGAGAACGGCCACGGCCAGCCCGGGCCGGTGCATGTCGAGATACGCCTCGGCGAGGCGCCGAACGCCAATGGGGTCGTCAGGCTCGTGCGCGACCCTGTCTTCGAGGCGCGCGAGCTCCTGCACACCGGGGTGGGCCGCCGAGGGGTCGAGGGGTGCCACCGGGGTTCGCGCCGTGAGCGAGCCCCAGGCGAGGCCGAGGAGCGCGAGCAGGGCAGCGTTGATCTTGAGCTCCATCGTCGGTCGTCCTCGCCTGGCCTCTCCCTCGCGAGACCCCACCCGAGCCGGAGGCCTTGGGTCGCGGGCCACGAGGGCACGAGGGCACGCGGTACGACACGCGCGCGCACCAGAAGTTCCCCGCGGGACGTACGATGGGGATACGCGCGGGAGCGCCTCGGCCTTCCCTGGCCGGAATCGCGGCGTTCTCAGCGTCGGTCCAGGAACTCGCCGAGGGCGGGCCACACGGTGGTTGGCGCCTCCCGGCCGATGATCAGGTCCGCATGGCCGAAGGGAAAGACGCGGTAGTGCTTGTCGCGGCTGCCGGAGCGCTCGTAGGCCGGGCGCACGGAGGCCGGGGGCGCGAGGTCGTCCACGTCGCCCGCGATGACCATGAGCGGGACGTCGAGGGCCTCGAAGGCGGCGCCATAGTCGAGGGCCCGGTCGTCGCTCTGGAGCACGATGCGGTCGCCGCCCGCGAAGATGTCGAAGGCGATGCCCAGATGGGTGGGCTCGAAGGCCGCGGCCAGGTACTCGTCGAGCACCTCGTCCTCGACGGCGCCGGGGCGCCACGCGCGCACCGGCGTGGGTAGGAGCGGGCTGTTCCAGAGGCGCTTCCGGCGCTTGAGATGCCGGCCGAGCCAGCGCATCGGGAGCGTCGGGTTCCCTTCGAGAGCGCCCGTCGCCTTCACCGCGTGGAGGACGCCGCGCAGCGCCTTGAGCGCCGCATGCCCCTCGCCGAAGCGGTAGGGAGACCCGAGGGAGGCCAGAGCGCGCACCCTCCCGGCGAGCGCCGTGGCGGCGGCGCAGTAGCTCACGATGCCGCCCATGGAGTGGCCGATGAGCGCGACCTGCTCGTGTCCGCTCAGGCGCAGCGCCTCCCGGACGCACGCGGGAAGATCCTCGTGGATGTACTCGTCGAGGACCTCGGGCCGCCGGCCGTCGAAGGCGCTCGAGCGTCCGTGCCCGCGAAGATCCACGTTGAAGACGTCCCAGCCCCGCGCTGCCAGGTAGGCCGAGAAGCTCCGGCGGCTGATGTGCCAGGCGTAGCGGTTCTGGCCGAAGCCGTGGATCAGCAGCACGGTGCCACGCGTCGGGGCCTCGCCCGCGAGGCGCTTGCGGACCATGCCGATGGGCTGCCCCGGCGTCATCACGACGTCTTTGACGAAGGTGCCGCGGCGCGGGCCGTCGATGGTCTGCTCGACGGTCTCGCTTCGGAGGATCATCCAGGGTGCGTCACCCGGCCGCGAGGGCGCGGGTCACCGCTTCGCGCACGGCGGGGTGCCCCTCGGTCTCGAGGCGCGCCTCGAGGAGCGCGCGGCAGTCCGGGTTCCCGATGCGACCCAGGGCCCGGGCCGCGGCCTCGCGCAGCAGCGGGATCCGATGCGAGAGGAAGGGCGCCAGCTCCGCGCGCACGCCGTCGCCGAAGGCACGGCCGAGGGTGAGCAGCGCTTCCCGCGCGATGAGGTCGCTCGTGGAGCTCCGCGCGACGCGCACGAGGAAGCTCCGGGCCGCGTCCGTCGGGAACGCCGCCATGGCGGCCACGGCCCGCAGCCGGACGTAGGGCTGGGTGTCCGAGGCCTCGAAGAGGCGCTTCAACAGGTCGAGGGTCCCCGCCCCCTGCCGCCGCCACTCCGCGAGGGTGGGCACGCTCTCGTAGCCGCTCAGCATGGCGCGCACCGACGTGAGGGTGGGCGCTTGGGCGGCCGCGGGACGCGCGGCGCTGGCGAGGACGAACACGAAGGCCAGGGCCGCGAGGGCGCGCGTCGGAGCGTGGGGCATCGGGCCCATGATAAGGCAGGTCGCGCCAATGGCACGCCGGCGGGCCTCAGCGGTCGAAGCGCGCGCGCCCTTCGGTCTGCCACCAGCCGCGGTATTTCCGCTGCGCGATCTCGCGATCTCGCCGCGGAAGCGCGGGGTGATAGCCGAAGTAGGCCTGCGTGAGGTTCTTCAGCTCGTCCCCCGCCGCGGTCCTCATCAGCTCGTCTCCGTGGAGGAGCGCGTCGATGAGCCACTCGATGCGGTGCCGGTCGGCGTTGTTCCGCACCCACGCTGCCCAGGCCGGCGCGTCGTCGCCGTAGTCCTGCCGCGTGAGGTTCACGAGGGCGGCATGGGCCGCGAGCGCGATGGTGCGCTCCCGCGCCCTCAGGAGCTGCACCAGAAGATCGAGGGCGAGAGGGTCCCGGAGCTCGCCCAGGGCACGGGCCGCCGCCGCCCGGCGCTCCGGCGTCTGCCGCGGGACCTTCGCCGAGGCCCGGACGCGCTCGAGGAGATCGCTCATCTCCTCCGGGAAGCGCTGCAAGGTGCGGAGCACGGAGATCGCGAGGTCCCGCACCTGCCCGTCCTCGTCGAAGAGGCGGCGGCCGAGCGGCAGCACGAGCGAGCGGTGCGGGAGCTCGGCGGCGAGAAGGAGGGCGTAGTAGCGTGCGTCCGCCTCCCGCACGTCCAGGAGCGAGACCACGTAGGGCGCCGCGCGCTCGCCGAAGGCGACGATGCAGCGGGCGATGGCGGAGACGTCCCGGCCGCGCGGACGCCGGCGGAAGGGACGGTGTCGGTCGAACCAAAGCGGTCCCGGGAACTCGCGGACGAGGGCCGGGAGCACGGCCTCGCCGTGGCCGAGCACGCGCTGGACGATCGACTCGTCATCCGGTCCGGCGAGGACCACGTCGGCGACGACGGCGTCGAACTCGTCCCCGAGGGACACGATCACGTTCGGCGCGTCCGGGGCGGGCACGGCCTGAGGCTGCTGGGCGACGGCGCCCACCATCTCGATGCCCGCAGGCGGGACGCTCCCGGGCTCCTGCCGCGGGTCGGGCGGACGCGGGTCGGGCGGACGCGGGTCGGGCGCCGGCGCGAAGGGGTCCGGCGCGATGGACTCCATACCCGCGCCGAGCTCCTCCGTATCGAGGGGGGCCACCTCCAGCTCTACATCGGCCTCGCTGCGCTCCGGCTCCGGCGCCGCTTGCGTACCCGGCGTCGTCGCCGCCTGGGGCGCCGGGAACGCCTCCTCGGGCGACGGCGTCTCGGCGGGCGGCTCCGCCTCGGGCGCCGGCGAGGGGTCCGATGTCGGCTCGGCCCGCGGGTCCCGCTTCCGCGAGCGTACCTGCTCCTCGACGACCCGCGCGTGCCCCGCATCGACGGTCGCGCGCGCGAAGGCCTCCTCCGCGACGCGGGTCTCTTCCTGGGGAGGAGGTGGCGCGTTCCGGGGCACGCCGAGCACACCGAGCACCACGGAACGCGGCACCGTCGGGGGCACGGACGAGACGCGCTCCGTCGGCATGACCGGCGCGGGTCCCGACGCCGAGGGCGCGCCCTCGGTCTCCGGCATCGCGATCTCCGCGTCGATGCGGTCCTCGCTCGGCTCCGCGGGCTCACTCGCCGGTGCGTCGGCGTCTTCGTCCACGTCCCGAGCGCGGAGCTTCCGCCGGAGGATGAGCTTCTGGAAGGCGTCGCCGAGGCGCGTGGTGAAGGCCACCGGCTCCGGCACGTCCGCGAGCCCGAAGGCCTCGCCGCTGCGGTCGCCGTAGAGGACGAGCACGACGCGGCCGCGAATGGCGATGGGCAGGAAGATCGCGGGCAGCTTGCCGGCGCGGCCGAGCATGGTCCGCACGCGGCGATCGGCCACCGACCCATCGAGGTGGGTGATGAGGGGCACCGCGCCCTCGGAGGCGAGCGCGAAGCTCGAGGGCTCTTCGAGGCGGAGCGTGATGCGCCTCAGCGCGTCGAAGCTGACGGCATCGACGCCGGCCCCGTCGAGCCCCTCGACGCGGCCATCGCTGATGACGAAGGCCGCCGTGTAGTCGAAGAACTGACGCACGAAGGCGAAGCCGATCTCGAGGATGGCGTCGCGGTCGTCGGCGTCGGCCAACATGGCCGCGGCGCGCTCCGCCGTGAGCGGCCCACGGAGGCGACGCAGGACCTCGGTTTCGGGCTCGGCGATGCGTCGCCGGCTGGCGCCGCCGCTGGCCGGCGGCTCCGACGGCGTCGGCGGCTGACCGACGGCCACGGAGCGGCTCACGGGAATGGCGGGTGTCGGCTGCGCGGCTCGGGCCGGCCTCTCGCCCCCGGTCGGGGTCGGCTCCGGCGAGGCGGCCCCGCCCGTGTCGCGCACCGTGTCCCGCCGCAGCGAGGAAGGCTCCTCCGGTGCGGGCACCCGCCCGTAGGTGTCGGTGTGGCCGGTACGGACGGCGAGGTTGGACGCCGCCGGAGCGACCACCGCGAGGGGTCCGGGGTCCCGGGCCGCGAGCTTGGCACCGAGGCGCCGGATCCGTGGGGCGGGCTCGGTGCCGTAGTGGGCCTGGAGCGCGCGCGCGAGGCGCGCCGCCGCCGCGATGCGCTGGTCGAGCTCCACGCCGATGAGAAAGGTGAGGCGCTCGAGGATCTCGGCGTCGAGGGGCGGCGCCACGGCGACGACGAGCACCTGCCGCTCGCGGGAGAGCGGAACGATGCCGTGACGCTCGGCCACCTCACGCGGGACGAGCTGCAGGAGCTCCTTCGTGGGCGACTCGAGCGCCTCGCGTGAAGCGGGCCGCATCCCCACGGCGGCCGCGCAATACGCCGCGCGCACGTTCTCGGGCAGCACGTCGAGCTCGAGGAGCACCGTGTCGAGGGCGCCGCCGCTGATCACCTGCCGCTGGATCGCCTCTTCGATCCGTTGGACGGGGACCTGGTGGTCCCGGACGAGCAGCGACGTGAGCGCGGACATGGGGCCGGGGCGCGATCGAGTTGGCGCAGGCCCCGCGAGAGTCGAAGAGTCCCGCCTCGCAACGAGGGTGTCAACGAAGCCGCGGCCTCACGGGTAGCTGCGCTGGCGGTCCGCATGGATGGCATCCAGGAGCGCCGCCGCGCGACCGAGACCGTGAGCTTCGAGGGTGGCGAGGTTCGTCTCGGCCACGCGCTCGTGGAGCGCCGGACGCGGGGGCTCGGAGGCCAGGAGCGCTCCCAGGTCGAGGGTTGCCGGGTCGACGAAACGGCTGCCGCGATCTTCCCGCCGGCGGACGGCGTCGAGGGCCGAGAAGCGAATGGCCTGGACCGTGGGATCCGGCGTCCGGCGGATGAAGGGAACGAGCCGCGCGGCGCTCTCCGTGTGGGGTCGCGCGTCCGGGTGGAAGGCAGCCAGCGCGAAGCACGCGCTGGACCCGAGGCGCTCCCGGAGCGCGCTCACCTCCCGCTCCCACGCCTTGCGGGAGGCGCGCACCCGCGGGAAGAGGACGAGGGCCACGAGCACGTCGGGCTCGCGGCCGAGGCGCGCCAGCTGCTCAGCCGTCGCCGCGCTCGGCGCCGTACCGAGGTCCACCTCCACGCGCGTCGATCCCTCGCGGCGGGCCCGGGTCGCCCAGGGGCAGAGCCCCAGCGCCTCCACGAACTCCTCCGCGTAGCGTCGGTACACGCGGCGCGCCTCCCGGGCGATGTGTTCGTCCCGCACGGCCCCAGCCTACCGCCTCGCGGGGTGCGCCCGGGGCCGCGGCGCCCTATGCCGGCCCCGGCGTTCCTTCGGCGCCGGGAGACGCGATGACGCTGCGCTACGGGACCTACCTCTTCGACCTCGATGGCACGCTGCTCGACAGCATCGAGCTCATCGTGGAGAGCTTCCGGCACACGGCCGCCTGGCATGCGGCGCGCACGGGCACGACCGCGCCGCCCGAGGATCGATGGACCCAGGGCATCGGTCGCACGCTTCGCGAGCAGCTCGGCGCGCTCGCCCGCACGCCCGAGGAGCTCGACGCGCTGGTCGAGCACTACGTGCGCTGGAACCTCGCGCAGCACGACGCGATGGTGCGGCCCTACCCCGACGCCGTGGAGACCGTCCGCGCGCTGCATCGGCAGGGCGCGCGGCTGGCGCTCGTCACCGGCAAGATGCGCCGGGGCGCTGGCGCAGGGCTCCGCGTGCTCGGCCTCGAGGACGCCTTCGCGGTGCGCGTCTGCGGCGACGACGTCACGCAGGGCAAGCCGCACCCGGAATCCGTGCACCAGGCGCTCGCGGCGCTCGGCACGTCCGCCGAGGATGCGGTCTTCGTCGGCGACTCCCCGCACGACATGGGCGCCGGCCGCGCCGCGGGGGTCGCTACGGCGGCGGCGCGCTGGGGCCCCTTCGAAGACGACGTCCTCGTCGCGCACGAGCCGACGCATTGGCTCGACGACCTCCCCTCGCTGCTGCGCCTCTGACGGCGCCGGCGCGGGCTACTTCTTCCGGCCGCCTCGGAGCCGGTCGATGAGGCTCCCGAAGCCGGCCTCCGGCTTCGGGGCTGCGGAGGGGCGGAGCGACGTCCCGACACGGCGCCTGCGCATCTTGGCCAGCCGCGCGAATTGCACGGCTTCGCGGTTGGTCGGGTTCCGGGCGGCGATGCCTTCGTAGAGAGCGAAGGCTTCGTCGTGGCGCTCGAGGCGCCGGAGGAGCTCGCCCTTCACCATGAGCGTCTCTTCGTGGTGTGGGTCGACGGCGAGCGCCCGGTCGAGGACCAGCTCCAGGTTCTTGCGCGCCGAGGGCGCTTTGGTCCCATCGACGCGCAGCATCAGCTGGGCGGTGGCGGTCAGGTAGTCGATTTGGTCGGGGGCCAGCTCGACGACCTCGGCCATGGCGTCGAGGGCTTCGGCGTCCCGGCCCTCCCGCATCAGGAGGTGGACCTCCTCGAAGCGCATGCGCGCCTGCGATGCGCGGTCGGCCTCGGCGATCAGCGCCGGAGTCCCGCGGCCTGCCCGGAGCTGCGCCTCGTAGCCGCGCCGGCGGGTTGGATTCGTGAGGGTCTCGAGGGCGACGCGCAGGTGCTTCACGATGCCCGCCGCCATGGGCTGCAACGCGACCAGCGAATCCGGGAGCGTCGCCGGGTCCCATTTGGCGAGGCGCTCCTCCGCAGCGGACTCGACGTGCTCCGTCGTCGCCGACGAGGGCAGCCCGAGCATCTGGAAGTAGTTCTGATGCGCGATCTCGCCAGAGAGGTGGATCAGCTCGACCCAGCGCAGCTTCTCCGCGGTGGGGAGCTTGGGCGGCGGCGCGGGCGGCGGCGGGTCCGCGTTCGTGCTTTTGTGAATCCAGCCGGAAATCCAGCGCCGCGGCGCGACCGAGCTCCGTTCCGGCGCCGCGGACGTCCCGGGGGAGGTGCCGGCGAGCGCTGACGCGGGGGGACGCCGGGTCCCGCGGGCCGGCGACGCGCGACGGGCGCCCGGGGGCAGGCTGGCCACCGGCGGCAGCG
>CALCTH010000413.1 GCA_937893795.1 uncultured Myxococcales bacterium | reverse complement strand
CCAGGCCTGATCTGCCTGCGAGCGGTCCTCCAGCACCTGCTCAAGCCGGACTATGGCTAGCGAAGTGTCCTTCGAGGCGTTGTGGTCAACGTCGACTAGTACGACCGCTAGCCGCTTCCGTACCTCGAGTCCACCTTCGGAGAGGAGCGGCGAAACGCGGGACTTCACGGATTCGGGAGCGACTTCAGGGTCCAGCCCGTCGCGCCAACGATCGAGTAGAAGCCGGAACTTGTCTTTGATTGACCCGGAGCTCGCCGGGCCGATCGCAAGCACGCCGTACTCGAATGGCTGCAGGTCTGCCGCCAAACGCTCGATGGCCTCCTTGAAGTCGCCGTCCGCCTTTAGCGTACGCTTGGCCTGGATCTCGTAGACGTGTCCCGTCGACGTTTCGACTCGCACGTCATCTCCGGCGCCGCCCTGTTCGAAGCTGACGGCCGTCGGGACCCCGCGCGGGAGCTTCCAATCGGGGAGCTTGGCGCGAGCGATTATGTGGACTGCCACCCAAGCACCTACGCCGGCCTGGTACTTCGTCCCTTGATTCGTCGCCCGCCCCCCCACACCACCTCAGTACCACGCATCGTGCTGCTGGTAGAAGGCTTGCGGGTCGTATGGCCCGGAGCTAGGGCAGTTGCTTGTGACTAGCCGCTCGACCTACGGAAACTTCCAACGCGGGTGAGGTACGGATTCGGCGGGATCCGGGACGCTAGCCCGGGGCCGTCTACCATTGAATCCAGGGATCGGACGAGCCATTCGGCGTCGCGTCGTGCTCGCCTTAGCGTATTCTCGCAAAGAAGCGAGTCCACAGCCTTCGCCTGTTCAAGCCGCGACTCAACGAACGCGAGCACGTCTATCAACTCCACCGCGTGACGGGCGTCGTCTTCGGGCGCGTACCTTGCCTCAGCGAGCGTGGCTAGTGCTGCATCCGCGTGTCCCTCCCGACCCGGTATCATCCCCTCACGTAGCTGGGAACGCGCCACCCTGGCGAGGTCAGCGCCATCAGCCTCGAAGTGCAGAACGTAGTGGCCGACACCCACGGGTCGAGCAGCGCCTGTTTCCAAGCGCCATAGGAAGAACTCACCTTCGTGGTATTCGCATGGCACGAGACTCTTCTTGCCACTCCGCTCGGCGAATCCGAGTGCGATCTCACGAGACTCCGTGAAGGAGATTAGCGGACTCCGTTTCGACACAGCTTCCGACGGGGTTCCCGCTTCGTAGCCGACATGCTCCAATACGAGCTGTAGCAGGGGTTTTGATGTGATCAGCTTGCTGTGGCCCTTGTCCCCGAACTTCGCTCCCAATCCACGTTCGGGATGTGTACGTGCTCGCTTCTGCCGCGGCGTCGGGCGGGAGTCCCCACGATAAAGCTCAACCACATGCCTTCCAGTATTCATGCCTCATTCTGCACGTATTCGCGGAGAAGGTCATGCACCCACTTGCACCTCAAATGGTAGATTGGACTGCCCGCGGTCGGGTGGACTCGTGAGCGCTGGCGCGCGGAGGCTTCCGCGTGCCCCAGAGACACTGCAGCCGGTACCCGCAGCGCGGCTCGTCGAGCTGCACCGAGCCGGCGCTCCATCAGGGAGCTGGCCTCTGAGTTCCGCTTCACGAAGAGTCAGCTCGACGAGGTCGAGTGCGTATCTGCCGCCGAGGAGGGTGTCTGGCAGCCCGCAGACCCGAAGCGCGCCGCGATGACCGACGACGAGGTCCGCGGCTATTCCCTCGACTGGCTCGGCACGTCCGACGAGGACGCAGGCCGCCTACTCGAAGCGCGAGCTCGGCCGCACTGCGTTTTCCGTTGTCCAGCTTCGTCGCGTCGCGGACGTCCTTGGGCAACGTCCCGGCGATCTTTCTCGAGCAGGCCGAGGGGGTTCTTGAGCGCGCCAGCAAGGACGGGCACCGGGTGATCGTCGAGGCGCCGCGTGACGGCGCGGCCGCCTGTTTTGGTGTGACTGCGCTGTTGCTTCTCGCGGCGGCTGTCCTCACCGAGCGATGAGCCGACGGCCCAAGCCGACCAACAGTGTGCCTCATCCGCCCTGCGGCGTACCCCTCTTGTCCAGGCCCGTGGCTCTCGCCCAGGGCAGCGTAGGCATTCGCTCAGGGCGTGCTCCTCGAAGTACGACCCCTCCCCGCCGGCCCGGATTCGGTGCCCGCCAGCACCCCTGCTGAGGGCGCGGGCCGGCGGAGAGGTTGAAATCGTAGCGATTTCAAGCGTGTACTGGCGTCCCCAGCGGGGTTTGAACCCGCGTTACCGGCGTGAAAGGCCGGGGTCCTGGGCCACTAGACGATGGGGACAGGTGGAGCGCCGAGGCGTTCCGGTGGGCCGTGCAGGGCTCGAACCTGCAACCGTCGGGTTAAAAGCCCGCTGCTCTGCCATTGAGCTAACGGCCCCGATCGACGGCCCGGAGGCGCGTCGCGCCGGGGCACGTGGCTAGCAACGGCGCCCCGTCCGGTCAACTGGCCGTTTCTCCGGACAGCCGTACGGGGACTTCGGCGTGAGGAAGCTCGTGATGAGGGCTGCTCGCACGAAACTTAGACGTGACTTGAGCGTCTCCACGGGCGACTACGCGCCGACACTTTCCTGACCCCCCAAGGACTTCGGGCCCGCGTGGGTCCCGTCTGCGCCCGCCAGCTGAGCCGTAAGAAGCTGCACGTAACACTGGCACACCGTTCGCATACAGTCCCTGCGAGCCACCGAAGGCGTCCCCGAGCGAATCGAAGCGCACCTCCCGACGTTCCCCTCCCAGACCCTCCTCCCCCATGCGTCCCACCTCCCCCGAACCGACTTCTTTCGTCATCGCCGAGCGCGGTGGCGACTGGATGTCGTGGGTCGAGCGCTTCCAGCTCGCGACCCCGGACGTGGCCGTCGTGGTGCAGGAGCCCGGGGAGAGCGTGGGCGACCTCGCCATGCGCGTCCGCGCCCGCGTCGCCGCCCTCGAGGAGGACGACGCGGCCGTCGACCAGGCGGTCCTCGTAGGAGGCGGCCGCACCGCTCCCGAAGGGATATCGGCAAGATCGCTCGTGCTTCGCGCGCTCACCTCGCCCATGGTCGCCGCCGGCGCCGGCATGATCACCCTCGATGGGCAGGGCCGCGACCGCTACGCGATGATGGCGCTCGCCTCGGCCGTCTCCCCCATGGTCATGGGCACCGGGGTCTCCATCGCGCCCGCCGCGAACGACGTCTCCCTCCCGGCGGCGTCCCGGTTCGCGGACGTGGCCTGAGCCTCTGAGCGTGGCCCGCCGCGTCACTCTGCCGCGGCAAGCGCGTCGCCCTGGCGCGGGTCGCCACCCCCGTTGGCGGGGTGATTCGACCCCGCGGGTGCGCATTTCCTGTCACCAGGCGACCCACCCCCTGCGTCACGGTGGGTCACGGTGCGGCCTTCGGGACACAGCAGCGGCCGTGATTCGGCACGCGTCGGGGGGCTGGCCGATCCCGATCGTGACGATCTCCGGGCCCGCGCCCGTTAGCGGGGTGACGTCGGGTCGGGTGGTCACGGTCGCCCGCGTCGCCCGCGGCGCCCGTCGAGCCCCGCCGCGTGCAGAATCCGCGCGGCTGCACGCCATTCCCGCGTCACCGAATGCGGGACAGCACCCGGGCCGTGAAGTCGGTCCGCAGGTAGAACCCGCGCGGGTTGTGCCACTGGAAGCCCTCGGCGTCGGGCACGCGCTGCCGCGCCGCCGCGCTCGCCGCCTTCGGCCGCACCTGGAGCGCGTCCCCGAGCCTCGACGTGATTTCGTCGAGGCCGCCCTCGGCGATGCGCGCGGCCACGCGCTCCCAATCGTCCTGGAGCACCCGGCGCTCCTCGGCCGTGGGCGACCACAAGATCGGCGTGCCGAGCCGCCGCCCCGGTAGCGGCCCCGCGTCCGACGCCTCCACGGGCACCCAGAGCACCCGCTGCAGCTTGTGCCAGCAGGGCGAGTCCTCGAAGTCGAGCTGCGCCATGCGGTTCGGCTGAATCGTGCAGACGAAGGTCGTCTCCTTGGGCCGCCCGCGCACGTCCACGGGCAGCGTCTTCAGCTCGACGCCGATGGCCTGGAAGTCCGCCGCGTCCCGGCTCCCGGCGCTCGCGCCGAGGAAGCGCTCCACGAGCTGCCCCGCGAGCCCCTTCGCCCGCCGCGTGCTCTCCGGCACGGGCACGCCGAGCCGGTCGCCGAGCTCGCCCACCGTGAGCCCGGCGAGGCGCTTGGCCCGCGCCATCAGCTCGGCCTCGGTGCGCGGCTCCTCGAGCGTCAGCTGCGTCATGCCGCTTCCGAATTCGCGGCGCTCAGCGCAGCTCGCAGATCGAGCGCCCGAAGAGCCGCTCGAGGCTCGCGAGGAGCGCGTCGCTCGGCTGCACGCTCACGCCCGTCTCGCCCAGGTTCACGCTCCACTGGCCCGCGTGCACCAGCTCGAGCGCCACCGGAATCGGCCCCGGGTGGCGCTCGAGCTCGCGCTTGAGCGACTCGAGCTGCGTCCGGTCCACGGCGTCCACGTTCATCTTCAGGTTCACGAGGCGCGTCTCCTTCGACACGGCCTCCGCCAGGAGCTTCGCCTCGTCGAGCAGGAGCTTGGCGACCATCTCGCCGTCGCCCACGTCCTCCTGCTTCACCCGGCCCACCACCAGCACCGGCTCGCCCGCCGTGAGCACCTCGCGGAGCCCCGGCGCCTCGAGCGGCTTCGGCCGCACGATGACCTCCACGCGCCCCTGCGCGTCCTCGAGCTCGAAGAAGGCCATGGTGTGGCCCATGCGCGTGCGCCGCTCCCGGTAGGCCTCGACGCTGCCGCCCACGAGCGCCCGCGCGCCGCGGTCGAGCTCGCCCAGCGTGGCCGTGTCGGCGTTCCCGATGCGCGCGAGCTCCTTCACGTAGCGGTCGAGCGGGTGCCCGGAGACGTAGAAGCCGAGCGTCTCCTTCTCCTTCGCGAGCTGCTCCCGGCTGTCCCACTGCGGGATGCCCGTAGGGAAGGTGCCGCCGGCGCGGGCGAAGCTCTGCTGCTCCTCCTCGCTCGGCAGCAGGCCGAAGAGGTTGGTCTGCCCGCTCGCCCGGTCCTGCGCGGCGCGCTTGCCGCGCTCGATGGCCGTCTCGACGGCGGCCGCGGCCTGGGCGCGATGCACGCCACCTTCGTCGCCCACTTGGTGGCAGCCGTCGAAGGCGCCGCTCCGGACGAGCGCCTCGCACACGTTCTTGTTCACGCGGCGCAAATCGACTCGGTCGCAGAAGTCGAAGAGGTCGACGAAGGGCTGCTTGTCGCCCTCGGCGCTCGTCCGCGCCTCGAAGAGCGCGTCGAGGGCCGCGCCGCCCACGCCCTTGAGCGCGCCGAGGCCGAAGCGGATTGCCGGGCCCGTCGGGTCGCGGAGCACGCCCTTTTCGCTGAGCGGGCGGCCCTCGGGCTTCTGCACGTCGCGGTGCTGACCTTCACCGCCCAGGGCCTCGTAAACGACGGTGAAGTCGGCCTCGGACTCGTTCACGTCGGGCGGGAGCACCGTGATGCCGAGCGAGCGCGCCTCGGCCACCGTGCGCACGACGCGGTCCGACTTGTCCTTGTCCGCCGACATGGTCGCGCAGCAGAACTCCGCCGGGAAATGCGCCTTCAGATAGGCCGTTTGGTAGGTGATGAGCGCGTAGGCCGCCGAGTGGCTCTTGTTGAAGCCGTAGCCCGCGAAGTAGGCCATCAAATCGAAGACCTCTTCGGCCTTCGCGGCGCTGTGGCCGTTCTTCTGGGCCCCTTCGATGAAGATGCCCTTTTGCTTCTCCATCTCCGAGGCCTTCTTCTTGCCCATGGCGCGGCGGAGGAGATCCGCGCCGCCGAGCGAGTAGCCGGCCATGTCGCGGGCGATCTGCATCACCTGCTCCTGGTAGACGATGACGCCGCGCGTGGGCTCGAGGATGTGCTCGAGGCTCGGGTCCGGGTACTCGACCTTCTGGCGCCCGTGCTTGCGGTGCACGAAGTCCGTGTGCATGTCCGCGCCCATCGGCCCCGGCCGGTAGAGCGCCACCGCCGCGACGATGTCCTCGAAGGCGTCGGGCTTGAGCATCTTGAAGAGGCTCTGCATGCCCGAGGACTCGAGCTGGAAGACGTTCGTGGTCTCGCCGGACTGGAGCAGCGCGTAGGTCGCCGGGTCGTCGAGGGGAATCGCCTCGAGGTCGAAGGGCCCGTCCTGGTCGGGGCGCTTCGCGATGAGCTTCACCGCGATGTCGAGCACCGTGAGCGTCTTCAGGCCCAGGAAGTCGAACTTCACGAGGCCCGCCGATTCGACGTCGTCCTTGTGGTACTGCGTGACGTAGACGTCGTCGTCGGGGCAGAAGACCGGGACGTGGTCCCAGATGGGGCCTTCGCTGATGACGACGCCCGCGGCGTGCATGCCCGCGTGGCGCGTCAGGTTCTCGATCTGCTGCGCCGTGTCGAGGAGCTCCTTCACCTCCGGGCGCTCGCGGTAGCTCGCCGACAGCCGCGGCTCGTCCTTGAGCGCCTGCGCGATGCTCGCGCTCTTGCCCGGCGCGAGCTCGGGGATGAGCGCGGCCAGGCCGCCGGCCTCCTGCGGGGCGATGCCCATCACGCGGCCGACGTCGCGCACCACGCTCTTCGATTTGAGCTGGTGGAAGGTCGCGATCTGCCCGACCGAATGCTCGCCGTATTTGCCGCGGACGTAGTTGATGACCTCTTCCCGCTGGTCCATGCAGAAGTCGACGTCGAAATCCGGCATGGACACGCGCTCCGGGTTCAGGAAGCGCTCGAAGAGCAGCCCGTAGGGCAGCGGGTCCAGGTTGGTGATGCGGAGCGCGTAGGCCACGAGCGAGCCGGCGCCGGAGCCGCGGCCGGGGCCCACGGGGATGCCGTGGTCCTTCGCCCAGTTGATGAAGTCCGCGACGATGAGGAAGTAGCCCGGGAACCCCATCGAGAGGATGACGCCGAGCTCCACCTCGAGGCGCTCGAGGTAGGTCTCTTCGTCGGGCTCGTGGCCGAGGCCGCGCATCTCGGCGAAGCGCTCGCGGAGGCCCTGGTGGGACAGGTCGCGGAGCGCCTGCTCCTCGGTTTGGCCCTCCGGGAGCGGGAAGCGCGGGAGCTTCGGGTTGCTCAGCGGGTTGGCCTGGCCGGCGCACATCTCGGCCACGCGGAGCGTGTTCTTCACGGCCTCGGGGACGTGCCGGAAGAGCTTGGCCATCTGGGCCGGCGACTTCAGGTACATCTCGGCCGAGTTGTGGTGCATGGCCTCCATCTCGCGGAGCGAGCGGTTGGCGCCGATGCACTGCAGCGCGAGCTGCGCGCGGGCCTGCTCCCGGTCCATGAAGTGGCAGCAGTTGGTGGCCACGAGCGGCAGGCCGAGGTCCGTGGCGAGCTCCTGGAGCACGCCGTTGAGCGGGCGGTTCTCGGGGAAGCCGTGGTCCTCGAGCTCCACGAAGAGGTGCTCGGGCCCGTAGATGTCCTTGAGCTGGCCGAGCACCTCGCGGCCGGCATCCGGGCCCTTCATGAGCACGGCCTGGGGCGCGCGGCCGGCGAGGCAGGCCGTCCGCGCGACGACGCCCTCGGAGTGCTTTTCGAGGAGCTCGAAGTCGATGCGCGGGTTGCCGCCGTGGAGGCCCTCGACCCAGCCGAGGCTCACGAGGCGGACGACGTTCTGGTAGCCGGTCTGGTTCTCCGCGAGGAGCAGGAGATGGCCGGGCTCCGGGGCGTTCGGGTCCTGCCGGTGGCCCGTGGTGACCTGCACCTCGGCGCCGAGGATCGGCTTCACGTCGGTGCCGCGGCACTTCTCGTGGAGCTGGACCGCGCCGTACATGTTGGCGCGGTCGGTGAGCGCCACGGCGGGCATGCCGAGCTTGCCGCACTGCTCCACGAGCTCGCCGATGCGGATGGCGCCGTCGAGCATGGTGAACTCCGAGTGGACGTGGAGGTGGACGAACTCCGGAGCTTCCGCCATGGGGTCCCGAGCCTACACGGCCGGGGCGTCTCCGGTAGGCGCCGGGGGCCCTCTTCGGGGGGCGCGGGCGCGCTTGCAGCGGGGGCGGCGCATGCTACGCCTCCCGGCCCGCGCGAGCCGTGTCTACGGCCGCCGCGCGACCCCTTTCCGGCAGCTCTGCTGCACGCTTTTCTGGACCAAGACCATGAAGAAGTCCCCGCTCGCCATCGCCAAGGAGCGCTTCGGCATCGACGAGGCCGACCCCACGAAGGCCCGCACCGAGGCCAAGAAGAAGCTCGTGGAGGCCGTGGAGCAGCTCTCGGACGGGGGCCTCTGGATCGAGCGCACGAACGAGGACAAGGGCCTCGAGAGCGTCTCGAACAAGAAGCTCCTCCACCTCCTCGACGTGCTCGAGGCCGTGAAGGACGCCCACGGGAGCCGGGACAAGCTCATCGACGCGATCCTCGACGCCGAGGCGCGCTCGAAGGACGCGACCTACCGGAATCGCTTCGAAAAGATGCCGACGCCGCGCCTCTGGGACCACTTCCAGGCCGCCAAGCGTCGGGCCGCCCGGGCCTGAGCGGACGGGCTGGGATCTCTCACATGCGAGCGGCATTTCGCTCGCGTGTCCACGCCCCTCGGCGATCTCCGGGCGCCCCGAAGCCCCCTTCCGTGGGTTGGGGAGCCCACGGAGGAGTGCCCTCTGGGTGCGAAAGTGCTCTGGGATCGGGTAAGCCGGTCTGTCCGGCATTGTAGACCGGAACCTGCGGGCCTATCGGGTGTCGGACGCAGCGTGACGGGAGCGAAGAGCATCGAGGCGGGGGCGCCGCCGCGGGGACAGGTGGACGAGGAGCTGCTCGCGCTCCCCGTGCCCGACCGCCGCCGGCGCATGACCACGCTGACGGTGATGGCCCTCGCCGTCGCCGCGGCGCTCGGCCTCGCCTGGTCTTTGCGGCTCGACGCGGCCTACTTCTTCGCGAGCTCGGCGCCCGTGGATCTCGGTGAAGCGCGCTCCCTCGGCGCCGCGGACCTCGAGACCAACCGCTACGTGACCGTCTCCGGCACGCCCATGGCGGCCTACGCCATCGAGTACGAGCGGCTCATCGGCGGTGAGCGCTACGGCGTCTTCCCCTTGGCCGGGCAGCGGCGCCTCTTCGTGCAGGTGCCCCTCGACGCGCCAGGTGTGGGGCGCACGGCGGCCGAGCGGACCTTCTCCGGGCGCCTCGTGACCTTCGGCGAGCTCGGCGGGCGCGTGGGCGCGCTCCAGCATCACCTCCGCGAGCAGATGGACGTGCCCGTGGGCGTCGACACGTACCTCGTGATGGCCGATGACGCGCCGGGTTCCTACGTGTGGGCGCTCGCGCTCCTGGCGCTCTGCCTGGCCTTCGCCTTGCTGGACGCCTGGCTGCTGCTGCGCTGGTTCCGGCCGATTCGGCTCGAGGAAGAGGCGGGCGACGGCCTCGCCGCCGCCTGACGTTCACGCCGCTGTCGCTCAGGGCGCCGGGAAGAGACCGAGGTAGGCCTCGATGAGCGCGTCGCCGAAGAAGAGAAACTCGGCCGCGCCGAGGGCCAAAAACGGCCCGAAGGGCATGCGCAGGGGAGAGCGGCCTTCTTCTTCGTCTTCTTCCGGCGTCTCGGGCTCGGCGTCGTCCGTCGCGAGTGCGGCGACCTCGCCCGCTTCGTCCTCGCAGCGCGCCTCGGTCTCGGCTTCGCTCGCGAAGGGGCCCGGGTCGTGGGCGAGCTCGTCCCGCGCCTTCTCGGGGATGAGCTCGGCCTTGGTGGCCATGGCGAGGATCGCGATGACGAGGCCCTGCATCGAGCCCGCGACCAGCGCGAAGAGCACGCCCTTCCAGCCGACGAAGGCGCCGATGAAGAGGAGCAGCTTCGCGTCCCCTTCGCCCATGCCGCGCCGGCCCGTGAAGGCCTCGTAGGCGTAGACGAAGAGCAGCTGCACCACGAGGTAGCCGAGGCCCGCGCCGAGCGCCGCGTCGACGGCGTCGATGCCGTGCGGGCGGAGCGAAATGGTCGCGAGGCCGAGCGCCGCGCCGGGCAGGCTCACCTCGTCGGGGATGATCATCCACTCGAGGTCGACGAAGGTCGCGACGACCAGGCCGCCGAGGAAGACGAAGTAGAGCAGCGCCTCGAGGAGCCGCGGCATCAGCAGGCGCTCGTCCGGGGCGAGCAGCGCGAGCTCACTATTCAGCGCCGAGAGCACGAAGCGCTCGACCACGGCCACACACAGCACGCCGCCGAGCACCTCCACGGCCACGTAGCGCGGCGACATGCGCGCGCCGCAGCAGGCCGCGCGGCCGCCCTGCATCAGGTAGGCGACGATGGGCAGGTTCCGCCAGGCCGGGATGGGCGTGCCGCAGGCCGGGCAATGGCTCGGCGGCGAGACCACGCTCATCTCCCGCGGCCAGCGGTAGATGGCGACGTTCCAGAAGCTCCCCCAGAGCGCGCCGAACACGAACGCGAAGGCCCGAAGCCCCCAGGCCGGCACGTCCGCGATGGTGAGGGCCTCCATGGCGCCCGCAACGTACGATGTTTGGCGCGTAGGTCACGGAATGTGCCGCGTGGTGGCGAGCGCGGCTCCGGGCTACACGCAGGGACGTGAGCCTCGTTCCCCACGCGACCGTCGCGGCCTTCGCGGCGGCCCTGCCCATTCCGGTGCTCGACGACGTGCTCGGGCG
>CALCTH010000412.1 GCA_937893795.1 uncultured Myxococcales bacterium | reverse complement strand
GCGCTCGGTGCTCCCGCAGAAGAAGCACGCGGGACGCCCAGGGGACGCCCCCTCCTCGCGCCGCTCGTCTGCGGGTTCAGGCATCTGCGGGAGGCTCCTGGCCGCCGAGCGCCTCGGCGACGTCCGGGAGGCAGTGGAGCCCGGGCCAGATGCGGCCGCCCGGAACCTCGCGCGCCATGAGGTACATGAGCTCGGGCTCGCCGTCCGAGAGGACGATGTGCAGCGGCTTGCCGGCGCCGACGAAGTAGCCGGCCTCGAGGTGGGCCGACCGGCCGCAGGGCATGAGCAGCACGCAGGCGCCCGCTTCCTTCATCGCGCACCAGTCGGAGCCGTAGCCCCGCAGCGCGATGCCGTGGTCCAGTCCCTGGATGAAGGCCTCAGGCGTCCACGACTTCCACGCGGGGTCGATGTCCGACCACGCGAAGCCCTTCTCGCCGGGGCGCGGCTCCCGGAAGTCGTACACGTTCAGGCCGTACCGCCTGAGGATATGCACGGCTGCCGGTTGGGCGGGGTTCCGCCACGACGACGCCACGTAGATCGGCGCGCTCAGATTGCTCTGGTTCTCCATCTCGCTCCCTTTCCTCGTTGAAAGGGGCACGCAGAGGACACCGGGCGCTAAGTACTCGGCATCATTGGCGGTCGGTCCGGCCTCCGGAGCCGACGCCCTCTACGTGCCCTCCGGCTCGTCGCGCCCCTCCGTCATTCGCCGGAACTTCTCGAAGGCCTCCTCGCGCAGTCCGGCGCGCTCGCGCACGTGCGCCTGGATCACCGGCGCGGCGTCGGCGTCCGCGAGCATCTGCTCCCACTGGCCGCGCCCGAGGCCCGGAAGGCACTCGAGGACGTCGAGCATGGCGTCGAGGCCGCGACGGAGCGCGGCACCGCGCTTGCCGTAGTTGGGACCGTCCAGCCCCGTCAGGAGCTTGCGCATCGCGAAGTAGGCCTCGTCGGTGACGTGCCGGTGGGCGACGTGAGCCACCCGCCAGCGCTCACCGAAGGTCGGCGCCGGGAGCTTCGGGAGGTCGCGCAGGTCGAGCTTGTCGCCCTTGATCAGGGTAGCGAGCCCGGCGAGCTCCTCCGTGTATTGGAACCACTCGCCACGAAGATGGAAGTGGCCGTAGTGCTCGTGAAGGCGCCGCTCAGCGCGCTCGGCGTCTGACCGCTTCCGGTAGGACTGATGCGCGAGGAGCGTGACCTCGTCCGGGCACGCCGTCTGGATGTTGGAGAGGCGAGCTCGCGGGTCCTTAGCGATCCCGATCTTCACGGCCGCACCGGGCTTGCCGATGCAGAGGGGCGCGGGCTCGAAGGCCCGCAGGATCATGTAGATGCTGTGGGAGGACATCACCCAACGTCCTCGACGGCGGGGCCATCCTCAAGCGCCAGCGTCGCGCCCGCGAGCTCGGTCGCGAGGGCCTCGTCCAGCGCGCCGAGCAGCGCGCGCAGCGCGAGCCGCACCGGCTCCGGCGCCACCTCTCTCAGCAAAGCGAGGGCGGTCGCGTCGACGCTCTCTCGCGCTAGTTCGCCGCCCGCGATTTCCTGGAGCAGGAGGCGCGCCTGGTCCCGGGGTGGTCCCAGCGGGGTCGTAACGTCCCGGGATCGTTGGTCAGAGCGGCTGACTCCGGAGCCGAAGGTCAGAGGTTCGAATCCTCTATCACCCGCCACCGATTCCCTTAGTGCTTCCAGCAGCTTAGCCGCCAGCTCCGGAGTCACGTCGGGTCGAGCCTGGGACCACCCTGGGACCACCCCCTGGTCCCAGCCGTTTCCGGGTGTGAGCGCCGCCGCTTCCGACATGGAGTCGGGCGCGAGCTTTGCGTAGATCTGCGTCTCATGGATATCGCGGTGCCCGAGGAAGTCGCGGACCTCCTCCCGCCGCCACCGCCGGCCCCATGAGCCGAGGAGCAGGTGCGACGCCGCCGTGTGCCGGAGGGCGTGGAACTTCAGGTAGCGGATGCCGGCGCGCCGCGGGCACCCAGGGTAGGTCTTCCCGCCCGGCGTCGGGGTGTGGTCGCTCCACGCCGCGTCGTAGCTCGCGCCGTGCATGCCGCCGTCCCGGGTGGCGAAGACGTAGGCGTCCGGCGCCTTCGAGCGGTCGCACTCCTCTCGCCACGCGCGGAGCGTGTGGAGCGCAGGCCCGATGAGGGGGACGCGCCGCGCCCGCCCGCTCTTCGGGGGGAGCCGGCGGACGGTGCGACGGACCCAGACGTGCGGGGCCCGCCCGTCGAGGTCGAGGTCCTGCCACTCCAAGCCGAAGATCTCGCCCCGCCTGAGGCCGGCGTAGATCGCGACCGCGTGGATGCGGCGGCTCCGGAGCGGGATGTCCTCGCAGCGGAGGAGCTGCTCGAGCTCCTCGAGGCTGTAGAAGTCCGGGGTCTCGTCCTTCGGGGCGCGGCGATGCGCGGGCGGGTCCGGCGCCTTCACGGCGGCGCAGGGGTTCGCCTCCACGAGGCCGCGCTTGAGCGCGTCCTGCATCGCCTGGCGGAGAAGCGAGAAGGCGTGCTTCGCGGTGCTCTTCGAGCGCTCCCGCACCACCTCGAGCAACCAGTCCTCCACGTCGACGGGGCGGAGAGAGGTCAGCGCGTAGCCGGCGAAGGGGGCGGCCTTCGCGCGCGCCAGGGGGCTCCGCTCCTTGCCGACGTGGCGCACCTGCCCGGAGCGCTCGCGGCGCGTGAACCAATCGTCGAGCCAGCCGCCGACGGTCGTGTCGGAGAAGGAGAGGAGCTCGCCCGACTCCTCCATCGCGAGCCAGGCGTCGAGGACTTCCTGCGCCTCGGCCCGGGTCCCGTAGGTCCCGAGCGCCACGCGCTTTCCGCGCCCCATCCGCACGCGCACCCGGTAGCGGTTCCCGCGTCGCTCGATGCTGCCTGTCCTCACGGCCACGAGACTACCTCCCCGGCTTCGTCCGGAACTCGACACCCGCCTCGCGCGCTCGCTTGAGGGCCCGCGCTCGGCCGATGTCGGAGACGGGTCGCGTCGGCTCCGGCGGCGCCTCGGCCGCGGCCTTCTCCACGGCCTCCGCCGCCTTCGTCGCCAGCCGGGGCGAGAGGTAGCGGCGCAGCACGCGGAGCAGGTCGTCGGAGCTGACCTGAATCACGCCGTTCCCTCCAAGCCCAGCACGTCCTGGCGGAGCTGCTCGACGGCGAGCCGGCAGAAGGGCTCGTGGATCTCGATGCCCACCGACCGGACCTCGAGGTCCTTCGCGGCGCGGAGCGTGGTGCCCGACCCGCAGAAGGGGTCAACGACAACGTCGCCCGGGCGCGTGAACCACTTCACGAGCCAGCGAACGTGGTCGACCGTGCGCGGGCAGGGGTGGGCCGACTTCCCGGAGCCGCGCCGCCCGCTCGAGCTCACCTCGCCGGGCAGGACGCGGCGGGGTCGTGGCGGGGGCCGGTCGTCGCCGAAGACGTAGGCGACGTCGCTCCCGATGAGAATCGGCCCGCGATAGGCCGGGACCTCGTAGCGAAGCCAGCAGGCACGCACGAAGGGGAGCTCGCGCGGCATGTGCTGAAGCATCCGGGGGTCGCTGTTGCAGCCCATCTGGATGACGACGCGGCGCGCCACGCTCGGAAAGAGCGCGGCGACCTCGGCGAAGAGCTGCTCGGGGTCGCTCGCCCACGGGAACA
>CALCTH010000411.1 GCA_937893795.1 uncultured Myxococcales bacterium | reverse complement strand
GCGTGGAGCGAGGGGGACGGCCGCCTCGAGCGCGGATCGGAAGGCCTCGGCGGACGCGGGGCGCGCGCTCGCGTCCGCCGCGGTCACCTGCTGCACGAGCGCGGACAGCGCCTCGGGCACGTCCGGCCGGAGCGCGCGGACGGGGCTGCACCCGACGTGGCTGCGGGCCGCCGCGACCGTTTCGGCCGCCGTGGCCTGGTCGAAGTAGCGGCGACCCGTGAGCAGCTCCCAGAGCACCAGGCCGAGCGCGAAGAGATCCGTCCGCGCGTCCATGCGTCCGCCGAGCTGCTCCGGGGCGAGGTAGCCGAACTTGCCCTTCACCATGCCGGGCTCGGTCTTCTGCAGCTGCGTGCGGGCGCGGGCCAGGCCGAAGTCGAGCAGCTTCGCGTGCCCCTTGAAGCTCACGAGCACGTTCGCGGGGCTCACGTCGCGATGCACGAGCTCGAGGGGGGCGCCGTCGTCGCCGCGCAGCGCATGCGCATAGGCCAGCGCTTCGGCCACGTCCGCCGCGATGCGCGCGGCGACGCCGACGGGCACCGGCCCGAGCCCCGGGCTCTTGGCGAGGAGCTCGTGCACCGAGCCGCCGTCCACCCACTCCATCGCGAGGTAGTGCCCCTCGGGGCTCTCCCCGATCTCGTAGAGCCGCGCGATGTGCGGGTGATCGAGGCGTCGTGCCAGCCGCCCCTCGTCGAGGAACATGCCGACGAAGACGGGGTCCTTCGACGCCTGCCGAAGGAGCCGCTTGATCGCCACGAAGTCTCCTTCGGGGTGCGTCCCGAGGAAGATCTCCCCCATCCCGCCGGCGCCGACGCGGCGCACGACCTCGAAGCTCCCGATGCGTTCCGGCGGGCTCACCACGGCGGGATGCTACGAGCTTCCGGGGCGCGGGCCAGCCCCGATCGTCAGCGCGGCGACGAGGCGTCGACGAGCAGGGCTCGGAGGACGAGGTAGAAGCACCCGCCGTTGAAGAGATGCCACACGAAGTGCGTGCCCAGCGGGAAGGCCTCGCACACGCGCGGGTCGGCGATGCGGGCGAGCAGGCTGAGCGTGAAGAGCGGGGCGGCGAGCAGCAGCGGCCGCGCCACCGCGGGCTTCCGCGTCCGAAGGCCCAGACCCAGGAGCACGAGCGTCACGAGCGTGCCGAAGTAGGGCTGCGAGCCGTTCGTGGGCGCCGCGGGGACGATGGCCGTCAGGAGGGCGCTCAGGCCGAGGAAGCCGGCCAGGCCGAGCCCCACGAGGCTGGCCGGCGCGCCGTAAAGCTGGCGGAGCGCTACGCCGAGCACGCTCAGCAGGAAGACCACGATGGGCACGATGTCGGCGACCTGCGCCCATTGGGTCGCGACGCTGTGGAAGGTCGCCGAGCCGAGCCCCACGAGCACGGCGAGGCCACAGAGGGCACCGAGCGTGCGCGGCACCGTGCCGAGGTCCCGCCGGGCGGCGCGCCAGATGAGCACGCCCGCGGCCACGAAGGCCAGGTTGCTCACGAGGTTCAGCGGCTCTGCGAGGAGTCCCACCCCGACGCGCTCGCAGTAGGCGTCGATGGGCGCGTTCCAGTCCGGGGCCGCCACGCGGCGAGCCTATCTCCCGCCGTCGCCAGCCGGGTAGAGTCCGCCCATGGCACGGCAAATCGTGGTCGAGCGAGGGGGGCAGCAAAGCGCCTTCGACTTCGCGAAGGTCGACCGGAGCAAGCTCTACGGGCGACGGCGGCGCGTGCCGCTGGATCCCGCGGGCGAGCCCTGCGCCCGCGCCAGCTTGAGCGAGGACGGGGCGGTGCTCGTCCGCGCCGGCATGACGGCGCAGGGCTACTACACGGACGAGGGCCATTGGGTGCCGAACGGCGAGCTGGTGAGCCTCGACGAGGCGGGCCAGCCGAAGGAGCCCGTGCAGAGCACGCTCGGCCACGCGCAAGCCCTGAAGGGGCCCTTCGGCCCCGAGCGCGTGCTCGATCTGGTGCCGCACGCGCTCTACGCGCTCACGCCGGCGGAGGTGGACGACGCGCTCGTCGTGGGTCTCCGGGAGGGCGAGGTCTACGAGCTGCCCTTCGCCTACCGCACCGGCTACCTCGAGGATACGGCGCTCCTCCTCGCCAACGAGGACGGTGAGCTCTTCGCGCTCGTCGGGCGCATCGTCGAGCCCCTTTGGCGGGAAGCCGAGGAGCGCATCCCGACGGTGCTCGAGGAGGACGACGACGACCACGGCGACCTCGACTTCGAGATGTTCTGATGCCCGCACCGCAGCGAAAGCTCCACCTCACGAACTCCGGCGGCCGCGACGCGACCGTGCTCTTCGGCTCGCTGAAGGCGCGCCGCGGCGCGAGGCTCGGCCTCCCGGGGAAGACCGTGCGCTTCCGGCGCTTCGTCTCCGCCGCCGCCAGCGGTCTCCACGCCGCGCTCGCCGAGGCCCACGGCGAGGAGTACGGCGAGGCCCTCGTCGACGCCGACCCGGAGATCGATCTCGAGCTCGTGGGAAGACCCCTCGGGGAGACGGCGCAGGTCTATCTCGCCCACGACGGCGAGGTGCTGCACTCCCCGCCGAGCTGGGTCGAGGTCCTCTACGGACCCGACGGGGAGGAGAAAGGGCGCCGGCCGCCGGAAGACCGGGAGGGCAACGTCAACGACGACCTCCCGGTGCGCTGGACGGGGCGGAAGATCGGGAAGCGCGAGGCCATTCGCCGCTTCGTCTTCACCCGGACGCTCCAGCTCACGCACCAGGACGGGCTGACCTACGACTACCTGCACGGCATCGCCAAGGAGCTCGCCGAAGAAGAGGTGCTGGTGATGATGGGCGGCGGGCCCAAGGGCCGGGATCCGTTGATCTTCCAGACCAACGGCTCGCCCTACCGCGGGTTCCTCGAGGGCCGGGTCGACGGCGCGCGCTACCAGCTCCTGCTCCACCTCTCGAACATGGAGCTCAAGCGACCCGAGGAGCCCGCCGGCGAAGGGGAGACGCCGTGAGCCTCTTCGACCTCAGCCAGGCCGGGCCGGCGGGCCCCGGGCGCTTCGCCCCGGCGGGCTCCGTCACCGATGCCGAGCTCGCGCGGCAGGTGGCCGGTTACAAGCGCACCATCGCGAGCCGCTATCGGGCGCTTCGCCCCGAGGAGCTCGACCAGCTCCCGCGCGGCGGGCTCTTCGTGAGCCCCAAGATCGACGGTGAGATCTGGTTCCTCGTGGTCGAAGGCGAGGAGCACGCGCTCGTCGCGCCCAACGGCAAGGTGCTCGCCGGGGACCTGCCCGTCCTCGTCGAGGCCCGGGAGCTCGTGGTGCCGCGCGCCCAGGGACGCCTCGTGCTCGCCGGCGAGCTCTTCGCGCTTCGGAAGGAAGGGCGTCCTCGCCATGGCGACGTGCGCCGCGCGGTCAGCGGCGGCGTGAACGCCGAGGTGCAGCGCGTGGGCTTCCACGCCTTCGACCTGCTCGAGGGCGGTGACGCGGAGGACCCCGGCCCGAAGCCGCTTTATGCGCAGCGCCTCGCGTGCCTCCGGCGCCTGACGGAGGGCGGCAAGCGGCTCCAGACCGTGAAGACCGAGGAGGTGGAAGGCGCCGCCGCCGTGCGCGAGCGCTACGACGCCTGGGTGGAAGGCGGCAAGGGCGAGGGCCTCGTCGTCCGGAGCGCCGAGATCGGGCGCATCTACAAGGTGAAGCCCGTCTTCACGCTCGACGCGGCCGTCATCGGCTACACGGTGCGAAGCGACGAACCCGCGCAGGTGCGCTCGCTCCTGCTCGCGTTGCTGCGCGAGGAGGGCCAGTTCCAGATCGTCGGCAGCTGCGGGAACATGGGCACCGGCGACGACCGGGCGGCGCTCTTCGCGCGGCTCTCTCCCGACGTCGTCGAGAGCGCCTTCAGCTATGCCTCGAGCAGCGGCGCCCTCTTCCAGTTCGTCCGGCCCACGCTCGTGGTCGAGGTGAAGTGCACCGACCTCCAGGACGAGGACTCCGCGGGCCGCCCCGTGCAGCGGATGGTGCTCGAGCTCCGCGGCGCGGAGACGTGGGCGCCCATCGCGCCGCTGCCCGGGGTCTCCGTGCTTCACCCGGTGCTCTCGCGGCTCCGCGAGGACAAACAGGTCGACGCGACCGACGTGCGCGCCACGCAGGTGCTGGAGCGCGTCGACCTTCCCGACGTGACGGCGCGCGCCGAGGCCCGCAGCAAGGCGGCCAGCGAGCTCCTCCTGCGTCGCGTGTGGACGAAGACGACGAAGGAGAAGCTCGCGGTGCGGAAGCTCGTGGCCTGGCGCACGGGCAAGGAAGACGCCGGATACCCGGCCTTCGTCGTGCACTGGACCGACTACAGCCCCGGGCGGAAGGACCCCCTCACGCGCGAGGTGCGCCTCGCGCCGGACGAGCCCACCGCCCGGGTCATCGCCGACGATCTGGTCGCCGCCGGCATCAAGCGGGGCTGGAAAGAGGTCGAGTAGGCCTCACATGTCCGGCCGCCCGGGTTCGGGCGTGCCGGCGTCGCGCGGGCCGTCCGGATCGTCCGGATCGTCCGGATCCGTCGTGTCCGTGCAGCCGCCGTAGGCCATCTCGCACTCGCGCGGCGTCTCGAAGAGAGCGCGGCAGTCGGTGCCGACGCAGGAGCAGCCGCTGATGCCGACGCACATGCGACCGTTCCACGCATAGCCGAAGAAGGCGTCGCAGAGCCCCTCGCCGCGCGCGTCCATGGGTGCGCAGTCGGGATCGTCGTCGCAGGCCTCGCGGCGCAGCACGTCCGTTCCCGCGGCGTGGGCCTCGCACTCGTTGCCGTAGGTCCGGCCATCGCAGGCGCAGACCGGTTCCACCACGTCGGGGCAACCGACGGGGCGCGGCGCGCAGATACCGGTTCCGTCGGCGAAGCCGCACATGGCCGCGTCCGGGAAGTCGCAGAACTCCGCGTCGGTGCAGGTCGGGCCTGCCCGGCCGCCGCAGACCACCTCTGCGGTGCAGCTCTCCGTGGCCGTCTCACACTCGTCGATGCTCCCGTAGACGTCGCCGCAGTCGGCCCCGACGCACTCGCAGCCGCTGAGGAAGACGCAGGCTTCACCGTCCCACGCGATCCCGAGGAGGAGCTCGCAGGCGCCCTCGCCGCGGGCCTCCATGGCCGTGCAGGGGTCCGGCGGCGGGCAGTCCGGGATGATCGGGCACTCGACCTCGAGGCCCCGGCAGATCCCCTCGTCGGTGGTGACGGTGCCATCGCACTCGGCCATCACGCAGCATTGGAGGCCGGCCCCGCAGGCGGCCGTGGGGCTGCAGTCGTCTCCCTCGGCCCCGAGGTCCGGCCCCGCATCGGGCGGACCTTGGTCGCGGCGCCCGAGGTCCGGGCGTGGTCCCGAGTCCGTCCGCGGCGGCATGTCCCGGCCGAGGTCGATGGCGCCGCCGTCGTCGCCGCCTCCGCGGGGCGTCGAGTCGCCGCACGCGACGAGAGAGAGGACGAGGATGGCGAGAACGCCACGAAGGGCATGCGAGGTCATTCGAAGTCTCCCGGCGAGTCCCTGGGCCCCGCCTCATTCCGTACCGTGGGCCCAGCGCGTCCCATCCGTCAGGCGTAGCGCCGCGGGGATCTTCTGCGACAACTCGCGGACGGCTCACGGCGCCGCCTTGCGCCGGCGCCCCGGGAAGTCTACGCGGGCGCGAACGAGACCTTGGCCCTATCTCCTGGGCTTCCCCCCGGGGCCACCTCCCGGGGGTCGAGAGCGGACGAATCCATGAAGGACCTCACCAAGTACCGGAACATCGGCATCTTCGCCCACGTGGATGCGGGCAAGACCACCACGACGGAGCGCATCCTCAAACTGACGGGCAAGATTCACAAGCTCGGTGAGGTGCACGACGGTGCCGCCACCACCGACTTCATGGACCAGGAGCGCGAGCGCGGCATCACTATCCAGTCCGCGGCGACGACCTGCTTCTGGAACGAGCACCAGCTCAACATCATCGACACCCCCGGCCACGTGGACTTCACCATCGAGGTCTACCGTTCGCTGAAGGTGCTCGACGGCGGCGTCGGCGTGTTTTGCGGCAGCGGTGGCGTGGAGCCCCAGTCGGAGACGAACTGGCGCTACGCCAACGACTCGAAGGTCAGCCGGCTCATCTACGTCAACAAGCTCGACCGGGCCGGCGCGGACTTCTACCGCGTCGTGGACCAGGTGAAGAACATCCTCGCGGCCAAGCCCCTGGTCATGGTGCTCCCCATCGGCCGTGAGGCGGAGTTCGTCGGCGTGGTCGACCTGCTCACGCGGAAGGCCTGGGTCTGGGACGACTCCATGCAGCCGGAGAACTTCGAGATGCTCGACGTCCCGGACGACATGAAGGACGACGTCGAGAAGTGGCGCGCGGAGCTCATCGAGACCGCCATCGAGGCCGACGAAGACGTCATGGAGCAGTACCTCGAGCCCGGCGACGAGCCGAGCCTCGAGCCGCTCAAGTCCTGCATCCGCAAGGGCACCCGGGACCTCGAGTTCTTCCCGACCTACTGCGGCTCGTCCTTCAAGAACAAGGGCATCCAGCTCGTCCTCGACGCCGTCGTGGACTACCTGCCGGACCCGACCGAGGTCATCCCCCAGCCGGAGATCGACCTCGAGGGCAACCCCACGGGCAAGGTCGCCGAGGTGACCCCGGACGGCCCCGTTCGCGCGCTCGCGTTCAAGATCATGGACGACAAGTACGGCGCGCTCACCTTCACGCGCGTCTACTCCGGCGTGATCAAGAAGGGCGACACACTCGTGAACACCTTCACGGGCCGGAACGAGCGCATCGGCCGCATGGTCGAGATGCACGCCGACGACCGCATTCCCATCGAGACGGCCCAGGCCGGCGACATCGTGGCGATGATCGGCCTCAAGGACGTGCGCACGGGCAACACGCTCGCCGACCAGAAGGACCCGGCGACGCTCGAGCCCATGGTCTTCCCGGACCCGGTCATCAGCGTGGCCATCAAGCCGAAGGACAAGCACAACTCCGAGAAGCTCGGTGTGGCCCTCGGCAAGATGATCCAGGAGGACCCGTCCTTCCGCGTCGAGGTGGACGACGAGTCCGGCGAGACGATTCTGAAGGGCATGGGCGAGCTCCACCTCGACATCAAGGTGGACATCCTCAAGCGCACGCACGGCGTCGAGGTGGCGCAGGGCGCGCCGCAGGTCGCCTACCGCGAGACGCTCACGAAGCGCTTCGAGGACTCCTACACGCACAAGAAGCAGACCGGTGGCTCCGGTCAGTTCGCGAAGATCGACTACATCGTCGAGCCGAGCGAGCCCGGTGAGGGCTTCGTCTTCGAGTCGAAGGTCGTCGGTGGCCGCGTGCCGAAGGAGTACATCCCCTCGGTCGAGAAGGGCTTCAAGGTCAGCCTCGACAAGGGCCCGCTCGTGGGCTTCCCGCTCCTCGACGTGAAGGTCACGCTCACGGACGGTGGCTTCCACGCCGTGGACTCGTCGCAGATGGCCTTCGAGATCGCCTCGAAGGCGGCCTACCGGCAGACGATGCCGAAGGCCGGGCCGCAGCTCCTCGAGCCGGTCATGAAGGTCGACGTCTTCTGCCCGGAGAACAACGTCGGTGACGTCATCGGCGACCTGAACCGGCGCCGCGGCATGATCTCCTCCCAGGAGAAGATGCCGACCAACATCCACATCAAGGCGGACGTTCCGCTCAGCGAGATGTTCGGCTACATCGGCGACCTTCGCTCCATGACGAGCGGCCGCGGCCAGTTCTCCATGGAGTTCAAGGGCTACCAGCCCACGCCCTCGAACATCCTCGAGCGCGTGAAGGAAGAGGTCGCCAAGCGCGAGGAAGCGAAGAAGTGACCACGCGCCGGGGCTGATGGCTCCGGCGGTCGTTTCTCGAACGCGGGAGTCGCCATCGGCGGCTCCCGCGTCTTCCTTTTGGGGGGCTCTTCGCCTGAGCGGGGACCAAGCGAGGCGCGCCGGG
>CALCTH010000410.1 GCA_937893795.1 uncultured Myxococcales bacterium | reverse complement strand
GGCTTCGCCGCGAGCTCGCGGAGGACCGGGGCGAGGTGCGCGAGAACCGCCGCGAGCGGAACCGCTCCGCGCGGGAGCGGAATCGGAGCCGCCGCGAGAACGCGCGGAGCCCGAATGCCGACGACCGGCGCGACCTCCGGGACGACCGCCGCGACCTTCGCGACGACCGGCGCGACACGCGGCGCTCGCAGGCCGATCTCGCGCGTACGCGGGCCATCGCCGAGGAGCTGCGGCGGCTGCAGCCGGCCTTCACGGCGGGAACGGCGACGCCGGCGCAGGCCGCGCGCAAGGATGCGCTGCTCCGCGAGCTCGTGGCCATGAGCCGGCGCGAGGTCGCGCGGAGCCAGCAGGAGGTGCGGGAGGACCGGCGGGAGCGACGCGAGGACGGCCGCGAGCGACGCGAAGACCGACGTCGCGGACGCTGATCGCCAGCTAGCCTTCCGGAGGCGCCGCCGGGAGCCTCCCCGCGACGACGAGCGTGAGCCCCCCGGCGAAGAGCCAGCCGCCGAGCACGTCGCTCGGGTAGTGAACCCCGAGGAAGGGCCTCGTGAGCCCGACGAGCATGGCGAGCGGCACGAGCGCCGCGAGGGGCCAGCGCGCCCCGTAGCGCCAGGCCACGAGGGCGAGGCCGAGGAAAAAGAACGTCGACGCCGTGGCGTGGCCGCTCGGGAACGAGAGCCCCGTCGCGGCGTAGACGGCGTGGGTCACGTCCGGGCGCGGCCGTCCGAAGGCGAGCTTGGCCGCCGTCATCGCGAGGTAGCCAGCCCCGCAAAGCACGGCGAGGGCGCCCCCGGCGCGCGCGCGACCGGTGAGCGCGAGGAGGAGCACGGCCACGCCCATGAGGGGCAGCTGGCCGGCCCAGCCGCCGAGGGCGGTCACGGCGAGCGCCGCGTCCGTGCGGGCGGGACCGCGGCTCGCCTCGAAGGCATTTAGAAGGCGCTCCTCACCGAGGATGGGCCCGGGCCCGAGGGTGACGACGGCGGCCGCGAGCAGGGCAAAGGCGGCGAGCGACGCGAGGCCGGCGCGGGTCAGCCACGCCTCGCGGCTCACCGGTACCCCTCGGCCTGGAGCTCGAAGAGCCGGGCGTAGCGCCCGCCGAGGTCCATCAGCGACTCGTGGGAGCCCTGCTCGACGATGCGCCCGTCGGCGAGGACCACGATCTCGTCGGCCATGCGCACCGTGGAGAAACGGTGGCTGATGAGGATGGCCATGCGGTCCGCGGCGAGCGCCTTGAAGCGCTCGAAGATGCGGGCCTCGGCGCCAGCGTCCATGCTGGCCGTCGGCTCGTCGAGGACGAGGATGTCGGCGCGCTCACGCATGAAGGCGCGGGCGAGGGCGACCTTCTGCCACTGGCCGAGGCTCAGCTCCTGGCCGCCCTTGAACCAGCGCCCGAGCTGCGTGCGGTAGCCCTGAGGCAGCTGCTCGAGGACCTCATCGGCCATGCCCTTCTCCGACGCGGCGCGCCAGCGCCCTTCGTCGTCGATGGCGCTCACGTCGCCCACGCCCACGTTCTCGCCGGCCGCGAGCTGGTAGCGGACGAAGTCCTGGAAGATGACGCCGACGCGGTCGCGGAGCACCTGCGGGTGCCACTCGTCCAGGGGCAGCCCGTCGAGCAGCACCCGACCGCGCGTGGGCCGGTAGAGTCCCGTGAGCAGCTTGATGAGCGTGGTCTTGCCCGCGCCGTTCTCGCCGACGAGCGCAAGCTTGTGCCCGGGGCGCACGTGGAGCGTGAGCCCCTTGACCGCGTCGCGCTCGGCGCCCGGGTAGCGGAAGGCGACGTCCTCGAAGCGGATGCCGTCGCCGGGCAGCGGGCCCTCGGTGGCGGTGCCGTCCTCGCCCTGCACCTCCGTCGCGAGGAAGGCGTAGAGGTTCGAGAGGTAGAGGTTGTCCTCGACCATGCCGCCGATGGCGCTGAGGATGGCCGCCAGCGCCGCCTGCCCCTGCTTGAAGACGAGCAGGTACATGGTCATGTCGCCGAGCGTGATGCGGCCGCCGATGGTCTCCACGGCGATCCAGGCGTAGGCGCCGTAGAAGGCCAGCGAGCTCAGCGCGCCGAGGGCAAAGCCCCAGGCCCCGCGCCGCAGCTGCAGCGCACGATCCTCGCCGTAGACCTTCGTAAAGATGGCCCGGTAGCGCTTCAGGAAGAGGGGCCCGAGGTCGAAGAGCTTGACCTCCTTCACGTAGTCCTCGCGGGCGAGCATGACCTCGAGGTAGGTCTGCTTGCGCGACTCGGGCGCGCGCCAGCTGAAGAGGCGGAAGGCCTCCCGCGAGAAACGCGTTTCGACGAGGAAGGCGGGCACCGCGGCGACGGCGAGCACGACGACGGCCCAGGGCGAGAGCTGCACGAGGAGGCCGCCGTAGGCCACCAGGCTCACGAGCTGCTGCCCGAAGCGGAAGGTGCGCATGACGAGGCTGAGCGGCCGGCGCGAGGCCTCCCGGCGCGCGCGCGTCATGGCGTCGTAGATCTCGGAGTCCTCGAAGGCCGGGAGGCCGAGCGTGAGCGCCTTTTCGAGGATCATCTCGTTGACGCGCTGACCGAGCTGCGCGCGGAGGAGCTGCTGGGCCGTGTCGAGACCGCGCTGCGCTGCGGCGACGGCGAGCACCAGCCCGAGCTCGACGGCGACCCAGCCGAGCGCCGCGACCTGGTCCGCCTCGGCTCCGGTCTCCGCGGCCCGCACCACGGCGTCGACGATGCGCTTGCCGACGTAGGCGATGCCCGCGGGCAGCACGCCGGCCACGAGCGAGAGCACCCCGAGCCAGAGCGAGAGGGCCCGGCTGGTACCCCAGACGAGCCGAAGCGCCGAGCCGGTGTAGCGCAGGGCCTTCGCGCCTCGCGGTGCGTCGGGGGATTCGGGAGGTCCGGCCATCAGGACAAAGGAGACGCGCGAGGGGCGTGTGGCGTGACGTTCTAGTCGGTGGGTGGGCCGGCGCGAGGCGCGACGTGCCCGTGCCCGCGCCCGTCGACGTGGACGTGCGCCGCAACGGCGCGAGGTGACGTCGCCGTGACCAAGGGCCCCCGAACGGCTAGCGTGGACCCGCCGGCAGAGCGGGGGCTCCGCCGGGCTGGAGGTCATGGAGATGAAGGCGACGGTGACACGCGCGGGCCTCGTGCTCGCGCTGATGGCGGCGTTCGGGTGCGGCGACGACGGTGATCCGCGCGAGCCCGGGGTCTACGAGGCGACCATCGTCCGCACGGAGTACGGCATCCCGCACGTCTCCGCGGACAACTTCGGGGACATGGGCTTCGGCGCCGGCTACGCCTACGCCGAGGACAACTTCTGCGTGCTCATGCGCGAGGTGATCCGGGCCCAGGGCCAGACGGCGCGCTGGCTTCCGGAGGGCGAACGCAACCTCGCCGACGACTTCGTCTACACGCTCATCAACACGGACCAGTACATCGAGGAGCAGTTCCTCGGCGTCGCCTCGGAGGAGTTCCTGGAGCTCGCCGCCGGCTACTCGGCGGGCCTGAACCTCTACCTCGAGGAGACCGGCGCCGACGCGCTCCCGGAGGGCCCCGAGGGCTGCCGCGGCGCCGACTGGGTCCGCCCCATCACCGTGATCGACCTGGCCAAGGTCTACCGAAAGCTCATCGTCCGCGCGTCCACGGGCGCGCTCACCGGCGTCATGCGCGCGGTGGAGCCGCCCATGATGGCGAGCCTCACGTCGCCGACGCTCGAGAGCCACGGCGACTTCCACCGCGACGCCCTCGATCTCCCGGAGCCCGAGTACATGGGCTCGAACGCCTACGGCATCGGAAGCGAGGCGTCGCAGACCGGCCGCGGTATCCTCCTCGGCAACCCGCATTTCCCGTGGCGCGGCTCGCTTCGCTGGTACCTCCAGCACCTCACCGTGGAGGGCGAGTACGACGTCATGGGCGCGTCGCTCCAGGGCGTCCCGCTCGTGAACATCGGCTTCAACCAGGACCTGGCCTGGTCGCACACGGTCTCCACGGGCGAGCGTTTCACCTTCTACGCCCTCGAGCTCGATCCGAACGATCCCTTCTCCTACGTCTACGGCGACGAGACGCGGCCCATCGAGAGCGACGACGTGACCATCGAGGTGCTCCAGGCCGACGGATCCGTCGTAGAGCTCACGGAGACCTTCTACCGGAGCCACTACGGGCCCCTCGTCGACCTCGGCGGCATCAGCGACCTGCTGGGCGGCTGGCCCAACTCGGGGGGCGAGGTCTACACCTTCCGCGACGCGAACATCGACAACGTCCGCGCCCTCGAGCAGTTCCTGGCCATCGGCCAGAGCCGCACCGTGGAGGAGCTCGAGGACGCACTCCGCATCATCGGGCTGCCCTGGGTGAACACCATCGCCGCCGACCGCGACGGCGGCGCCTTCTACGGCGATGTGACCGTCGTGCCCGGCGTAAGCGCGGAGAAGGCCGACGGCTGCGTCGACCGGCCCACCATCCGCCTGCTCGCGCTGAATGGCCTGAGCGCTCTCAACGGCTCCCGCCCGGACTGCGAGTGGAGCGCGGGGCCGGACGCGCCGGACGACATTCTGGGCTTCGACGAGCTGCCCAAGCTCCGGACGACCGGCTACGTCGGCAACTCGAACGATAGCTACTGGCTGAGCAATCCCGACAACCTGCTGACGGGCTTCTCCCCGCTCATCGGTCTCGAGGGCATCGAGCAGTCCCTCCGGACCCGCCTCGGCTTCGTGCAGGCCGAGGAGCGCCTCGCGGGCACGGACGGTCTCGGCGCGCCCGGCTTCACCGTCGAGAACGTGCGCGACGTGCTCTATGGCAACCGCGATCTCGCCTGGGAGCTCGTCGGCGACGACGTGCTCGCGCTCTGCGACGCGACGGACGACTGGAGCGCGATGGACTGCGGCGGTGGCCCGATCTCGGACAACCCGACGGAGGCCGCGTCCGCCTGCGCCATCCTCGCCGCGTGGGACGGCCTCTTCGAGACGACGAGCGTCGGCGCGGGCCTCTGGAACGAGACCTGGCGACGCCTCCGCGGCACGGGGAACCTCTGGGCCACACCCTTCGACGCCGCGGACCCCGTGAACACGCCGCGGGACCTCGACGACACGGCGGCGGTCGCCACGGCGGTGCGCTGCGCCCTCGGCGACTCGGTGGACTTCTTCGTGGGGGAGTCCGTGCCCCTCGACCGGCCCTGGGGCGAGCTCCAGTTCCGGCCGGCGAACGGCGAGAACATCCCGATCCACGGCGGCGCCGGGCGCTCCACCTTCAGCGTCATCAGCTCGCGCTGGGTGAGCGGCCAGGGCTACAGCGACATCCCCACGGGCAACTCCTACATCCAGGCCGTGACCTGGACGGACGACCCGAGCTGCCCGGACGCTTACAACATCCTCACCTACTCGCAGTCGACGAACCCGGACTCGCCCCACTACGCCGATCAGACGATGCTCTACGCCCGGGAGGCGTGGAACGACGTGCCCTACTGCGCCGCCGACGTGGCCGCCGCGGAGATCGGTCGCACCACGATCACGAACGCGCCCGCGATGTGAGCGGCGGCCCGACGCGGCGCGCGCAGCTAGAGTGCGCGCCGTGAAGGCCCGACTGCCTCCTGGCTGGGTACGGCTCCCGGAAGCCGTCGAAGCCGTGCTCCTCGAGCGTCTCGCGACGGCGCAGGAGCACCATGCGCCGCTCAGGGCGCGGAGCACCGAGCTCCGCGCCCGACCGCTCCGCTGCGTACGCGGCGAGGCCGTACTGCTACGGGGAGTGGACCACGGCACGCGGCCACCGCGGGAGCTCCGATGGATCGACGTGGACGGGCACGCAGTGCTGCTTCCCGCGGCCCTCGAGGCGCTCGCCGCACGGCTCCCGCTGACGCTGGAGGGCCCCGAGGAGCGTGCCGACTGGGTACGCGTCGCCGGGGCGGCCGCGCCGGACGTGCTCGGCGGCGTGGTGGTCGAGAGCCCCGGCGAGCTCCGCTTCCAACGCCGCCCTTCAACCGAAGAGCATGCTGCGGCCACCCGGCACCCGGCACCCATCGAGGAGCTCGACGCCGGTCGCCTCGGCGTCGTCGTCGCCACGACGGGGGCGCTCCTTCGACTCCGCGTGCACGTGACCCCGGAAGGGAAGCTGACCGTCGAGACGCAGGACCTCCTCCATGAAGGCCCCGTCTGCCGGAAGGCGTGGGTGCACTGACGTGGCCGTCGCGCCGAAGGTCACGGGACCGCCGCGCTACGTGCTGCATCCCGAGCGCCCGAACACGGAGCCGCTGCTGCGCCTCGCCTGGGGCGTCGGCCCCGAGGTCCTCCGCCGCGTCATCGGCGTGCTTCGACGCTCGGGCCTGGGTCGCGCGGTGCTCGAAGGGCTCGCCGTAGGCGACGTGTGGCTCGGCGACCTCGCGGACGATGACGCGAGCTATGGCTTCTTCCTGAGCGGCAACCGCGTCGTTCGAACGCGTACCCGGGACTTCTGGCAGACCGTCCGCAGCGTGGTGCACGAAGGTCGCCACGCGGTGCAGAGCGCGATGGGACTGACCACGATCCTCGAGTTTCACGAACCGGGGACGCAGCTTCCCTGGGACGCACGCGGGTACCTGCTCCTGAACCGCGCGCTCGAGGCCGATGCGGACGCCTGGGCCATCGCAGCGAGTCACGAGCTCGACGAAGCCGGAGCCCCCGAGGCCTGGAGCTCGCTCATCGCGCATCCCGAGTTCGGAGGCCTGGCGAGGGCCTACGAAGCGGCACGGCCGGACGGCCGGGCGCCGGCGATGCGCGCGGCCTACGACGCCTGGTTCGAGCTCGGCCGCGACTACGGGTACGACACCTATCTGCTCGGGTGGCTCGAGCGGCTTCGCGAGAAGACCGAGGCGGCCGGGCACGCCGGGCCGGTCCCGGCGGCCTCGACCCTCGACGACGCGGTGCTTCAGCGCCTCGGGTACCTCCCGGGGGGCGGCTCCTACCTCGCGGGGCGCGTGCTCGACGAAGGACGCTACGCCTCCATGGCGCCGGACGTGGAGGCACGCCTCGCCGAGCTCGTGGCGCCCTGACTCCGGTATTGCCATTTACGGGCTCCCCCCTTAGGGAGGGAACGACCGCGGCACGGAAGCCGCTGGAGGAGGCGAGCATGGGATTGCGCATCAACGACGTCGCGCCGAACTTCACGGCCGAAACCACGGCCGGCACGCTGACGCTTCACGACTGGATCGGCGATGGCTACGCCGTCCTCTTCTCCCACCCGAAGGACTTCACACCGATCTGCACGACGGAGTTCGGCGCCGTCGCGCGCCTCACGGGAGAGTTCGCGAAGCGAAACACCAAGGTGATGGGCATCAGCGTCGACAGCGTCGACGACCACCAGAAGTGGAAGAAGGACATCGAGACCTTCGCCGGCGCGCCGGCAGATTTCCCCATCGTCGACGACAGCTCGCTCACGGTGGCGAAGGCCTTCGACATGCTCCCCGCCGAGGCCTACCTGCCGGACGGGCGCACCGCTGCCGACAGCGCCACCGTGCGCACGGTCTTCATCATCGGACCGGACAAGAAGATCCGCCTGACCATGACCTACCCCATGGTCGTCGGCCGGAACTTCGGCGAGATCCTCCGGGCCCTCGACGCGGTCCAGCTCACGGACGCCCACCCCGCCGCGACCCCGGCGAACTGGGCCGTCGGCCAGGACATCGTCGTCAGCCCGAAGCTGGACGACGCCAAGGCGCAGGAGACCTTCGGCGACCTCGACGTGAAGCTCCCCTACCTACGCTTCGCGAAGTCCCCGAGCTGAGCGGCCCCCGCGGGCGGCGGCGCCTCAGGGGCTCGGCGGGCTCGAAAAGGGCGGCAGGCCCCACACGATGCGCGACGAGCTGCTGTTCACGCCCCAGCATTCGAGACCGCCGCTCGCGAGCACCCCACAGGCCGCGCCGTCGGCCATGGCGACGTCCACGTAGGCGGCGCCGTGCGCCGCGGGG
>CALCTH010000409.1 GCA_937893795.1 uncultured Myxococcales bacterium | reverse complement strand
GCGGCGGCCATGACGCCTCGACGAACGCGCTCGTGGCCTACGTGAAGCAGGCGCGCAGCCACGGCGCGGGCTGAGCGGCTGGCGTCGGGGCGCTACTCGAGCTGGCGCCGGTAGCTCGAGGCCTGAAGCGCGTCCGGATGCGCCTCGAGGAACGCACGCATCTCGGCGGTCATGGCGTCGGTCCGGCCGAGGTTGCGGTAGGCCTGAATGAGGGTGGCGCGCTCCAGCGGGCTGCGGGCACGCCCGGCGAGCGCCTCGACCCGGCAGGCGGCGTCGTTGCGGCAGCGGGCGAGGACCGCATCGAGGTCGAGCTCGAGCTGCGCGGGACGCGAAGCCTCGGTGCCGCCCTCCCCGTCCGCACCAGCCCCGGCGACGCCCGCCGCGCCCGCCTCGGGGTCCACTTCCGGCACGGCCTCGGGCGCGCTCCCTGGGCTCCCCTCGACGCCGGTTGGCGTTTCGGCATCTGCCCCTGCCTCGGCACGCTCTTCGACGCGGGCCGACGCCGGAAGGCCGAGCTCGATGCGGGTGCCAGTCCGGAGGTCGGCGTCACGCGCCAAGAGCATCCCATCGTCGGTCGCGACGGCGAAACGGTGTAAGCCGCGCGGCAGCTCGAAGACGAGCTCGACGGAGGGTCCGATGCGGCCGCGAGCGCGACCATCGATGCGCAGCTCGCCCTCCACGCTCGACGCGACGCGCGCCGCGATGAGCTCGGGCTCGGACGTCCACGCACGAAGAGCCAGGGCTACCGCGACGAGGGCGACCAAGGCCAGGAGCACGAGCCCGAGACGTCGCCCACGAGTGCGGGCCGGTGGCGCCTTGGGTCCGCGGACCCGGCGCGTCGTCGGGGGCTCGTCGTCGTGGCGAACGGGGTGGACCGGCGACATCGACGGCAGGTCCCCATCCTCGAGGCCGGCGCTGGCGTCGGCGAGGGTGGCCCCGCTCGGAAACGCCGTCTCCACGGCGCCCTCGTCCGCATCCACGAGGGCCTGGACCAGCTCCGCCAGCGTCTCGCGGCGGTCCTCCTTGGCGCCGCGCTCCACGCCGAGAAGCTCGCGCTTCAGCTCGGCGGCGCTCGCGGGCCTGTCGGCGGGCTCGGTCGCGAGGCCGCGCAGGACGACGGCGTCGAGCTCCGGCGACACCTGGGGCGCGTATGCGCTCGGTGCCACCAGCTCCGGGAACATCGCCTGGCGCAGCGTGGCGTTGGCGTTCGGGCCTTTGAAGAGCCGCCGCCCCGTCAGCGCCTCCCAGAGCACGATGGCCGCGGCGTAGACGTCCGTGCGGTGGTCCACCTGCCCCGAATCGCCGCGCGCCTGCTCCGGGGACATGTAGGCCGGCTTGCCCTTGACCGTACCGGGCTCCGTTCGCGGTCCCAGCGCCCGCGCGGCCTTCGCGACGCCGAAGTCGACGACCTTCACCGCGCCATCGCGCGAGAGCATCACGTTCGGAGGCGACACGTCGCGGTGCACGATCCGGAGGGCGTCGCCGGTCCGGCCGTCCACGGCCCCGTGCGCCGCGTGCAGCCCATCGAGCACCTGGCCCACGATCCACACGGCCAGCGCGGGCCGGAGCCGCTGCCCTCGACGGCCGAGCGCGAGCAAGAGCTCCTCGAGGCTCCGCCCCTCGATGAGCTCCATGGCGAGGTAGGGCCTCCCGGCGTGCGCACCGACGTTCTCTACCCGGATGACGTTCGGATGGAGAACGCGCGCCGACAGCTCGGCCTCCGCGACGAACATCTCACGAAAGGAAGGGTCGTCGGCGAACTGGGCGCGCACGGCCTTGATGGCGACCTGCCGGGAGAAGCCCTCGAAGCCCTCCTTGGTCTCCAGCTCGGCCAACCAGAGCTCGGCCATTCCGCCTTCCTGAAGCCTCTTCCGAAGGCGGTAGGGACCTACCAAGAGGCCGGGCTCCCATGACGGCTGCATCGCGCCCGGGTGGTACCACGCCGGCGCCGCTTCATGCCGGGCGAGAGGCGCCGCGCGACCCGCGCGAGTAGGCCGTCGGGTCGCGCCTCGTCTCGCTTCCACGACGTCTCGCCGCGTCCGGCGCCCACGTGGAGCACGCTGAAGGACGGCGCGAGGCCTCGAAGGCGGCCGAGGAATGAAAAGGGCCCTACTCGGCGCAGAGGTCGACCCGCTCGAGCTCCGCACATCCGGGCAAGCGTCCGTAGCGGATGGAGAAGGCCCGGCCGTCGCAGTAGCCGTTGTAGTCCGTGGAGTAGGCGGCGGCGAAGAGCTCGCCGTTCCGGTAGTACTCGGTCGATCCGCTGAAGCCGTCCGCGTAGCGAAGGACGCTCACGCCGCCTTCGCACCGCGCCCACGTATACTCGACGCCGAAGAAGCTCGAACGGGAGCTGCACACTTGCCCCGCCGTCTCCAGCGCCTCGGCCTCGGTCGGACATCCGCCAGCGCAGAGCGTCGAGAGCGACCCCAAGCATTCGTCGAAGCGTGCGCTCGGCGCGTCTCCGCAGGACGCAAGCGCCGCCGCGCCCGCAAGCACGACCCATCGCACCCGGTGTAGCTCCATCGCGCGTGCCCCACGGGGCCAACGCCCCGCCTACACGCTAGCGGGCGCCGAGCCGCCCAGCTACTTGCGGCGGCGGGGGCGGCGCGAGCGGGTGCCCACGTGGCTCGCCATCGCGACCCGGCCCTTCTTGATCACCGACTCGCCGCTCATCTCCGCGAAGAGCTCGAGCATCAACGCGACGAGGCCCGTCCAGCCGGTCTGGTGCGACGCGCCGATGCCGCGGCCGTCGTCGCCGTGGAAGTACTCGTAGAAGAGCAGGTGGTCGCGGAAGTGCGGGTCCGTCTGGAGCTTCTCGTCCTCCCCGAAGACCGCGCGGCGTCCGGTCTCCGGGTCCTTGGTGAAGATCGACGCGAGGCGCCCGGCGATGAGCGAGGCGACCTCGAAGAGGTTCATCTGGTTGCCGGATCCGGTCGGGCACTCGACCCTGAACTCGTCGCCGTAGTAGGCGTGAAGCTGGATGAGCGTGCGGATGATGAGCGCGTTGATCGGCGCCCAGATGGGCCCGCGCCAATTGGAGTTCCCGCCGAAGGTCTCCGAGGTGGAGTCCGCCGGCTGGTAGTCGACGCGGTACTCGGACTCCTCGTGCTCGAGCACGAAGGGCGCGTCGCGGTGCGCCCGCGACAGGGAGCGGATGCCGTAGTCACCCAGGAACTCCTCGGGGTCGAGGAGCCGCGCGAGCACCCGGCGAAGCGACGGCTCATCCAGCACGCTCAGCAGATGCCGCCCACCCACGCCGGGGCGGTCGAGGGGATGCACGGCGCCGATGAGCTCCGGGTAGGCCCCGAGGAAGCGCGTCATGCGACGCACGATCTTCGGATAGCGGGCGAGGGTCTCCTTCTCGAGCACGAGCACCGCGCAGAAGGGCACGAGGCCGACGAAGGAGCGCACCTTGAGGCGCTCCGGGTGGCCGTCGGGCATGCGGAGCACGTCGTAGAAGAAGCCGTCCTCTTCGTCCCAGAGGTGCTGCTGGTTCATGGCGACGGCGATCCAGAGGAAGTGCTCGGCGAACTTGATCGCCATGTCCTCCATGGACCGGTCGTCGTGGCCGAGCTCGAGGGCCATCTCGAGCATGTTCAGGCAGTAGAGGGCCATCCACGCCGTGCCGTCGGCCTGCTCGAGGAAACCTCCCGTCGGCAGCGGCGCGGAGCGATCGAACACGCCGATGTTGTCGAGGCCGAGAAAGCCGCCGGCGAAGACGTTCGCGCCGCGCGGGTCCGTGCGGTTGACCCACCAGGTGAAGTTCAACACCAGCTTCTGGAAGCTCCGCGCCAGGAACTCCGGGTCGCCCTTGCCGTCGCCGAGCGTCTTCTCGACGAAGTGGAGAAAGAGCGTCGCCCAGGCGTGCACCGGCGGATTGACGTCCCCGAAGGCCCACTCGTAGGCCGGAATTTGCCCGTTCGGATGCTGGTAGCGCTCCGAGAGCATCAGCAGCATCTGCTCCTTGGCGAAGCCGAGGTCGATGCGCGCCATGGCCGCGCAGTGGAACGCGAGATCCCACGCCGCGTACCAGGGGTACTCCCACTTGTCCGGCATGGAGATCACGTCCGCGTTCACCATGTGGAACCAGTCGGCGTTCCGGCCCGGGGAGCTCGCGTCGTGCACGCGGAGCGGGTGCTGGCCCCGCTGGTCCAGCCAGCCCGACACGTCGAAGGTGTAGTACTGCTTCGACCAGAGCATTCCGGCCATGGCCTGGCGAAAGACGCGGCGCTCGTCCGCGTCGAGGGCCGGGCTGGTGATCTCCGCGTAGAACTCGTCGGCCTCTCCGCGCCGCGTGGCGATCAGCGCATCGAAGTCGGTCTTCGGCATGAGCCCCGGGTGATCGCCGGGCTCGAGGCGAAGGCGGATCGTCTCGCTCGCGCCGGGCGCGAGGGTCATGCGCACGAGATAGGCGGCCTTGGTTCCCTCCTCGAGGGGGTTCACGGCGCTCCTCCGACCGCCCACGACGTAGTCGTCGAAGGCGTCCTTCGGGTAGCGCCAGGCGTTGGGCGTCCCGAAGAGGCGCCAGGTGTTCGTCTCGTTGTCGCAGAAGAGGAGCGTCGCCTCGCGCCGGTCGCAGCGGAGCTGACGCTCGCCGAGGCGATAGTGCTCGGCGACGACACGCCGGCCCACGCGGCGCATGGTCGGGCGCGGCGTCGAGCGTTCGCCCTGGGTGGGCGAACGCTTCCACCGGTTGCGGAACCAGAGCGTCGGCAGGACGACGAGCGGCGCCGGGTCCGGGCCGCGGTTGGTCGCGGTGATCCGGATGAGCAGATCCTCGGGCCCGGCCTTCGCGTACTCCACCTCGACGTCGAAGTAGCGGTCGTCGTCGAAGATCCCGGTGTGGAGCAGCTCGTACTCGGGCTCGAGGCGCGAGCGCCGGGCGTTCGTGCCGACGAGGTCGCCGTAGGGAAAGGGCGACTGCGGGTACTTGTAGAGGTACCGCATGTAGGAATGCGTCGGCGTCGAGTCGAGGTAGTAGTAGAGTTCTTTGACGTCCTCTCCGTGATTGCCCTCGGAGTTCGTGAGGCCGAAGAGTCGCTCCTTCAGGATCGGGTCGACGCCGTTGTGGAGCGCGACGGCGAAGCAGAGGAACTGCCGGTCGTCGCAGATACCGGCGAGACCGTCTTCACCGCGAAGATAGGCGCGCGAGCGCGCGTGATCGTGAGGAAAGAACTCCCAGGCCGCGCCTTCGGGGCTGAGGTCCTCCCGCACGGTGCCCCACTGCCGCTCGCTCACGTAGGGGCCCCAGCGGCGCCAGCGACGCCGGCCCGCATCGGCCTCGGCCAGCCGCTCGTGCTCCCTGCTCATGCGCGGCGATTAGAGCACGGCCGGCCCCGCCTTCGGCGACGGAATCACGAGGGCCGCGCGCCGCGGCTCATCCGCAGCGCCCGCCGAGGAGACCGCGCTTGAGGCCGCGGTTCGGCGGCCGGTTTCCGATCCAGATGCCGAAGAAGGTCCGGGCGAAGCCGGCGCCGGCGACGGTCCCCGCGACGCGGTTGCCGATGCGCACCTCCAGGCCGCTCCCCTCTCGGTAGGTGAAGGTCAGCGTGCTCCCGTCGGCGATCTCCTCGGGCAGCATGCCCGTGAGCCGCGCGACGCTCGCCGCCTGCCGGTCGCCGAAGGCGTCCTGGATGGCCTCGGCCATGGTCTCGCCGTCGACGTCGCGAACGAAGCGGAGCACGAGGCGCTTGGTGCCTTCGCTCGCGAGGATCGCCGCCCCATCGGTGCTCACCTCCGGCACGTACAGCCCCGCCACGTAGACGTTCACGTTGAAGATGGTCGCCTCGCGGACGCCCATGCCGTTGAGGCGGAGCGTCTCGCCTTCGACGGTGATCTCGTCCGGCATGGTCACGCCGACGCAGCGCTTCGCTTCGGCGGGAGAGGAGACCGCCAGGAGCGACACGGCGGCGAATGCGGAGAGGGCGAAGGAGCGAGAGCGGAGCATGGGGACCTCTTGGACGGCGCGGCAGTGTGGACGGCGCCACGGTGTGCCTATTCAGCTCCGGAGGGTGCTACGACCCACGCCCTGGCGGAAGAGCCCGAGGCGTCTTCAGAAGAGCCGGGCGGTGATGCCGTCCAGATGGAGCCACTGCGCGCGGGGGGCGATGAGCCGACCTCCCTCGCGCACGAGCTCGCCGGTCGCGAGGGCGCGCTCCACGGCCGCCTCGCGCCCGGTCAGCGGATCGCAGCCGAGCCGGGCCTCGAGCGCCCCGAGGTCGACGCCCTCCGTCGTGCGAAGACCGAGCATGAGCGCCTCTTGGATCCGCTCCTCCGGGCCGAGCGTCTCCCGCCAGCCCTCGACGTCGGCGGCCGACGCGGCCCCGCCCACGGCCTCGAGGTAGGCGTCGCCATCCTTCACGTTGCGGTATCGGCGCGCGGCCGCTCCCTCCCCGAGGCAACCGACCGCCGCGGCCCCGAGCGCCAGGTAGTCGCCACCGCGCCAGTAATGCTGGTTGTGCCGCGCCTCGGCGCCCGCGCGGGCGTAGTTGGACACCTCGTAGTGGGCGAAGCCGTCCTCCGCGAAGCGCGCCTCGGCGGCCTGGAACATGCGCGCGACGTCGTCGTCGGGGGCCACCTCGAGGCGCCCCAGCCGACTCAGCTCGCCGAACTGGGTGCCGGGCTCGATGGTGAGCGAATAGGCGCTCACGTGCTCGACGCCCGTCGCCAGCACGGCCTCGATTTCGGCGTCCATGGCGTGTTGCTTGGGCATGCCGAACATCAGGTCGGCGCTGACGCGAGGCACGGCGGCCGCGGCGTCGGAAAGCGCCCTCAGCGCCCCCTCCCGGTCGTGGAGGCGACCGAGGAAGCGGAGCTGGTCGTCGCGCAGCGACTGCACCCCGACGCTCAAGCGGTTGACCCCGGCGGCGGCGAAGCCCCGCGCCTTCTCCGCGGTGAGGCTCTGGGGATTGCACTCGGCCGTGACCTCGAGCTCCGGCGCCTCGTGCTCGAAGGCGCCCCGGATGCCCGCCAGGACGCGGCCCAGCGCCTCGGCAGCCCAGAGCGAGGGCGTGCCGCCGCCGAAGAATACGCTCACGAGGCGCCTGCCGCGGAGATCCCCACGCAGCACGAGCTCGCGCAGCAGCGCGTCCGCGTAGGCCTCGTGCGGGATGGCCTCCGCCGGCCGCTTCCGCGTCGCGAAGTCGCAGTAAGGACACTTCTTCGCGCACCAGGGAAAGTGCACGTAGACGGACGTGTCGAGCACGTGGGGCATGTAGCGCCGCGCGGGGCATGAGGCGACGGCCGGCGTCGTGACGGCGGGCGGCTCCCGCGGGGGACCCGGGAGCCCTATGCTCCCGCGCATGAACGGCCTGCCCGTCTTCCCCTCCCTCCGCATCACGCCCGACGGCTTGTACGCGCGCGGGAGCTTCGCTGAGGCGCAGAAGACCTTCCTGACGCCGGACCTCGCCGTGGTGCGTGAGCTCGACGCACTGCTCCGCGAGAGGCACATCGGCGTGGTCGCGCATTACTACATGGACCCGGAGCTCCAGGGCGTGCTCGCGAGCTGCGAGTGGGAGCACATCGGCGTGAGCGACTCGCTGCTCATGGCCGACCGGGGCGTGAAGATGGTGGATGCCGGCGTGCGCACCGTCGTCGTGCTCGGCGTGGACTTCATGAGCGAGAACGCGCGGGCGATGCTGGACGCGGCGGGCCACGCCGAGGTGCCCGTTTACCGCGTCGCGGCGGACCCCATCGGCTGTTCTCTCGCCGAGTCCGCGGAGGCGCGCGCCTACGGCGCCTACCTCACGGAAGCGCAGCGCACGGACAAGGCGCTTCACGTCGTCTACATCAACACGTCGCTCGTCACGAAGGCCAAGGCGCACCACCTGGTCCCGACGATCACCTGCACCAGCTCGAACGTGGTGCAGACCGTGCTCCAGGCGGCTGCGCAGGAGCCCGACGTGGCGATCTTCTTCGGGCCGGACACCTACATGGGCGCGAATCTCCGGGCGCGCTTCGAAGGCCTCGCGACCCTCGACGACGCGGCCATTCGCGCGGTGCATCCGGCGCACGACCGGAAGAGCATCGCGCGGCTCCTCGAGCGCTTCCGCTACTTCGAGCAGGGCACCTGCATCGTGCACCACATGTTCGGCGACGAGGTCGTGCAGCTGGTGAACGAGCACTACGCCGACGCCTTCGTCACGGCCCACCTGGAGGTGCCCGGCGAGATGTTCGCGCTCGGGCTCGAGGCGCAGCAAAACGACCGCGGCGTGGTCGGCTCCACGTCGAACATCCTCGCCTTCATCGAGCGCAAGGTGAGCGAAGCGGTCGCGGCCGGCGGCACGGACACGCTCCGCTTCGTGCTCGGGACCGAGGCCGGGATGATCACGCCCATCGTGAAGAACGTGCAGCGCGTGCTTCGCGAGGGTGGGGCGCGCTTCGACGCGGAGATCGTCTTCCCCGTCGCCGAAGAAGCCGTGAGCATGACCGGTGACGCGAGCCTCCCCATCGTGCCCGGCGTGAAGGGCGGCGAGGGCTGCAGCACCGCCGGCGGCTGCGCGACCTGCCCCTACATGAAAATGAACTCGCTGACGGCGCTCCTCGACCTCTGCCGCCGCATCGAGGTGGTGGAGGGCGTCGACCTCGCGCCCTTCGAGCCCAAGAAGTACGTCGAGCGCATCGCCGGCCGCACGGCCGCGGACCTCGGCGGCGAGCCCATTCTCCACATGCGCGCCTTCCAGCAGGAGGGCGTGCTTCCAGAGACGCTCGTCGAGGACATCCGCACCCGCTTCGACCGCCGCTCCACGCTGCCCCACCGCTGAGCATGAGAACGTTCGGTGCGCCGCGGCAGTGGAAACTCGGGTCGATGGTCGCGCCACTTCGAGCCGTTGAGGGCACGGCAATGGCTCATTCTTTTCGTTTGAACGAACGAGAAAAAGCGTTCGAGCCGACGTAACGCTCGCGATCACGCCGCATAGCTTCCCCCATTGGGCGCAGCCCTCCGTCGCCTCGTTGGCGACGCACTTAGCTACGGGGAGAGAGCACATGACGAACGTATGGCGTAAGCGGTTGCTCATCGCAGGAGCGTTGAGCGGACTGGTCCTCGGCGGATGCGGTGACGACGACGGCGGCACCGGCACGACCGACCCCGACATGGCGATGGACATGGGCGACGCCATGCCGGACATGGAGCCCGACCTGCCGGAGGACATGGACCCGGGCGGGCCGACGCGCTTCGTACTCCGCATCGAGAACGTCTCCGGCGCGGGGCCGATCCCGGGCCCCGTCTCTCCGGGAGTGGTCCTGGCCACCGACGAAGCCGCGCCGCTCTTCACCGTGGACGCGGTCGACCGCGGCGAGGGACTCGTCGCCATTGCCGAGGACGGCAGCGCTGGCGCGCTCGGCGCCGCCATCGAGGGCGCGGTGGTCTTCTCCATGCCGGACAACGGCGGTGAGGCGGGCCCCGCGTTCCCGGGCAGCTTCTACGAGGCCACCGTCGAGGCCGAGGCCGGTGACGCGCTGCATTTCGCGACGATGTTCGTGCAGTCGAACGACGTCTTCCTCTCGCCGGACGAGGCCGGCATCCCCCTCTTCGACGGCGACGGGAACGCGCTCCCCGCGCGTGACGTGACGGACCTCGTCTCGCTCTGGGACGTCGGCTCCGAGGCGAACGAGGCCCCGGGCTCCGGCCCCAACCAGGCGCCGCGGCAGAGCGGCATGGACGTCGGTGGCGCCGAGGGCGTCGTTCGCCCGCACGCGGCCCCGACGCATGCCCTTCCCACGCCCGCGGCCTTCGTCGGCGTCGAGGTCACCGAGGCCGGCGGCACCTACACCTTCGAGGTCACCAACACGGCCCCGACCTCGGGCACGTTGCTGACGCCCTTCGCCGACATCGTCTACGCGCTCCACGGCGACGCCGTGCAGTTCTTCGCGCTCGACGCGGCCGCCTCCCCAGGGCTCGAGATCCTCGCCGAGGATGGCGGCGGCGCGGCCTGGGCCGCCGAGCTCGACGCGGTGGAAGGCGTGAGCGCGAACGCGGCGAGCGCCGGCGGGCCCGTCATGGGCGGCGACTCGCTCTCCTTCGACGTCACGCCCACCGCCGCCGCGCCGCTCATCAGCTTCGCGGCCATGGTCGTGCAGACGAACGACGCCTTCTGGTCGACGCCGCCCGCCGGCATCGCGCTCCTCGACGACGCCGGCATGCCGCGCGCCGCTGCAGACGTGCAGGCCGACGTGATGTCGCTGCTACGCATCTACGACGCCGGCACCGAGGTCGACGAGATCCCCGGCGTGGGTCCGAACCAGGCGCCGCGGCAGGGCACGCCCAACACGGGCGCCGACGAGGGCGGCGTGGTGCGTCTCTACGACCGCACCACGGGCACCACGAACGCCCTCGCGGACCTCGCGACGTCCGGTCTGCTCAGCGTCACCGTCGAGGACATCGAGGGCGCCTACGTCATCCGCGTGCAGTCGAACGGCGAGGGCTTCCCCGGCCTCACGCCCGTCGCCTGGGCGCTCCACAGCGACGCCATCGACTTCTTCACGCCGGGCATGCCCGCCTCGGCCGGCCTCCAGGCGCTCGCCGAGGACGGCTCCGTCGACACGATCGTCGCCGAGCTCGAGGGCGCGGCGGCCGTCGACCAGGCCGGCGTGGAAGCCGTCCCGAACACCGCCGAGGGCCCCGGTCCGGCGGAGCCCGGCGACGGCTACACCTTCTCGGTGATCCCGACCATGGAGGGCCGCTTCCTGAGCCTCGCGACGATGGTCATTCCCTCGAACGACCTCTTCCTCGCGTTTGGCCGCGACGGCATCGCGCTCCTCGACGACGAGGGCAGCCTGCGCTCCGTCGAGGACATCAACGCCGACATCGCTGGCGCGCTCGCCGTATGGGACGCGGGCACGGAGCAGAACCAGGCCGGTGCCGCCGGCTCCATGCAGGCGCGCCCGCCCTTCTTCGGTGGACCGGGCGGCCAGGGCGGCCCGAACATGGGCGAGGCGGAAGGCAACGGCCTCGTGCGCCAGGTCCCGGACGGCGTCTGGGCGTACCCGGCCACCGGCAACATCATCCGCGTCACCGTCGCGCCCGCCGAGTAGCTCGACGCCGGACCCCGGTGATCGCGCCGTGTCCTCCGTGGTACTCGTGGACCACGAGGTAGCTCATGCGGAACGCGGCGGTAGCCGGGGTCCTGGTGGCGATGTTCGCCGCCGGGTGTCAGCGGGTGGTGATTGCCGGCGGTGACGTCGGACCCATCGCGGACGGTGGGGTGGGCGTCACGCCCGAGCCCACCGTCGAAGGGACGCGGCCCGAGAGCCCAGCGAACGAGAACCTCCCGCTCGTGCTGGTTCGGGCCGAGCCGGCGGCCACGGTCACGATTCATCGCGCTCCGGATTGCAGTGACGACCCCGTCGGGACCGGGGTGTCGGAGAGCGGCGAGCTCGAGATCCCCGTCGGCGTCCCCGACGACTCCACGACGACCTTCTGGGCGCGCGCCACGCTCCCCGGGGAGGACGCGAGCCCCTGCAGCACGACCTCCGCCACCTACGTGGAGGACAGCACGGCGCCGGACCCGCCCCAGCTCACGGGGACCGACCCGGTGTCACCGGCCGAGGAGCCGCGGCCCGACGTGCTCGGAGCGACCGAAGCCGGCGCGCGCATCACGATCTTCCTCGGCGAGGACTGCGAGGAGCCGCTGGCCGAAGGCGTCGCCGAGGCCGACGGCACCTTCCGCATCGAGGTCGAGCTGCCCCCGGACGTGACGTCCACCGTGAGCGCGCGCGCCACGGACCTGGCCGGCAACGTCAGCGAGTGCAGCGAAGGGCTGAGCTACCGGAACCCGGGCGAGGTGAACCTCGCCATCGTGTTCCCGCCGCCGAGCTCGCAGACCAACGAGCCGACGCTGACGGTGCGCGGCACCACGGAGAGCCCGGACGACGTCGTCGCGGTGCGCGTGGCGGGCGTGGAGGCGACGAGCGACGACGGCTTCGCCACCTGGTCGGCGCTCGTGCCGCTGGGCCCCGACGGCGAGACCACGCGCCTCGAGGCGGTGGCTGAGACCATCGACGGGGCGCTTACGACGGGCCCCTCCGTGGAGGTCCGCCGCACCACGATCCCGAGCCTCACCGCCTCGGACATCGTCGTCGACCCGGTGGACGACGTGGCCTTCGTCGCCGACAGCACGAGCGGCATCGTGCAGGTCGTCGACCTCGCCACGGGGCGCACGCGCGCGCTGCCGAGCGGGCCGGGGCCACGCGTCTTCGAGCCCTTCGCCCTCGCCTGGGAGGCCGACGAGGACGCCCTGCTCATCGGCTCGCTCCGCGGGGGCCAGCTGATCCGCGTCGACCCCACGACCGGCGTGCGCGAGGAGATCAGCGGTCCCACGCGCGGCTCGGGGCCGCCCATCTCGGGCATCCGACGCATCGCGCTCGACGGAGAACGCACCGCCTTCATCGGGACCTTCAACGGGTTCAGCCAGCGCATGTTGGCCGTCGACCTGATCACGGGCGACCGCACCGTGGTCGAGGGCCTCGTCAACATCGGCCTCTTCACCTGGGACCCGACGCAGGCCCTTCTCGTCTTCTACGACTTCACGACACGCTCCCTTCGTACCCTGGACCCCCCCACCGGCGTCTTCGACCCGCTGTGCGCCTCTTCCCGCGGCACGGCACCCGCGCTGGGCTCCCCCCTGTCCCTGAGCGGGGACGTGTCCGCGAACGAGCTCGTCGTCGCCGAGGGCGGCGGCAGCACCGGGGTGGTCGTCGACCTCGTGACGGGCGACCGGACCCGCCTGGAGGTTGGCCTGGAGTTCGGCTTCATCCGCGCCTTCGACATCGACGAGGCGGCGGGCGAGCTCGTCTTCATCGGTACGACCGTGACCGAGACCATCTGGCGGCAGCCGCGGACGGGCGGCGAGGCGATCCCCGTCTTCCTGGCGAGCTTCGGCGACGGCCCCGCCTTCGAGGCGCCGACCGCCCTCGCCCTCGGCGGCGACCGGCTCTTCGGCGCGGACGACGCGCTCGACGCCGTCTTCGAGGTCGACCTCGCCAACGGGGATCGCCGGGAGATCAGCCGGTCCGAGGAGCTCGGCGAGCCCGTGGGCCTCGCCTACGACCCCGTCGGCGGCGAGCTCTACGTGCGCGACCTCGGCGGGCAGGTGGCGGTGCTGGACCCGGACACGCCCGGTGGCGACATCGGACGCATCGACATTCCACCCCCCGTGGTCACCGTCTTCGCGCACGTCGGCATCGACGTGGACACCGTCGGACGGCGCCTCATAATCGCGCACCGACCCTCCATCGTCCGGGTGTGGGACGTGGCGGCCGGACGCCTCGATGACGGCAGCACCGCGAGCCGCGGCGAGGGGCCGCTTCCCTTCGGCTTCCTACCCGGAGGCCTCGCCTGGTCGGGCACCGAGGTGGTCCTCGGCGACGCCCAGTCGGCGCTTACCGTGGCCCCGGACGACGGTGACCGCGTGGACGTGAGCGACGGAGGTGGCACGCGCCTCGGCAGCTTCCAAGGCCTCGACGCCGACGCGAACGAGATCTGGCTCGCGGCACGCCAGGGCGTCGTGGCCGTCGACCGGGAGACCCGGGTTCGCCGCGTGGTGGCCGGCGACACCATCGGTCGCGGCCCGATCGTCACGACGCCCTTCGACGTGGCCATGCTCCCCGGCGGGGACGTGGCTCTGGTCGTGAACCGGAACCCCACGGGCATTCAGGCCATCGACCGCGTGACGCTCGAGCGCGTGATGATCAGCCGCTGAGGCTCGGCGGCCTCACACGGTGAAGCGCGCGATGAGCGTGTCGAGCTCCTGCGCGAGGTCCGCGAAGCTCTCGGCCGTGGAGCGCGTCTTGCCGGCGCCGTCCTTCGTGCCGCGCGCGGCCTCGGCCACGCCGCTGATGTTGTCGGCGATGTCGCGCGTGCTCGTGACGGCTTCGTTCAGCGAGCGGCTGATCTCGTTCGTCGTGGAGCGCTGCTCGTCGACGGACATGGCGATGGTGCCCTGGATCTCGTTCACCTGACCGATGATGCGGCTGATGCGATCGATGGCGTCGACGGCGCTCGTCGTGTCGCCCTGAATCGCCTCGATCTTCTGTGAGATGTCCTCGGTCGCCTTGGCCGTCTCCTTGGCCAGCTCCTTGTCCTCGGAGGCGACGACGGCGAAGCCCTTGCCCGCCGCTCCGGCGCGCGCGGCCTCGATGGTCGCGGTGAGCGCGAGGAGATTCGTCTGCTGGGCGATGGAGGTGATCACCTTCACCACCTTGCCGATCTCGGCGGAGCTCTCCCCGAGCTTGGCCACGGCCGCGTTGGTGGAGCGCGCGACCTCGACGCCCTCCGTCGCCACGGAGGCGGCGTCTTGAGCGTTCTTCGCGATCTCCTTCACCGACGCGCTCATCTCTTCGATGCCCGCGGCGACGGTCTGTACCGAGCTGGACACCTGGTCCGCCGACGCGCTGACCACGACGGCCTGCTCGGTGGTCGCCGAGGCGTTCGAGGCGAGATTCGTGCTCACCGACGAGAGCTCACCGCTCTGGGCGGCCAGGCTCTTGGAGCCTTCGCCGATCTGCATCACCGACGCGCGGAAGTCCTCGACGAGCCCGCCCACGTCCTTCGCCAGCTCAGCGAGCACGTCCTCGCCCTTCACGGGGACCTCCACGGTGAGGTCGCCCTTTCGCGCGGCCTCGACCGCGCGGCGAATGGCGCGCGCCCGGCGCTGGTCCTTCTTCTGCTTGTCGCGGTCACGCTCGCGCTGGGCCATGCGCTCGGCCTCGAGATGCACGCGCTGCGAGACGGCTTCACAGCCGCACTGGTAGCCGACGACGTTGCCGCGCTTGCAGCGGATGGCGTCCCACACCGCCTCGAGCGTCGACGTCCCGAAGACGAGCGTGGCCTTGGCCGGCAGCTGAGCGTGGTCCCCCAGAACGGCCGGCCAGTCGTGCGTCGCGCCGTTCAGAATCGCGGCGCTCTGGCCGACGAGCTCTGCGCCCGCGGGGAGCAGCTCGAGCCGCTCGACGAGGGCTTCGAAGCCAGGGTTGGCCTCGAGGAAATGGCGGTCCTCACCAAAGCGCGCCATGGGCACGTGCGAGCCCCGAATCTGCGCCCGGAGAAGCCCGTGCTCCCACTCGGCGTCGAGGGCGCGGGTCTCGAGCTCGGCCACGCGGGCCTCGAGCTCGGCCACGCGCCGATCCTCATGATGGTCGCTCTGCCCGTTCGGTGCAGTGCCTTCTGCGCTGACGTTTGCCTCGCTCACGGTGACCCTTTCCCAAGCACCCGCCCCCGGGTGGCTGGAACGACGGCTGGGGCCTCCGATGAATGCCCCTTCGGACGCCCGGCCGTCGTTTCCTCGCGGGGATTCAGGCTTCCGCGCCCTAGACGTTTCGCCTGCCCACCGCGGCGTCGAACAACCCGCCGGGGAGAAGGGTGAGCACGACATGAAGGGTACGATCGTCCGTTGCCTCGAAGAGCTGGTACGCGACAACCACGGCGACGAGAAGTGGGAGGAGATCCTCACGAAGGCCGGCCACGACGCCGACCGTGAGTTCGCGTCCTCCGAGGACGTCCCGGACGGCGACGCCGTCAAGATGATCGGCACGACGGCCGAGGTGCTCGGCATCAGCGCCGAGGCCGCCATGGAGGCCTTCGGCATCCACTGGTCGACGACCTACGCGCCGTCCATCTACGACTCCTACTTCCAGAAGGCGTCGAACGCGCGGGAGTTCCTGCTCAGCCTCGACGGCATCCACGTCACCATCACGTCGACGATGGCGAACGCGCGCCCGCCGCGCTTCACCTACGACGACTCGGACCCGGCGCGCCTGGTCATGAACTACGACTCGTCGCGCGGCCTCGTGGCACTCATGCCCGGCCTCGCGAAGGGCATCGGCCAGTACTACGGCGAAGAGGTCGAGGTGAGCCTCGACGGCAACGCCGTGAAGATCGAGTTCAAGGCCGAGCAGTACAAGAAGGCCAGCTGAGCTGGCGGAGACCCGCCATCACTTCGCGAAGTGGGTCTCCATGCAGGCCTCGCACATGCCGTGCGTGACCGCGATGGCGCCCGTCGCCGGGACGAAGTGGGCGACGGGCAGCCACGCATCCGATGCCGTGCGCACGCGCGAGCACCACGCGCAGATGCAGATCATGTCGTCGCGCACCAGGAGCTCGAAGGCCGGCGCGCCGGGCTGAAGCACCTCGGCCACCGTGGCGAGCACGGCGGCCTGCTCATCCCGGAGCCGGCGACGGAAGTCGGCGAGGATCTGCCAGTCGTCCGGCGTCGCCTCGGCGAGCGCGGGGATGTCGTGCGTCGCACGTTCGGCGGCCTGAATGCGCGCGAGACAGGCCTCCGAGGCGAGCGCGAGCGCCTCGTGCGCGAGCTCGTCGGCCTGGGGACCGAGGCCGGCCAAGAGCTGGCCGAGGCCCATGGCGCGCCGCACACGCCGGGACGCTCTCGCCTCGGAGCGAAGGTCGTCCATCAGGGCTCGCGCCTCGCGCCCCGCGGCGCAGGCGTCGCCGCTCTCCACCGCATGGCGGATGGCCAGCGCCCAGGCGTCACGACGCCCGTCTCCGGCCCACGCCGGCCCGAGCGCGTAGGTCTCGGGGAGCCGCTGAAGCGTATCGACGATCGCCGCCCGTGACTCGGGCTCGAGCTCGTAGCGGACCGCGAGCTGCCGGCCCTCGACCTCGGCGAGCACCACGGGCTCCGCCTCGCCATAGGCGTCGAGCCACGCGCGCTGGCGCTCGAGCTCCGCCAGGGCCGCTCGGAGCTCGCGGCGAGCGCGGAGCTGTCCGACGCCGAGGTCGAAGCGCAGGTACTCGAGGACGCGGAGCTCGCCGGGGTCGTCCACCTTCGCCGCGGCGAGCCGCGCCCGGGCTGCCTCGCTTTCGGCGCGCGGCAGGTCGTCGATGCCCAGGAGCAGCGCCGCGCGCACGAAGGCCGCGTAGGCCTCGAGGTAGGGCTGCTTCGCCCTCGCCGCCGCCCGGGCGCCCATGCCCGTGAGCACGACCGGCTCGAAGAGGCAACCGCGGGCCAGGAGCGCCATGCCGAGGTTCAAACAGGAGCGAATCCACGAGCGGTCGCGACCCGAGGCCGTCAGCTGCATGGCCGCAGCCCAGCCGGCCTCCGCCGCCTCGGCGCGGCCCTCGAACCAGGCGATGAGCGCCCGCGCGTGGTGCGCGGCGCGGATCAGCTCGGGGTCACCTGCCCGGGCGAGCACACGCTCGAAGAGCGGGTCGAGCTCCGCGGGTGGCCCCGGCGCCGACTGGTCCGCGATCCAGAGGATGCGCTCGCGATCCTCGGTGCCGATCTGCTCCTGGACGTCCGCGTACGCGCGGAGCGCGGCCGCACGGTCCTCGCCCCGCAGCGCGTCGACCTCCTCGAGGGTTGGCACGACCCGAGGATAGCGGCCCCGAGGGCAAACGTCCCCATTCAGGGCCAGTTCGTCGACAGACAGCGCTTCGGCGTGAAGGGCGCCGTCAGAGCGAAGATGGCGTAGAGCGTCCGCACCTTGAAGGACGGCCGGCCCGTCTCGCAGACCGCTTTGAGCGTGTCGACGATGAGCTGCCCGCCCTGGGTCATCTGCTTGGCGGTCTTGGTGCCGAGCGGGAGCCGGTCGGAGGTCATCCGGAAACGCGTCCCGCCCTCCGCTTCTTCGAGCTCGTAGGTCACGCGGCACGCGGGGTCATCGTGCAGCGTGAACTTGAAGGTGAAGGCGAGCCGGTGCGGCGGGTCCACCTCCAGGATCTCGCCCACCACGCCCGTGTACTTGCCGTCGCGGCTGCGCATCCGAAAGGGCGCCCCGACCTCGAGGCGCGCGTCCATGCGCATGTCGAACATGGCCTTCTGCACCTCGTGGGTCTTCGTGACCTCGGCCCACACCCGATCGATGGGGGCCTCGATCACCACCTCGTGCACCACTGCCGGCTCGTCGACCTCGCGCATCACGCTCTCCCTTCGGCCGCGTGCTTCACGTCGGCCATCATCGTGCCCAGCGCCGCGGTGAAGCGATTCGTCCAGCGGTCGTAGGCGAGCTGGAGCGGCATCGGATCCGCGTAGAGCCGGCGCTCCCGGCCGCGGCGCCGGGAGTGCACGAGCCCGGCACGCTCGAGCACCGCCAGGTGCTTGCTGACCGCGACCCGGCTCTCGGCGAAGCCGGACGCGACCTCGGCAACGCTCACCCCCGGCCGCGCGGCGACGGCGTCGAGCACGCGCCGGCGGAGCGGGTGCGCCAACGCCCGAAAGGCGTGCGTCGTACGTGCTTCGTCCCTCTCCGGCCGCATATCCAACTTACTAGTTTCATGTTTCTTGCGCGGGGTCAACCGCGCGACGTCCTCCCGCGCCTCCGGGGACGCCGCGACGAAGGCCTCGAGCGCCGCGAGCAGCGCCGCGTGCGCCGGCGGCTGGGTCGCCGCCAGCGCGTAGAGCCGATGCGTGCCCTGCGCCGCGCGCTCAACCAGGCCTGCCTCGTGAAGTAGGCCGAGGTGCCGACTCACCGTCGGTTGGGGTAGCTCGAGCGCATCCACGATCGCGCCGGCTGGCCAGGGCACCTCCTGCCGGCGCCAGAGGAGGTGAAGGATGCGCAGCCGCGTGGGATCGCCAAGCGCCCGCAGCAACCGAGAAAGCTCGTCCAGCTCCATATATTCTGTATATCGAATATTGATGCGCACTGCCAGGGGTGGTCCGGGGCCGCGTCTGCTAGGGCTTGGGCATGCCTTCGGACCACGTCGTCACGGACGCCGCCGAGCTCCGCGCCATCCTCGGTGCGCCGAGCGAGCGCGCCGCCAACAAGGACCGCCACGCCCTGCACGCGATGGACCGGCGCTGGCTCGCGCACGCTCCCTTCTGCCTCGTCGCGACCTCCGACGCGCAGGGGCGCTGCGCCGTGTCGCCGAAGGGCGACCCCGCGGGCTTCGTGCACGTCATCGACGACACGCACCTCGCGATCCCGGACCGGCCGGGGAACAAGCGCGCCGACGGATTCCACCACGTGCTCGAAAACCCACACGTGGGCCTGCTCTTCGTCATTCCCGGGCGCAGCGACACGCTCCGCATCCACGGCACGGCGCGCATCGTGCGGGACGGCGACTACTTCGACGCCCTCGTGGTGAAGGGGCACCGGCCGAGGCTCGCGCTCGAGGTCGAGATCGAGACGCTCTTCTACCATTGCGCCAAGGCGTGGATGCGGAGCGGCCTGTGGGAGCACGACGCCTGGACGCCGGGGGTGATGCCCAGCCGGGCCGAGATCGTGAAAGCCATCGAAGCGCCCGAGGCGAGCCTGCGGCAGCTCGAGGCGCACTACGGCCCGGCCTACGCGGAGGGGCTCTACCGCGGCGGCTGAGCGACGCTCACGAAGCGATCGAGCCCCGCGACACGGGCGCTGGCGCGGGCAGGGGCGGCGCGGGAGGGCCGGCTAAGGCGTGACGGGCACGTAGGTACCGAGAATGCCCTCGACGCCGCTGGTGTGCAGCGGGAAGTCACGGTCCGCGGTCACGCCTGCGAAGGCGTCGGCGGAGCTCCAACGCGCCACGAGCACGTAGGGCGCCGTCGCGCCGGCGACGCGCCGCAAGAGCAAGGCCCCGAGGAAGCCCTCGCGCCGAGCGAACCACGCGCTCGCCTGCCGGAACTTCTCTTCCATGTCGCCGACGGATCCCGTGATGGGCACGATGGTGACGGCGGCTCCCGCTTCGCTGACGTCGCCGCGGTGCTCGGCCCGTTCGTAGGTGCCTGCGGCGACGTCGGCGACCAGCTTCTCGCGCACCGTCGGCGCCGCGAGCGCGGAGGCGAGCGCCTCCGCGTCGTCCCACACGACGAAGCTCACGTAGGGATGCTCGGATTGCTGCGCGCCGAAGAGCAGGTTCCGCTGGAAGCCCGGCTGAGCGCGCAGCGCGGCATCGACGCCCGCCCAGCTCCCCGGGACCTCGCGTCCGCTTCCCTCGTCGAAGAACACCACCGCCACGGTGGGGCTCAACCAGCTCGGGGGCGGCCCGGCCGTCGGCGCGGCCTCCGCTTCGGAGCCTCGGTCGCAGCCCCCCAAGATCAACGCCGCCGAGACGAGCAGCCCGGCGTATGCGCCCCGCAATGCTTGCATGCTGGGGGTCTACCCGTTCCCGGCACCCGCCGAGACGTCACGTTCGGCCAAGGCGACATCAATCGCGGCCATCGCCGACCGGGTGCGTTTCCCGGCGCCAGCGCACCGGCGTCCGTCCCGTCCACCGAAGGAAGGCTCGGTCGAAGGAGCTCCGGCTCGCGTAGCCCAGCTCGAGCGCGACCTCGCTCACCTTGCGCCCGGCGACGGAAAGCTGCGCCTTGGCCCGACGCTCGAGCACCTCTCGGGCCAGGGCGCCGAAGCTCGTTCCTTCCGAGGCCAGCTGCCGGGACAGGGTGCGGACCGACACGCCGAGTTCCGCCGCCAGCGCCTCGGCGCCGAGCGTGGCCGGTTGAGGTGCCGCCATGAGCATGCGGCGCACGCGAGCGCCGAGGCCGGTTCCGGACCGTTCGCGCTCGAGGGGCTCGCGAAGGAGGCCGACCAGCGTCGCGTCCTGCGTGCTCAGCCGCGTGTCGGTACCGAGCGCCCAGCCGAGGTCGAGCACCCGGCCGGGCCCGTAGGAGGGCTGCACGCCGAAGAAGTCGCGGTGGGCTCGCTGGGCGGAGGCGGAGGGTGCGGCGAAGGGGAAGCGAACCTCCACGAGGCGGGGCGCCTCGACGCAGATCGCCGCGGCGAAGGCCACCCAGTGCGCCGCCGTGGACTCCGCCGCGTAGCGCCTCACCGCGTCCGTGCGTAGCCGCCAGGTGCTAACGACCCGGAGCGACGCGCCCGTCCGCTTCACGTCCACGTGAAAGGTGTCCGAGGCGACCGCGTAGTAGCGACCGAGCGCGTCGAAGGCCTCCTCCAGGCTCGAGGAAGCCGTCATCAGCGGCCCGAGCAAAGGGATGAGGGCGTGGGGCGTGGCTGCCCCGGAGCGCAAGGCGAAGACGTCGTCCGGCATCCGGCGACCGAGCGCCGCCAGAAGGCGCTCCATGGACGCGATGCTGACGCGCCGGGGTTGACCCGCGAAATCGTCGAACGACAGCCCGACGTCCCGGAGCGCGCCGGCCACGTCGACGCCCTGCTTCTTCGCCCACGACACGAGGTGGATGGCCACCGGGCTCAAGAGCCAACCCTCGGGCTCGGTAGTGGTCGTGACGTCCTTCATGCGTCCTCGGCGCGGCCGCGTCTCGCTCGGGCGGCCCGGCGCGTTCGCTTCTCGGCCCCGTGGGTCCACTAGCACGGGACGCGACGCGCGGACCGCGCCCCGCGCCCGGGGATAGGCGTGTACAAGGACGGGGATGGCCGAGGTCTTCGAAGATCCGCGCGCGTACCTGCAGAGCCGGGTCCGGACGTTTGCGGGCTTCACGGCGCTCTTCTTCGCGCTCGCGCTCGCGGCGGATTGGTCCGTGCCGGCGCCCGGCGAGCCCCTCTTCTCGAGCACGCGGGTGGCCTCCCTCGTGGCCCTCGGCGTCAACGCCGGTGGCTGGCTCCTGATGCGCCGGGGGTCGCACCCGCGCTGGCTGAGCCGGGCCGTCGAGCTGGGAAGCGTGGCCGTGGCGACGGGCGTGCTCGCCGTGCTGCCGGTCTATCCGCCCATCGAAGGGGTCGGCGGCGCCCTGTCGCTCTTCATCCCCGTCTTCGTGACCTTCGTCGTGTTGCTTCGTGCGGGGCTCCTCCCGAGCCCGCCGTGGCTGAGCGCGCTCGTGGCGCTCGGCGCCGGGAGCGCGGCGACCTTCTTCGCCGTGCGCGGCTGGGAGGGCATCGTCGTCGAGGTCCCGCCGGCCTACGCGGGCCAGGAGTTCCGCAACGACGGCGCCGACTTCCCGGCCGCCATGGGCGTATTCACCACCGTCGGGACGGCCTTCGTGGCCGCTGTGATCAGCCACGTGGTCTACGGCCTCGAGGCGAAGGTGCGGGCGGCCCAGGAGCTCGGGCAATACACGCTCGAAGAGAAGATCGGCGAGGGCGGCATGGGCGTCGTCTACAAGGCGCGGCACCGCATGCTCCGGCGACCGGCGGCGCTGAAGCTGCTGCCGCGGGCGAAGGCCGGCGACCGCGCCATCGCCCGCTTCGAGCGCGAGGTGCAGGAGACCACGCGGCTCACGCATCCGAACACCGTCGCCATCTTCGACTTCGGACGGACGCGCGAGGGCGTCTTCTTCTACGTGATGGAGTACCTCGAAGGGCTCACCCTTCAGGCGCTGGTCGAGGAGCTCGGCCCGCTCCCGGAGAGCCGCACGGTGCACCTGCTGACGCAGGCGGCCGACGCGCTCGCCGAGGCGCACGGGCGCGGCCTCGTGCAGCGTGACGTGAAGCCCGACAACCTCGTGCTCTGCCGCCGCGGCGGCGTCCCCGACGTCGTGAAGGTGCTCGACTTCGGGCTCGTGAAGGACGTGCAGGGCGGCGACGTTGGTCTGAGCCAGGCAGACACGGTGCAGGGTACGCCGCTCTACATGGCGCCGGAGGCACTGGCGCGGCCCGAGGAGGTGGATGCGCGCGCGGACCTCTACGCCCTCGGCGCCGTCGCGCACTTCCTGCTGACGGGTGAGCCCGTGTTCCGAGGCTCGACCGTCGAGGTCTTCGGCCACCACCTGCACAGCGCGCCGACACCGCTCTCCGAGACGTCACCCCAGGTGAGCCCGGAGCTCGAGGCGCTGGTGCTCCGATGCCTCGCCAAGGATCCGGACGACCGGCACCCGGACGCCGGTGCGCTCGCCGCCGCGCTCCGCGCGCTTCCCGTCGCGCCCTGGAGCCGCGAAGAGGCCGAGGACTGGTGGCGAGAGGCCGACGCCATCGTCCAGGTCGCGCGCGAGCGCGGGCGAACGCCCACGAGCCTCACCGTCGCGCCGCAGCGCTGAGCGCGGGCCCTCGACGGCTTCAGGAACTCTTCCGATCCACCGTCGATGAAGGTGTCGTGGCCCCCGCGACGACGATGCTCGAGCGCCCGGAGGGAGAAAGGCGCCCCTCCGCGCGTACACTTCCCGGAGCCCGTTCGGGCTCGGGGAGAAAGACGATGGATCTTCGACGCGGGCTCCCGCTCGCCCTCACCCTGGTGGCCGCCGCGTGCGGTGACGCCGCGGAGCCCATGGTCGCCATGGACGCCGGTTTCCCGGGAAGCCTGCCTCCCTTCGCGCCCATGGGTGACGGAATGGAGCCGCCGGTGACCACCGACCCGGGACGCGAGGCCCAGTGCGGCTTCAGCCCTGTGCCGCCCCCGGAGGTCGATGGCGCGCCCTATTGCACGGCGGACACCCGGGCCTGCGTCGACGCCTGCGGCCCGCTCACGCCTACGAACATCGAGTGCGTCTTCGGCTGCCTCGGCGCGGACGCCTCGCCGCCCACGATCTACTTCGGCGACTGCATCGGCTGCGCCTTCCGAATGCTCGTGGGCTGCGCGCAGACCCGGGGCTGCGAGGACGCCTACGTCGCCCAGCGCTGCTGCCAGGTGGACTGCGCGAGGGGCGATTGCCCGGACCCCAGCTGCGCCGCGGAAGAGGACGCCGCGAACGTCTGCATCTTCACCCGGGCGCAGGCGTGCCTGGACCTGATGAGCGACACCTATGCGCTCTGCTTCGGCGAGCCGCCGACGGAAGGGGAGACGCCGTGAGACGAACCACCCTCGTGGTCCTGGCGCTGCTCGGCTGCGGCGACGCCGCGACGCCCGCCGAGCCCGCGCCGAGCGAGCTGCGCGACGAGCTCGGCCCCGCCGCGCTCCTGACCCGGGCCTCGATGGCGCTCCGTGGCACCCGGCCCACGCTGGACGAGCTCGACGCCATCGAAGCCGACCCGAGCCGCTACGTGGAGCTCGTGGAGAGCTATCTCTACGACCCGCGCTTCCTCGATACGATGCGCGACCTGCACGGCGACGTCTTCGGCATGAACCTCGACGGCTTCAGCCCGATCTTCGGCTTCCGGCCCCTCGGCCCGCTCGCCGACGTGCTCCAGTTCGACCTGAATCGCTCGCTCACGGACAGCCCCCTCGAGCTCATCGTCGACGTCATCGACCGGGACCTCGGCTACGGGGAGATCGTCACGGCCGACTACGTCTTCGCGGACCGTACCGTCGCGACGGTGTGGGGCCTGCCCTACGACGAGGCGCGCGGCGGGTGGCAGGCGGTGCGGCCGGCGGACGGGCGCGACGTGGCCGGCATCCTGAGCGACAACTCGCTCTTCAACCGCCACGACTCGACGTTCTTCAACCGGAACCGGGGCCGGGCGAACATGGTCAGCCGGGCACTCCTCTGCTTCGACTTCCTCGACCGCAGCGTGGAGATCGACACGGACGTGGACCTCGGTGACGACGCGGCCGTCGAGAACGCCATCGCGGAGCAGGAGAGCTGCCAGAACTGCCACCAGTCCCTGGACCCGCTGGCGGCGTTCTTCGCGCCCTACGGCTCGGGCGCACCGGCCGTCGCGACCTTCAGCTATCCGACGGCCTTCGCGCTCTTCGACCCGGAGAACGCCGCGCCGCGCCGCACGGCGGAGCCCGCCTACTTCGGCCGCCCGGCGTCCTCCATCGCCGAGCTCGGCCAGGAGATCGCCACCGACCCGCGCTTCGCGCTCTGCGCCTCACGGCACTTCGCCGCGTACCTCCTTCGCGTGCGTCGGGACGACGTCCCTCGGGCGCTGGTCGAGCAGCTCCACGACGTTTTCGTGGCGGCCGACCTGAACGCGCGCGCCCTCGCTCGCGCGGTGGTGCTCTCGCCGGCCTTCCGCCTGGCAGGCGCGGACGCCGAGGTCGATGGCTGGAGCGAAGGGCTGCATCTGGCGCGCCCGCGGCAGCTCGCGCGCGCCGTGGAAGACCTGACCGGCTACCAGATGCTGCTCGACGTCGACGCGCTCTTCGGCAACGCGCGGCCGACGCTCGGCGTGATCGACCTGATGGATGACTCCGTGCTCGGCTACGAGGTCCTCGCCGGCGGCACCGACGGCTTCGCCGTGACCCAGCCCGCCCGGAGCGCGACGGCCACGAGCAGCTTGGTCCGGGAGACGCTCGCTCGCCGCGCCGCGTTCCACGTGGTCATGGGCGACTTCGCTGCGCCGGGAGAGCGGCGCCAGCTCTTCCCCGACGCGGACCTGAGCACCGCCGACGACGCCACGGTACGCGACGTGCTGGTGGTCCTTCACCGGCGGCTCTACGGCGTGCGCCACGCGCCGGACGATCCGGCCATCGACGCCGCGGCCACGCTCTTCGCGGGCCTCCGCGGGGCGTCCAGCGACCCGCGGCGGGCGTGGGGGCTCACCCTCGCCGCCCTCCTCGAAGACCTTCGCTTCGCCACCTACTGAGGACGCAGCCATGACGCATCGGAAGAGCCCCTCACTTTCTCGCCGCGCGCTGCTCCAGGGCGGTGCGGCGGCCCTTGGCGCCACGGCCCTCGGACGGCTGGGCGCGAGTGCCGTCTCGGCCGACGTCGGCGGGTCGGAGCGCGCGCCGAAGCGCCTCGTGCTCGTCTACGCGCGCGGCGGCTGGGACACGACCTACAGCATCGACCCGAAGCCCGCCGTGGCGACCATCGACGGCGCCCCGGGCGTGGTCCGTCGCTTCGCCGACCTCGAGGTGCATACGGCGCCGAGCCGCCCCAGCGTGGGCCGTTTCTTCGAGCGTTGGGCCGACCAGACGGCGGTCGTGCACGGCATCGAGGTCCGCAGCTTCGTGCACCGCGACTGCGAGAAGCGTGTGCTGACGGGCACCCCGCGGGACGACGCGCCGGACGTCGGCGCGATGACGGCGGCCTGCCTCGGCGCGGACCGGCCCATCCCCTACCTGGTGCTCGGCAGCACGGCGCGCGCCGGCGAGCTCGAGTCGCTCACGGGCCGCGTGGGGCTCACCAACCAGCTGCTGGCGCTGGCGGATCCGGCACAGGCCTACCCGGACCTGATGGGCGCGCCGCTGGTGGTGCCCACGGCGGGCGAGGCGACGCTCCTCGAGAGCTTTCGGGCTTCCGGCGAGACGCGCTTTCGCGCGGCGGCGGCCCGGCGGACGGCGGCGCGGCGAGCCGAGGAGCTCGTGGCGGCGCGAGGCCGGGCGGACCAGCTCCGGCAGTTCATCGGCGAGGCGGGCTTTGGCGAACGGGCGCTGGTGGCGGACCCGGCGGCGCAGCTGGCCGTCGGCATCGAGGCACTCCGGCGGGACTTCTCGCAGGCCGTGATGGTCGAGATCGGGAACTTCGACACCCACGAGAACAACGCGCAGCAGAACAACCTTCACGAGCTTCTCTTCGCCTCTCTGAACGGCTTGATGACCGGCCTGCGGGACGCCGGCCTCGGCGACGAGACGATGGTGCTCGTCGTGAGCGAGATGGGCCGCACGCCGCTCCTGAACCCGAGCGGCGGGAAGGACCACTGGCCCGTGGCGAGCGCGATGGTGATCGGCTCGGGGGTGCGCGGCGGCCGCACCATCGGGCGCACGACGAGCGACTTCAAGAGCGTCCGCGTCGACCTGGCGACGGGCGAAGAGGATGCGGGCGGCGCGCGCATCCAGACCGCCAACCTGGTCGCCGGAGTGCTCGAGGCGGCGGGCGTGAACTCGGCCGTGGAGTTCCCCGGCGCCGTCCCGCTCCGGGCCTTCCATGGCTAGTACACCTGCCGTATGCCGTACCGGGGCGCTGATGCTCTTGCTGGCGGTGGGCTGCGCCGCGGAGGGCGCCGGTCCGGCGGGCCCGCGCGGCGAGCCCCGCACGTTCTCGCTGCGCGTGTGCCCCGAGGAAAGCACCCTCGACTGGGAGACCTTCGGCGAGCCCTTCGTCCGCAACTGGTGCACCGGCTGCCACGGCAGCGGTCTCGAGGGCCTCGAGGCGCGGGCCGGCGCGCCGACCGGCGTGAACTTCGACGACGAGGCCGCCGTGCTCCAGCGCCTCGAGGCGATCTATCAGCGCGCTGCGGACGACAACGACGCCATGCCGCCGGGCGGCGGCCCGAGCCCGGACGAGCGACTGCTGCTCGGCGAGTGGATCGCCTGCGAGCGTGACCGCATGCGGTAGGCCACTGCGCTGATGCCGCGCTCGCTCGCGAGACCCGCTGCCGCCGCGAGGCTCCGCCTTGGCGTCAGGGCCAGGGCGGGAGCGATGGACGCGGCCGCTCGCTTCCGCAGTCCCAGCACGCGCGGTCGAAGACCTCGACGCCCAGCACGAAGGTCACCGTCTCGTCGACGACGCGCAGGAAGGTGTAGTCGAAGCTCCCGTCGGGGAGCGTGCATCGCTCGAAGACCACGGCCGTGATGGTGAGCACCTGCAGCTGGGCAGCGACGAGGAACTCGCACTCGTGGAAGCGCGGGACGCTGTAGCGCGCGCTGGCCTGCGTCGGGAAGTCCGTCGACCACCCCTCGAAGTCGAGCACGAAGCGCCCGTCGTCCGTCAGCTCGGCATCGGGGTCGACCGTGTACGTGTACTCGCGCTCGATGTCGTGGTCGCCGAACCCCCCGTGGCAGCCCGCGTCGTCATGATGGTTCTCGAAGCGCTCGATGGTCGTCCCGTCGTCGACGTTCATGTTGAAGAAGACCTCGACGCAGTCCTTGCCCTTCTTCTTCTTCGTGTCGTCGAGCTTCACCGCCGTCGACGTGCAGCGACACAGGTCGTGGGCGAGCGCATCCGTCGGGTGGAAGCCCTCGTGGAGCTGACAGCGCTCGCACGCCTCGGACGTCGCCTCGAAGTAGTAGAGCCCGTCAGGCATCGGGGTGCGCTCCCGCGTCGGGCGGCTGGAAGCCGAGCGTGCCCCGGAAGCGCTGCTCCTCGAACTCCCGGCGCGTCAGCGGCTGGCGCAAGAGCTTGCCGCCGGTGAAGAGGAAGATGCTGTCGCGGCCGAGAGGCTCGCCGTCGAGCTCCTCCGGCGGGACATCCATGCGGTGCAGCACCATGCGCGTCCCTCGAAGCGTCCGATCGAGCGCGAGGAGGCGGACGATCCCGCTGGCCAGCGTCTTCCGGTAGACGAAGAAGCGACCCTCCTCGACGCTCTCGCGCTCGATCGTCTCCCGCGCGGTGCCGGAGGCAGGCGGTGGAAAGCGAAAGCCGCGACCCTCGCGGACCACGCGCTCGGTGCCAGCGCGCGCGGGATTGGCGGTGATCTTGCCCATGGCGTGCAGCGCGCCCGCGGCGAGGCGCAGCCTCCCGCGCATCAGACGGGTGGTCCCGAGCTCGACGGCGTAGCGAGCGTCGGGCACGGGCACGCTCGGCAGCACGAAGCGCCCGTCCGCCGCCCGCGGCTTCACCCGCAGGAAGCCGAGCACCACGACCGCCTCGGGGATGGGCGCGCCAGTCGGATCGACGAGCGACCCGTGCGCGAGGGCGCTGCTCCGTGCGCGCCAGGCCTCCCGGATGAGGTCCGCGAGCGCGTAGCGCGAGAGCTCCGCGGGCATGCGCCGCGCTTCGACGGCCCGGCGCTGGGCCGTCTCGAGCGTGCGGAGGCCGGCTTCCGAGAGCTTCTCCACGTTGTGGATGCCCGCGTCCACGAGGCACTCGGCCATGTCGGCCGTCATGCCCGCGACCCGGAAGAGGTCGGCCATGCGGACCCAGCGCGCCAGGAGCGTCTCCGGGACGCCGTCCGCGATGAGCTGAGGCCACTTCGCGGCCGAGAGCCGAAGGTCGAGGGGGCATCCGATCCCCCGCGCCCGCAGCGCCTCGCCATACGCCGGACCGATCCCCTCGACGGTCTCCACGTCGCTCAGGAGCATGTTCCCCCCTTCCCAGGCGCGAGCGTACCGCACCGGACGCAGCCGTGCGCTCAGGCTAGACCCAACGAGCCGTCCGGGTGCGCGAATCGTGCGTCGCGCGCATGCACCCCACGAAGCCCGCTACCGTGTCATCCGCCCGCCGCTGCGACGACCGACGGCGGGGAAACGCACAGGACGTATCCCGTCACATGACCCGGCCACCGACGTGCGTCACTCCTTGCAGGCCATGAAGGCCTGCATCCCCAACACCTCGATCGTCACCCGCGCGCTCGCCATGCTCCTGTGGGCGGGTGGCCTGCTCGCCGTCGCCCCGGCCGCCGCGCAGCAGCGCGCCGAGCCGCAGCAGCAGCTCAACGCCTACCTGCTGCTCGGGTTCGGCGGCGATGCCAGCTACGATCCCGGCGGCGACGTCGACCTCGATCCGAGCGTGGGGCTCGGCGTGCGCTATCAGGCGCCGCTCAACGACAACTTCGCCATCGGCGGGCTCTTCGAGCTTCGGTCGTTCGAGCTCGACCCCTCGACGGACCGCCAGCCGGTCTTCGATTTCGACGTCTTCTTCAAGACGGGCTGGCTGGTGAAGGTGGGCCGGAGCAACTTCGAGGCCTACGCGCTCGTGCCCTTCGGCATCAGCATCGCTTCGGAAGACGAGGTGTTCACGGGCACCAACGACACGGGCCTCGGCTTCAACCTCGGCCTGCTCGCCGGCGGCCAGTGGATCATCCGCGAGCGCATCGGCGTCTTCGTCGAGGCCGGCTGGCGCCGGCACCAGATCTTCAGCGAGGAGGGCGAGGGCGACTTCGATGTCACCGCCAATCAGTTCGCGATGAACATCGGTGCCAGCTATGCGCTCTGAGCGGCGGGACGGCGCGCCACGAAATCCTTAGGCTTTCGTGGCGCGTTGGTTTCGTTGGTACGGTCCGTCCCCTGGCGGTCTCCCTGGCGCTCAGGCCATGAGGGGGGCGAGGGGGCCGCGGTAGGCGGGGTCGTCCACGAGGTCGCGGTCGCCGAAGTGGTCGATGTCCGTGAGGCCTACCGCGTGGCAGAGGCTCACGAGCAGGCGGTTGTGCGGGACGCGCTCGCTCGAGTTGATGTTCCGGAGCCGCAGGTAGCGACCCAGCCGGAGCACGCGACCACCGCCGCCGGCGATGACGGTCGGGTGTCGCGTCTCCTGCCGGTCGTGCCCGTCGTGGCCGAACTCGTTGTGCCAGAACACCACGGTATTATCGAGGATCGAGCCCCCCGCCGGGTCGAAGGGGTCCGGCATGGCCTCGAGCTCTTCGAGCACCGCGGCGAAGTGCCCCGCGGCCCAGCGCTGCCCCGTCGCGTAGCCCACGCGCAGCGTCTCCTGCTCGGAGCCGCGCGCGGACCAGTAGTCGTGCACGAGGTTCTCGTGGAAGCGGAAGGTGTCGCCGTAGCGCGCGCGAATGCCCGACGTGCGGACGCCAGGCACGTCCGTATAGAAGTTCGGGAAGTCGTTCAGGATCTGCAGCGTCGCGCAGCGCGAGCGCCCGCAGGCGAAGGCCTGGGCGATGACCTGCGCGTGCACGCGCGTCACCTCCCGGACCTCGCTCCAATCGTCGATGCGGCCGTCGCGGCTCGGCACGTCCGTACCGCGCGTCGTGCAGGAAGCCGTCGTGCCGGGCGGCATGCCGCCGCCGGGGGTCAGCGCGCTCATCGCCGCCAGGTGCGCATCGATCTTCTCGCGCTCGCTGCCGCGGAGCCGCGCGCGAAGCCGCTCGAGGCGCGCCGCGCCGAAGGCGTCGATGGCCTGCTCGCCCGCCGTGAAGTCGCCGACCGGCTCCTCGGGGTCCGGCGGCGCGAAGTCGCTCGGGAAGACCACACGGAAGACGCTCCGCGGGTCGTGCTCGGGCGGGCGGGGCCGGCCGCCGTCGTCGTAGCTCATGCACTTCCAGCTGCCCGTTGGCTGAACGCTCGCCGTGATGAGCGCCGGCGCGCCGAACCGACCATGCAGGAAAAAGTCGAGCGACGGGTGGCCGTCGAAGAAGCCTTCACGGTTGGCCGGTGCCTGCGCCCCGGTGAGCAACGTACCTTGCTCGTTGTGCCCGTGCGCCGTGCGGAGCCCGCCGCGCGTTCCTTCCTTCACGACCTGCGTGTCGAGGCCGTCGAGGATCGTGACCTGGTCCGCCCACGGGGCGAGCGGGTCGAGCATCGAGTTCTCGTAGGCGAACATCAGCCCGCGCAGCGGCGCGTCGGCGTCGGGCTCGGAGCCGTCGGGGTTCCGCGGGATCCAGTAGTCGCGGTCCGTGCCGTGCGGCGTGCGGATGGCCAAGAAGCGCACCGGCGCCGTGGCCCCCTGCGCGCCCGCGCGGCGAAAGGAGGGTACGAGGCCGGCCCCCAGGGCCGAGGCGCCCAGCAGGCGCGCGAAGTCTCGCCGAGAGATCGCCATGCTCAGGGCTCCCTCCGCCGCTCCACGAAGGCGGGATGGCGGACGATGGACACGAGGAGCTCCTCGAAGGAGCCCTCGGCCGCGTCGAAATCGACCAGCGCGTCGTAGGTCCAGCGGATGGCCCGCGGGCTGCCGACGTCGATGCCCATCAGGAAGTGGGCGAAGCGCTGGATCATGCAGTGCTTGAAGGCCGGGTCGTCGGCCAGCGCCGCGGAGAACTCGGCCGCGTTGTCGAAGCTGCCGAGCTCCAGGTCGATCTGCGGCTCGACGGGCAGCCCGTCCGCGTACTCCGTCTGCCAGCGCCCGTCACCCGAGAAGCTCTCGAACACGAGGCCGACGGGGTCGGCGATCTCGTGACAGCCCCCGCAGGTGGGGTCGTTGCCGCGGGCCTCGACGATCTCACGCACGGTGGCGTCCTCCCCCACCAGCTCCACGAGGGCCTCCTCGAGGTCGATGTCGATGGGCGTGACGTCGTTGCACATGGCGTCGCGGTAGAGGCCCATGCCGCGGCGCACCACGTTCGCGCGGCCGCGCTTGCCGTGGCTCACGAGCCAGACCCCGCGCGTGAGCAGGCCGGCGCGCTGCGTGGCGTCGAGCTCGATGGCGGCCACCCCCTCGCCCGGGTGGTCGGCGCCGTAGTAGGCGGCGAGCTCGGGACGGGTCCAGCTGCGCGTCGTCGAGAGCAGGTCGCGGAGCGTGCCCCGGTCGCGCACGATGATCTCCTCGACGAAGGTCGCGTACTCCTCGCGAATCTGGCCGACGAGCGCATCCGAGAGGCCGACCTCCTGGCCCTGGCTCTCGAGCGTGGCCATCTCGAGCCACTCCCAGAAGAAGCGCTCCCACACCGGCGCCGACCCGGCCATGAGCCGGCGCGCCTGGGCCTCGCGCACGTCGGGGTCGCCAAGCCGGGCGGCGTCGGCGAGCAGCTCCGCGTCCGGCGCGCGATCCGTGATGCCGAAGGCGAGCAAGCTCGCGATCTCGTGACCCACCAGCGTGACGACCTCGCCGGTCGCGCCGGGCTCGCCGAGCTCCGTACGGTAGAGGAACTCCGGGGCGAGAAGCACGGCCCGGACGACGCCCTCGACGGCGAAATCGAAGTCGTAGCCAGTCTCGAGCTGGTCGAAGAGTGCTCGTAGCGTGCTTCGTTCCTCGTCGGTCGCCGGACGGCGGAACGCCTCGTCCGGGAGCCAGCCGAGCAGCGCATCCCGGCACGCGGGCGAGCCCCAGTCGGCGCAGCGCGTGGCGCGCTCCGACACGACCCAGCGGGCGAGCATGGAGGCCGCGTCGCGGAAGCGGGCGGCGCTCCCCGCGTCGATGCGGGCGTTGCCGGCGATGTTCGTCAGCCCGTCCTCGCTGGCCGACCCCGGGAGCTCCACGGCCGGTACGCCGGGCCCGAAGAGACGCTGCGACTCACGCACGTACTGATCGGGGCTGAGGCGCCAGATGCGCGCCTCGAAACGCGGGTCCTGAAGCCTGGCCGGGTCGATCACCGCGCGCGGATCGTCGACGTCGCGCGGCCCACCGAGGCCCGCGAGGGGGTCGCCGATGACGCCGTCGCAGGCGACGACGACACCGCAGCAAAGGAGGGCGATCAAGCCGCGCACGCGATGACGCTACGGCCAGAAGACCGCTCGTTACCGTTACGGCGGGGGCGCCTTTACGCGACGCAGGAAGGGGAAGGCAGGCGTCGCCTTGAAGTAAAGTGGAGCCGGTGCCGCGCCCGGAGCCCGATTTCGCGACGTCCCTGCGGCGCCGAGGTTGGCTGATACTGCTCCTCGCGTTGGCGTGCGGCGGGGACTCGGCAGCGCCCGCGGACGCAGGAAGCGACGCAGCGATTCCGGACGATGGCGTGCCGGGCGACGTCGGCCTGCCGACCTGCGGCGTGAGCCACGCGACCTTCAATGGCCGGCCCATCGTGGCCGAAGGCGGCCGCATCGCGAGCCGCGCCACGGCATCGCAAGGCACCCGCTGGCGCTGGGAACGTGGCGAGGCCGAGACGGTCGCCGCAGGGACCGGCGGCGTGGCGGACTACGTGGTCGCGGCGGCCGGCGACGCCGACGCGACGCGCTATCGCGTCACCTTCGAGGACGCGGCGGGGGAGCCCGTCGCCGGCTGCGTCTACACGCTCCGGCTCGTCCGCTGGCAGCTCGCGCGCTTCGGCGGCGGAGGCGTCGTGAGCGGTGGCGACGTCGCGGCCGACGGGACGAAGGTCTTCCGCAGCACGACGAGCGGCGCCACCCGCTACGACGACGAAACGGGCCGCTTCGTCCCGCTCGTGCCGGCCCACCTGCCTGAGCGCTATCGCCTCCCGTGGAACGGCGCGGGCGTGTACGAGGTCCTCGTCGCGCCATCCGACAGCGACGTGATCTACGTCGCCTACGACACCGGCGACGCTCTCGAGGGCGGAGTGTTCTTCCGCTCCCGGGACGGCGGCGCGAGCTTCGAGGCGGTGCTGGTGGAGCGCTCCTTCGCCGCCGCCCGGGGCACGACGGCGCGGCAGCAGCACCACGGCGCCATCGACCCGCGCACGCCCGACCACGTGCTCCTGGGCGACGAGGAGGGGCTCTGGCGCACGGTCGACGGCGGCGCGACGTGGGCGGAGGTCGAGAGCCTCCCCCGCCCTCGCGGCAACCCGCGGGGCTTCGCGGGCGTCGCCTTCAACCGGAGCTCACCCGTGACCGAGGGGCGCACCTCGGAGGTCATCGTGTCCACCGGCTCGGATTACTTCCGCAGCACGGACGGCGGCGCGACCTTCGCGGACATTTCGGCGGGGGGACCGGACCGCCGCGCGACCATGGCGGCCTTCGATGCGCGGGGCGCCTACTACGTCTCGGAGAACGGCCTGTGGCGCTACGAAGAGGGCAGCTGGATGGAGCTCCCGGTACCGGGCGCGAACAACCTCCGCTTCGCGGTGGACGGCGAACGCATCCTCGTGGGACGGCAGCAGAACCTGAACTTCACGCGGAGCACGGACCGCGGCGCCACGTGGTCGGAGGAGCAGCTCGGTCGAACGCGCTTCAGGAGTGCCGACGGCATCCCCTGGCACGACGCGCCCGCGGGCGCCGACGCCGCAACGACGGGGTGGCTGCTCGACCCGGTCACGCGTCGCGTGTGGGTGACCGGCGAGCCACGCGGCGTGGCGTCCGTCGACTTCGACGCGGCCTTCGCCGCGATCCCGGGCGACCTCGCCGTCGATACGCACGCCGTGGGCCTCGAGCAGGCCTGCATGAACGCCATGGTCCTCCCGCCCGGCTCCTCGCACGTGCACGCCGTGCTCGAGGAGCTCGGCTACGCGCAGCTCCCGCGGGACGGCGCGGGCTACCCAACAGTCGTCGACGGCTTCGACATCGACGTCTCGGGCTGGGGCCTCGACCGCTCGTCGGAGGACCCGCGCTTCCTCGCCCGCGTCTTCGCGGACGGGCGCGGCGAGGTGGCTCGCTCCGGCTGGTCGGGCGACGACGGCGCGAGCTGGACGCGCTTCGAAGGTACGCTCCCCTTCGACCGCGCCCCGGGGACGACGCTCGCCTACGCGGGGCGCGACGCCATCGTGCTCGTGCCGGCGGGGAGCGAGGAGGGCGTCGAGCGCGCACCGCTCGTCACGAGGGACCGCGGCGCCACCTGGACGCCGATGGACCTCGGCGTGCCCTGGACCGAGGCGCGCGTGCGTGGAATCCACGAGGGCGCCCAGCGTCACCGGCGTGTGGTCGTCGCTGACCCGGAGGCGATCGGCACGTTCAGCTTCTTCAGCAGCTCCGATGACCCGGAGCTCCAGGGCATCTGGCGGAGCGAGGACGGCGGCGTGCAATGGCGCCGCGTCCATGCCGGCCTACCGCCCGCGCCGGAGGAGTGGCGGGGCGGGGTCACGCTCCGGTCGCCGGTGACCGGGCATCTTTGGCTCGGCTCCGGCCCGACGCCGCCCGACGGCGTCGAGGGCCCGGGGAAGCTCTACCGCTCCCTCGACGAGGGCGAGACGCTGGAAGCTCTACCGGGCGTCGGCGAGGTCGCACGCTTCGGCTTTGGCGCGCCCGCGCCGGGCGGCTCCGGCTACCCCGTGCTCTTCCTCGCCGGCTACGTGGGCGGCGTCCCGGGCGTCTGGGCCTCCCCCGACGCCGACGCGGCCGCGCCGCGCTGGGTCTTCCTCGGCCCCTTCCCCGCCGGCAGGCCGCAGCTCCCCGTCGACCTCCTCGGAGACCCGGACCAGCCCGGCCGCGTGTGGGTCGCCCTCGGCTGCGCCGGCGCGGCTGTGGGGGAGTTCGCCGAGCTCCTATGAAAGCCCCCCCCCATTACGGAACGTGTAGTCAAAGGTATGATGGCGCATGCTCGGTTTGCGCCTTCCTCGCCAGGCAGCGCCCCGCGCCGCCTCTCTTTTTCTCCTCGCCGTGTCGCTCGCCGGGTGCGGAGACGACGGGCCCATGGAGGAGCTCAGCCCCTGCGAGGTGCTCGACCGCCCCTGCTTCGTCGAGGGATCGTGCGTGCCCGACGACGAGGGAGGCTTCACCTGCGACGCCTGCCCGGACGGTACCGAGGGCGACGGCCGAAGCTGCGACGACATCGATGGCTGCGCCGGCGCGCCCTGCTTCACCGGCGTGGCCTGCACGGACGTACCCGCACCGGGCACCGGCTTCAGCTGCGGCGACTGCCCCGACGGAACCGCCGGCGATGGCGAAGCCTGCGCGGACGTCGATGGCTGCGCCGACGCGCCCTGCTTCGAAGGCGTGGCCTGCATGGACGTGCCCGCGCCGGGCTCGGGCTTCACCTGCGACGCCTGTCCCCGCGGTCTCGAAGGCGACGGCGTCACCTGCACCGACATCGACGGCTGCGCCGACGCGCCCTGCCTCGCCGGCACCACGTGCACGGACCAACCGGCACCCGAGACGGGCTTCACCTGCTCGCTCTGCGAGGACGACGGGTGCCCACTGCTGCGTGCGCTCGCGGGGCCGGACCAGGAGATCGTGATGGGCTCGGACGTCACGCTCGAAGGAAGCGCCGTCGGCTTCAACGGCCGCTTCGATTGCGCCTGGACCAACGACGTGGACGAGACCGTGAGCACCGAATGCACGACGACGGCCACCGTCGCCGCCGACACGGTCTTCACGCTCACGGTGACCGACGCCTCCGGCCTCATGGCGACGGATCGCGCAGAGATCACCGTCGTGCCGCTCCTCGTGGACGCCGGGGACGACGCCAACGTGAATGGCGGCGAGAGCGCCATCCTCTCCGGCAGCTGGGCCGGCGCATCCTGCGCCGACACGAGCTGCATCGCCTGCGAGTGGCGCCTCTCCGACGGCACGCTCCTGGCCGAGAGCTGCGACGTGACGGTGACGCCCGAAGCGACCACGCAGTACTTCCTCACGGTCACGGACACGAGCACCGGCGCGGCGAACACCGACAGCGCCACGGTCTTCGTCGTGGACCGCCCCGCCCAGCTCTGCGGCTGGAACGTCGTGGTGCTCGACGCCGAGAGCTTCCCCTCGCCGGCGAACCCGAACTACGTCTGCGACGAAACCGGCACCGCGCGGCGGCAGGTGCGCAACGCCGACCCCTCGATCGTGCTGAGCGACCTCGACGTTCAGAACGTGCGCATCACGGGCAACATCTCGGTGGAGACGACGTCCGACGACGACCTCATCGGCTTCGTCTGGGGCTGGCGCGACCCGACGCAGTACTATCTGCTGTCCTGGAAGCAGCGGAACCAGAGCCTCGGCGGCGCCTGCGGGAACGCGCTGGCGGGCATCGCGATCAAGAAAATCGACGGCGCCCTCGACGCCCCGGACACCATCTCCTTCGACATGGGGCGCGACCTGAACATCACGGACTACGTGCAGCTCTGCGCGGACACGTGGTCGACGGACCGGGCGGACGCCGGTCTCCTGAGCGACGACACCATCTTCCTCGTGAGCCCGGCGGACCCGGGGGCGTTCACGGGCGGCTGGCGCGACCTCATCACCTACCGCTTCGAGTTCTTCTACACGCCAGCGCGCACCAAGATCTTCGTCTTCGAGGACGACGAGATGACGGGGTCGACGGAGACGCTCGTCGCCACCCTCGACGTGACGGACTCGAGCTATCCGCGCGGGGGCTTCGCGTTCTTCAGCAACTCCCAGCAGGAGGTGGCCTTCGGGGACTTCCGGCTGGCGTCGCTGGCGGACTACCAGGCCGAGGCCGGCGACGATCGGACGCTCGCCGCGGGCGAGAGCACCACCCTCGAGGGCGGGGCCGAGCTCGGCGTCCCGCCGCTCACCTGCGCGTGGAGCGACGGCGCCGGTACCGTGGGGAGCGAGTGCACGCTCGACGTGATGCCCGGCGCGACCACCACCTATACGCTCGAGGTCACCGACGACTTCGGCCGCACCAGCACCGACTCGGTCACCGTGACCGTGCCCTGAGCCCGAAGCGCGGTCTCGGCGGCCGCTTGGAAGGCCATCTCCGACGCCCTCAACGCACGTCGTCGAGGGGCAGCGGGTTGTCGGCGAGGAAGTCGAGGAGCCTCGGCTCGAAGTCGTTGTTCGTCTCGCTGCCTACGTTGTCGATCCAGCGGCGATGGAGCCGGGTGGCGTCACGGTCGGGCTCGTCGTCGGCGGCGCGCCGGAAGCAAGCGCTCGAGCTCGCGCAGGGCACCGTACCGTTGCGCGGGCCGAGGATGATGCGTTCGACGTTGTCGTTCGCGCCCTGGACCTCGAGGCGACGCACGAAGACCTCGGCGTCGCTCCCCGGCGGCAGCTGCACGGGGGTCCCCCGGTTGAGATCGATGAGCTGGTTCGTGTCGCAGGCCACCGTGTCGCAACTTCGCGTGATGTACTGAATCGGCAGCGTCGAGGTCGGGAGCGTCATGAGCCCGCAGGACTCCTCGGTCTCGGCCTCGTGCACGAAGGGATCCTTGGCGCCCAAGGTCACCACGGCGGCGACCCGGTTGCCCGCGGCCGTCGGCGTGTCGTGGCGAATCAGGCCGTAGAAGAGGGCCATTTCGCCACCGTCGTCCCAGCCGACGAGGTAGATGCGCTCGTCATCGACGTCACCCGCGAAGTCGGCGACGACGGCGTCGATGACGCGGTCGATGTAGCGCACGTCGGGGTTCATGGTGTCGCCCTCGAAAGCGTCCGCGTAGAGGTCCCGAAAGGTGTGATCCCAGTGCGGGCCGTCCGTCGCGTTGGGCCCGTGGACGTTCCGCGCCTGGAGCGAGACCAGGTAGAACCCGCTCGGCGTACCCAGGGGCCCGAGGCGTCGGTCTTCCGCCTGCGAGCGAAGGTTGGTCTCGAGGTAGACGTCCTGCGCCGAGCCACCGAGGCCGTGGAGGAAGACGACGAGGCCGCGGGGACGACCCGGCTCGCCCCCCTCGGGCTCGGCCACGCAGGCGTAGCGCTCGACGCCGTCGATGTCGTACATGCGCGGCACCCCGTCGGAGACGGCGAAGCGGCCAGCTTCGATGGCCGCGGTGTTGGACTCGCAGAGCGGGAGCGGGCTCGCCTCTCGGTAGGGGTCCGGCTCCATGCCGTCGTCTCGCGCCATGGTGAAGGGGAGCGGGTCGACGTTGGGGCAGCGGCGCTCGGGGACGCAGCCCTCGAGGGGGCGGTCGAGGCCGACGTCGTCGGTGCAGCCGTAGCTGACCTCCACCGGCGGGCCGAGGTCGAGGCCGAGATCCAGACCGGAGTCCGTGGCCGCGTCGGTGGACCCGTCGGCGCCCATCTCGGGCCCGCCGAGGTCGGCGCCCATGTCGGGGCCGGCCATCCGGTCGTCGTCACCGCAGGCCGTGAGGGCCAGGGCGAGGCAAAGGAAGCGAAGTCTCATGACCTACCAATGTAGCGAAAGGCGCCCTCGCTGGCGACGAAAGGCGCGAGGCAGGGCGCCATGGCGCCGCCGTGCCGAGACGCCTATGCACCCGGGGTGCGCTTCGCGAAGTACGAAGGCCTCGGCAACGACTTCCTGGTCGTCGATACCGCCGAAGCGAGAGCCGCGGGGCTCACGCCGGCGGACGCGGCGCGGGTTCGAGCGCTCTGCGACCGGCACACGGGCGTAGGGGCGGATGGCGTGCTCTTCGTGGACCACGCGGCGCCGGCCATGGTCGTGCGCAACGCCGACGGGAGCGCGGCCGAGATGTGCGGCAACGGCCTCCGCTGCGTCGCGCGCTACCTCGGCGCCACGGGGGACGCGCTCACCATCGGCACGGACGCCGGCCCGCACGAGGTGACGCTCTCGCCCGACGGCGTGAACGTGGAAGTGGCCATGGCCGTGCCGCGCCTCGCCCCGGAGGCGCTTCCCATGGTCCTCGAGGCCCCCCTGATCGGCGGCGCGTTCCCGCTGGATGAACGCACGCTGGAGGCGACGGCGGTGAGCATGGGCAACCCGCACCTCGTGTCCTTCGACGACGTGGGCGAGGAGCGCCTCGTGCTCGGGCCGGCCCTCGGCGCCGACCCGCGCTTTCCGGAGGGCGTGAACGTGGGCTTCGGGCGCATGGGCCCGGACGCGATGACGCTTCACGTCTTCGAGCGCGGCAGCGGCTGGACCCGCGCGTGCGGTACGGGAGCCTGCGCCGCCGCCGTCGCCGCGGTGGAGACCGGGCGCTGGGCGCGCGGCCGGCCCCTGCCCATCGACCTGCCGGGGGGACGCCTCGTGCTGACGGTGGGAGAGCGCGACCAGCCCGTACGCATGCGCGGGCCGGCCCGCCGGGTGTTCAGCGGCACCGTGGAGCTCCCCGCCACGTCGCGCTCCGAATAGCGCTGGCGCGGGACGAGCCCGCAGCGCATCACCCGGGCGATGCGCCTCCTCTTCGCGTCCCACTCCTTCCCGCCGGAGGGCGCGCCCCTGGACAACGTCGGCGGCATGCAGCGGGTCGCCACGGAGCTGCACGCCGCCCTCGGGGCGCGCGATGACGTGACCTTGCGGACGCTCGCCCTCCGCGCGAGCTGGAAGGAGGTCCACCGCAAGGCCGTGCCCTTCCTCCTGGGGCTCGGGCCTCGGCTGCTCTCGGAGGCGAGACGCCACCGGGCCGACGCCGTGCTCTTCACCAGCATGACCACGGCGCTTCCCGCGCTCCTCTTCGGGCGGGCGCTCCGGCGCCAGGGGACGCGGCTCGTGGCCATCGCCCACGGCCTCGACGTCACGGAGCCGCAGCCCGTCTACCAGGCCGCCATCCGGCAGCTCTGTCGCCAGCTCGACGCCCTGCTCCCGGTCAGCCGTGCCACGGCCGCGCAGCTCGAGGAGCGCGGCGCCCCGCGCCGGCGGGTGACGGTGGTACCCAACGCCGTCGACGTCGGGCGCTTCACGGCACCGGCCACCGGGCGGGTCGCCGGCGCTCCGGCGCTCCCCGACGACGCCTTTCTGCTCGTGACCGTGGGCCGCCAGGTGAAGCGCAAGGGCTTCGCCTGGTTCGTCGAGAACGTCATGCCGAGGCTGCCCGCGAACGCGCACTTTTGGCTCGCGGGGGACGGCCCCGAGCGACCGACCATCGAGGCCGCCATCGCCCGGGTCGGGATGGGCGGGCGCGTGCGCTGCCTCGGGAAGATCGACGACGCGAGCCTGCTCTCGCTCTACGCCCGCGGCGCGCTCTTCGTGATGCCCAACATCGTGGTGCCCGGCGACATGGAGGGCTTCGGCATCGTCATGCTCGAAGCCGGCGCCTCCGGCCTGCCCACGGTCGCCGCGGACCTCGAAGGCATCCGGGACGTGATCGCGGAGGGCGTGAACGGCTGGTTTGCGCCGAGCGGCGACGCCGAGGCCTTCGCGGCGCGCATCCGGGGGCTCATGGAGGCGCCGGAGACGCTGGCTTCGGCGCGGGAGCGCACCCGCGCGCACGTGCGCGGCACCTTCACCTGGGACGCGACGGCGAGCCGCACCCTCGACGCGATCCGTCAGGCGGCGCCGAGGTAGATCCGGAGCGTGTCCGCGGCCGCGTGGCGGGCGAAGGGCGACGCACGCAGCTCCTTGCGCTGCCCCACCTCGCGAAAGAGCGTCTCGAGGAAGGTGCGGAAGGCCTCGCATTCGGCGACGGCGGCCTCGAGGCGCCGGGGCTCGAGCAGGTCCACGTCGCGGAGCCCGTCGAGGGCGGCGAGGAAGTCGCTCATGCGCGTGTAGTCGCTGGCGCGGACGAGCTGGTAGCCGATGGCGCGGAAGTGATCGAGGAACTCCTTCACGAAGTGGAAGCTCCCGCTCGCGGACCAGCGATCACCCTCGCTGGGCGCGGCCCTGGCCTTGGCGAGGAAGGCCCGGAGAATCTGCGCGAACATCCAGATGTCCCGGCGGAGCCGCTCGCTCGCCATGCGCTCTGCGTCCCCGGGGCTCGCGAGGAGCGGCGTCGCGTCGCTCGGCCGGAGCTCCATCGTGAGCTGACGAAGCGCGTGATGAAGCGTGCCCCGAAGCGCGGCCGTCGCGAGCACGAGGCGCGTGCCGAGCTCGGGATCGTCCGCGGCGTCGCGCGCCCGTGGAAGCTCGCGCTCGAGCACCTGACGTACCTCCACGCGGAGCACGTTGGCGAGACCCTCGAGCGTGCTCCGAAGCGACACCAACCGACCGGCGTCGGCGGCGAGAGCGTTCTCCATCTCCCCGACGGCGGCCGCCGGGACCTTGAGGAGCAGACGCTCGAAGCCGTCCGCCATGCTGGCGCCGGCGCCCGCGCCGAGGAAGCGCGTGAGCGCTCGGAGATCGCTCCGCAGCACCGCCAGGATGAGGTAGCTCCGGCCCATGCTTGCCGGCGCGCTCGCGTACTCGTCGACCAGGTCGAGGTAGCGAAGCGCCCGGAAGAGCGTGAGGTAGGTGAGGGCCACGCTGCGGTGCGCGGCGTCGTGGGCGCCGTGAAGCGCCTCGAGGACCTCGGCGTGGCGAATGCGGTCGAGCTCGGGCCGAAACTCGAGGGCCACCAGCGGGTTGAAGTAGGTGTTCCGCGAGATCTCGCGCGTGACCGTGCCGAGCAGCGCGAAGTAGTGGCGATGCGAGACGCGCCCGAGACGCAGCATGCCGTCGGCCATCTCGAGGAAGCTCCCGAAGGTGTTCCGGAGCACGAAGAGGGACTCGTCGGGCGTGTCCTGATTGAGCTGCTCCTTGACGAGGCGGCTGCGGAGCGCGTCGGCGGGGACGACGGATTCGAGGTAGCGGCTGAAGACGTAGGCCTTCTCGCGCTCACCGAGCAGCTCACGGACGCGCACGATCGCCTGGGCCAGCGCGTCGCGTGCCATTAGCAGCTCGGCGTGGAAGTCGTGGCCGATGGGCGTCTCGGTGCTCGGCGGCCCCGGGTGGTTTCGCGCGTTGCCGAAGCACGCGAAGCCCTTGAGGAGCATCTCCAGCTCGAAGAGCGACGCTTCCTTGCGGTCCCAGGGGAGCGCCTCGTACCAGCCGTCCCGACTTCGCGCCTGCTCGCGCCGGAGCCCGCGGGTGTCGCGGAGGAGGTTCGCGTAGACGTCGCGGCGGGGAGTCACGCTCACGGGCGCGAGGGTACCGGAAGCGAGAGGCGGCTTTCGCGTGCTTTATCGGACGTCAGTCGCGACTCGGCTGGAGCGTCTTGAAGGCCAAGACGAAGCTGACCAAGGCCATCACCGCCATGAGCGCGACGACGGGCCAGCGGCCCTTCTCCTTCTCGGTCAGATCCGCCGCGATGGTCGCTTCGTCGCCGACCCAGAGCTCTCCCGCGCTGCCCTCGTCCCCCGGCGCGAAGACGACGGCGTCGCCCGGGCGGAGCGCCTTGACGCGGATGCGGTAGGGCGGGCGAAGCCGCTCGTCGACGTCCGTGGCGTCGCTGATGATGGGGAGCCCACCGAGCGACTCGACCTCGGCATCCTCGAAGCGGGCGGCGCCGCGCCAGCGGTCCGGGCGAGGAAGCTCGATGTCGACCTCGCCGCCGGGCGTCCTCACGGTCACCGCGGGGCTCCCGTCGATCTTCGACCAGCTCTGGTCCACGCCCCCGCCGCCCCCGGCACCGGCGAGCCGCACGAGGCCATAGAGGAAAGGTTCGCCCACGGGGCTCTCCCGCGTCGCCTCGCCACGAACGAGGGTGCCGCGCACGGCGCCGGCACCCTCCGGCGGCGCCGCTCCCGTGCCCGTCAACGCGACGGACCCAGCCGTGTAGGCGAAAGCGCAGCCCACGGCGAAGGCCAGGAAGCCGAGGACGGGCTTGAGGCGGGGGTCCACGGCCGGGGCTTAGCGTCGAGCGGGCCCCGGGGCCATCAGGCGATGACGGCTTCGAGGAGGCCGCGGAGCTCGTAGGCCTGCTCGCCGTGACCCTCGACGAAGGTGGCGATCTCGTCGAGGTCGGCGCTGACGCGCACGGGCGTCGCCGTGGAGGGACGGGTCAGGAGCACGCCGCTCACGAGGCTCCGGAGCGCGGCGGCGACGAAGCCGGTGCGCCGGAGCCAGGCCGCGCCGCAGGCGATGAGGGGGTCGCGTACGCGCCAGCCCTCCGCGATGGCGCGGGCGACGTCCGCCGTGAGCCGGGGCTGCTCCGCCTGGGGCACGACCACGATGGAGATTCGCCCGCGGCGCTCGGCGTGGAGCGTGTCGATGGCGGAGAGCAGCCGCTCGAGGCCCCGCAGCGACGGCGGCTCCCGGTTGCACACGGCCAAGACGTTCCCCTGAACCATGATGCGCAGCGCGCCGTCGTCGTGGACGGTGTGCGGGGGGACGGGCGGAATGAGCGTGGGCACGGCGCGGTCGCGAACGATGTTCGCACGTGGCGAGCCCCGGGGGGCCGCGAAACGTCATCTCCACCCGCCTGGATGGCGAAATACGGGCGAAGTTGGCGGCATTGCGGGTTCCGGTTGGGCCTGGACGAGGGCCGGCTCATCGCGTCCCCAAACGGCGGAGGCGCGCGCGCGGCCGTGTTGGTAGCTTCCCGCGCGGTGAAGGAGGCGCTCGCCGCGACGCTCGCTGAAGGGCAGGGCCTGCGCCTCGCCGCCGTGGTGGATCTCGCGCGGCCACGCCGAGGCGAGGCACCGGATGCACGGCTCCGTACGCTGGCGGAGGCGCTCGAGGCCGACCCCCGACAGGCCGCGGGCTTTCGCTCCGCCGTCGTCGAGGCCGCCGGGTCCACGCGCTTCGTGCACCTGCTCGCCGAGAGCGGCATCCTCGCGGACCGCGGGCTCGGGGCGGTGCTGGGCCAGGCCATCGGCGAGGCCCTGCTGCCGCCCGTCCACGCGCCGGACGACGCGCGGAGCGTGCTTCGGCGCGTGTTCCGCCGCCGCTCGGATCACGCATGGGTGGCTGCCGTGCCCACGGAGCTCTGGGCGCGCCTCGCCGCGGTGGCGCTGGGCGATCACGACCTCGTCGCCGATGCGGACGTCGCCACGGCGATCCGCGCCCTCGCCGTCCGCACCAGCGCCACGGGGCTCGACGAGGAGGTGCTCTCCAAGCTCGCCTTCGCGGACGGCTACGAAGCGCCCTTCCTCTCGCTGCCGCTTCGCGTCGAAGAGCTGCTCACGGACCGGGAGACCGGCGCCGGTGGGCGGGCCCACTTCGACGAGGCGGTGCGCACGACGCGCAGCTGCCGCGCAGTGGTGGCCGGCCTTCGGGGCGAGCGTCACGTGCGCGGCACGAGCCTCCGGCTCACGCGGCTGACGCGGCGCATGGAACAGGAGCTCCGGCGCCTCGAGCGCTTGCTGGCGCTGGTGCACCCGAGCGACCCCGCGACGCGCGCGGAGGCCATCGCGCGTCTTCTCCCGGAGCTGCTCGAGGCCGTCCAGGTTGGCCGAAGCCTCCGGCGCCGCGTGGGACAGACCATCGACCTGCTGGCGTTCCAGATCACCGAGCATGCCGCGGCCAAGGGCGCGAAGTACCTCGGGGAATCGACCAAGGCCTACCTGAAGCTCTTCGGCGCGGCGCTCGGCGGGGGCGCGCTCGTCGGCGTCTTCGCCATCTTCAAGCTCTTCCTGAGCAAGATCGACCTGCCGCTCGCGGGCAAAGCCTTCGTCTACGGCCTGAACTACGCGGTGTGCTTCTCGCTCATCTACATGGTGGGCGCGACGCTCGCGACGAAACAGCCCGCGGTCACCGCCGCCGCCCTCGCCAAGGGGCTCGACGGCGCTCAGAGCCGCGAAGGCGCTCTCGAGCGCGTCGCTGACGCCGTGGTGGTGGTGTGGCGGAGCCAGTTCGTCTCGTTCCTGGGCAACCTCCTGGCCGCCTTCCCCCTCGCCGTGGCCATCGCCGTCGGCCTCGAACGGGCGTTCGGGGTCGAGACCGTCGACACGGCGGGTGCGCTCGAGCTGCTGGCGGAGAACCACGCCTTCGACTCGCCGGCGCTGGCCTACGCGGCGGTGGCGGGCGTCTTCCTCTTCGGCGCGGGCCTGCTTCAGGGCGCCGTAGACAACCGCGTCGTCTATACGGAGCTCGAGGCACGCATGGCCGGGCATCCGCGCCTCGCGTTCCTCCGCGGGCTTCGCCCCAAGCTCGCCAAGGCCGTGGCGAAGCACGCGGGGGGCCTCGTCGGGAACGTGGTGCTCGGTTTCCTGCTCGGCTCCGCGGGCGTGGTGGGGAAGATCTTCGGGCTCCCCATCGACATCCGGCACATCGCCTTCGCCTCGGCACACGTGGGCGTCGCCGCGCTCGATGCGCCGCATCTGCTCGACCTCCGCGAAAGCCTCGTGGTCCTCGCGGGCGTGCTGGGCATCGGCTTCGTGAACTTCCTGGTGAGCTTTGGGCTCACGCTCGCGGTCACGCTCAAGTCCCGCCGGGTGACGGCAGTGCAGTTCGGCCGCCTCTTCCGCATGCTCGTGGGCCGCTTCCTCCGGAACCCGCTCGCCTGGCTCATACCGCCGCGACGCGCGCCCTCGAGCGAGGGCACCTGAGCGTTCGTCGCAAAAACGCACACGAAGGCTGCGAATAATCGCGACGCCTCGAACGAAACGTCGTGGGTGACGGGAAGTAGGTCCGCGCATGGACCTTCGCACTCTCTCCGGAGTCGGCTTCGCCGGACTCCTCGCTTCGACCGTCGCGCTCGCCGGATGCGGCGACGACGGAACCTCGTCGACGCGCTTCCGCGTCCGCGTCGAAAACCAGGGCCCGGCCTTCACGCTCGCCCAGTCCGGTGCCTTCGCCGTTCCCGTGGACGCCACCGATCCCGGCCCCATCGGGCCGGGGGGCGCGTACGAGATGACCTTCCTCGGCGCTCCGGGACAGCGCTTCAGCTTCGCCACCATGTTCGTGCCCTCGAACGACCTCTTCTACGGCCCTGACGGCGAGGGCATCGCGCTCTTCGACGCCGAGGGGGCGCCCGTGACCGGCGACGTGACCACGCAGGTCGATCTCTGGGATGCCGGAACCGAGGTGGACCAGGAGCCCGGGACCGGCGCCGACCAGGTGCAGCGCAGCCCGGGCACGGGGGCCATCGACCCCAACACGAACGTTCGGCTGGCCGAGGATGCCTTCGGCAACCTGCCGGAGGTGACCGACGTCATCCAGGTGACGCTCGCTGCCGAGGACCTCGGCAACTACTGGCAGTTCACGGCGCGCATCGAGAACGTCTCGACGCCGACGACGCTCTCGACCACCACGGACATGCAGGCCGTACCGCTCTCGCCCGGCGTCTACGCCGTGCACGCCGGGAGCGATCCGCTCTTCACGGTTGGCGCGCCGGATCGCGGCGAGGGCCTCGAGGCCATCGCCGAAGACGGAACGCCGACGGATCTCGCCGCCGCCCTCGACGCGGTCACGGGCATCACGCTCGTCGCGTCGCCGGGCGTCTGGGCAGTGACCGAGGAGGGGACCGACCTCTTCAAGCTCGGCGAGGCGGACCGCGGCGACGGCCTCGAGGCCATCGCCGAAGACGGCATGCCCGGGGCCCTCGCGGCGGCCGTGGGCGACGCGCTCCCCGGCGCGGGCGTCTTCAACACGCCGACCGGTGCGGACGCCCCGGGCCCCATCGCGCCCGGCGGCGCTTACGAGTTCGAGGTGGAGGGTCTGCCCGGGCAATACCTGCACGTCATCACCATGTTCGTTCCCTCGAACGACTGGCTCTTCACCTTCCCGCAGGTGGGCCTCGAGCTCTTCGACGGGGCCGACCCGGTGAGCGGCGACGTGAGCGACTCGCTCTTCACCATCGACCTCGGGACGGAGGTGGATCAGCCCGTCGGCTTCGGCCTCGACCAGGTGCAGTTCCAGGCCGGGCCCGACACCGGCGCAGCGGACCCGAACCCGACCATTCGCGTCGTCACGGACCAGCCGGCGGCGAGCTCGATCCTGCGCGTGACCGTCACGCCGCTCTGAGCGACGCCCCGCCTCGAAACGCCCGTCCGGACTCCCGGGCGGGCGTTTCGTCGTCAGGGCGCCTTGCGGCAGAGGAACATGGTCTCGGTGTAGGGGCCGCCCCGGTACTCCTCGGGCAGCGGCCGCCGCACGCTCTCGACGGCGAAGCCTGCCCCGCCGAGGACCTCCAGCCAGGTCGCCTCGGGATAGAGCCCATGTACGTGCCGGTCGTGCAGCGCCTGCACCTCGCCCGCGCCCTCACGGAGCAGGAAGGCGAAGTCCACGACGTGCATGCCGTCGCCCGGGACCGGGTCGTGGGACCACGCGAGCGCGCGGAGGCTCCGGGCGGGGTCGTCGCCGGAATGATCCTCGTGCGATTCGACGAAGCTCTCGACGGTGCAGTCCGGTACGAGGAGCGCCGCGCCGCCCGGGCGGAGGTGCGCGAAGGCCGTCGCGGCCGCCTCGCCGAGCGCGTCCGGGGTCGTCAGGTAGGTGATGGCGTCGTGAATGAGGACGACGTCGAAGCTGCGGCCGAGCCGGAGCGTCCGCATGTCGCCCTCCACGTGCGCGCAGTCGGGGTTGAGCGCCGCGGAGCGGGCGAGCATCGGCGCCGAGAGATCGTTGAGCACGGTCTCGGTGAAGCCGCGCTTCACGTAATAGGCGCCATGGCCGGCGCCGGCGCCGAGCTCGAGCAAGCTCTTTGCACCGGGCACGGCCTCGCGGAGTACGTCGCCGAACTCGGCGCCTTCCTCCGCGTGGTCCTCCAGGGGATCGAGCAGGTGATAGAAGGGAACCAGCGTCTCGTAGAGGAGCGGCTGCACGTCCTGGGTATGCCAAAGGACCCGCGCCGCTGGCTACCCGCGCTCAGCCCTGCGGGCAGGCCCGCGGCGCACCGCTGCCCATGGGCGCGACGTCCACGGTCGCGGCGGTCCAGCGGCTGGTCCAGTCGACGGCGTCGCAGCCCTCGCAGCGCTTCATGGAGACGGTTCGAAACACGGTGCGGCCGGGGCGGCGCAGCGTAACCCGCGCGCGGCCCCGGCCGTCGGTACGCACGCGATGGGCGTGCACGTCGGGGTCGCCCTCGACCCAGATGTCGAGCGGGTGGTCGGCGACGGGACTCCCGAGCTCGAGTAGCTCCACCTCGACGGTGCGCCCCACCGCGAAGCGCGCCGGGTCATCATGGAAGACGACCTCGAGCTCCTGTCTGAGGCGCCGGCAGCCGACGCCGTCACCTTCCGCGCCGACCTGCACGAAGGCCTTGAGGTGCCGGGCGTAGCGCTCGCGCCCCGGCGCGTCGCCTTCGCCGCGCCGCTGCCGCTCCGCGAGCGCGGCGTCGAGGCCCTCGTGGTCGAGGTAGCCGTTGAAGACCTGGGGGGCGAGCTCGATGTCGATGGCGACGCGGTCTACCGCCAGCCAGTGCCCCCCGGGGACGAGCCCCGACACCTGGGCGAAGGGCGGGGCGCCCTCTTCGCGGCCCTCGAGCTCGCGCTGGCCGTGCGCGTCCTCCGCGAAGAAGCGCGAGACGTGCTCGCGGCGGAAACCGCGCTCGTCGCCGAGCGCGTGACCGTCGTGGACGAGCAGGCGAAGGGCGAGCGCGTCGTGCTCGACGTCGCCGGGCCAGAGGAGGAAGTCGTGGGCTGAGGCGAGAGCCGGGAGCGCGAGCAGAGCGAGAACGAGCACGGTGCGCGGGATGGAGACCGGAGTCATGGAGACCCGGAACTCTCGACCGCGGGCAGGGCAGGGGCAAGGGCAGGGGCAGGGTGTTGCCGGACCGTCGACGGAGAATCGCTCAGAAGAGCGCTTGCTGCTCTTCGTCGTCCGGGGGGGAGCCGCGGCGCTTCTTGCCGAGGTGTGCGTAGGCCTTCTTCGTGGCCGTGCGGCCGCGCGGCGTCCGCGCGATGTAGCCCTGCTGCAGCAGGTAGGGCTCGATGACGTCCTCCACCGTGTCCCGCGGCTCGCTGAGCGCGGCCGCGAGGGTCTCCACGCCGACGGGACCGCCCTCGTAGAACTCGAGCATGATCTGCAGGTAGCGCCGGTCCATCTCGTCGAGGCCCGCGTGGTCCACCTCGAGGCGGTCGAGGGCGTCCTGGGCCTGCGCCTCGTCGAGGCGCCCGTCGCCGAGCACCTCGGCGAAGTCCCGCGCGCGGCGCAGCAGCCGGTTGGCGATGCGAGGCGTGCCACGCGCGCGACGGGCGACCTCGGCGGCGGCCTCGGGGCTGGTCTCGAGCTCGAGGAGCCGCGCGGAGCGGGCGACGATCTGTGCGAGGTCCGCCGCCGGGTAGTAGTCGAGCCGGGCGATGTAGCCGAAGCGCGTGCGCATGGGGTTCGTGAGCAGCCCCGTGCGCGTGGTCGCGGCGGCCAGCGTGAAGGGGTGGAGCGGCAGCGAGAGCGTCTGCGCGTAGGGCCCATCGCCCTGCACGATGTCGATGCGAAAGTCCTCGACGGCCGAGTAGAGGTTCTCTTCGACGACCGGTGGGAGACGGTGGATCTCGTCGATGAAGAGCACGTCGTTCGGCTCGATCTTCGTCAGCAGCGACGCGAGCTGGCCCTTGTGCTCGATGGCGGGCGCGCTCGCCTGGTGCAGCGTCACGCCACGCTCGGCGGCGAGGATCATCGCCAGGGTGGTCTTGCCGAGGCCCGGCGGTCCGCAGAAGAGCACGTGGTCGATGGGGTCGCCGCGCTGGGCCGCCGCCTGAACGAAGACGCGCAGATTCTCCTTGATGCGGTCCTGGCCGACGAAGTCCTCGAAGCGCTGCGGGCGCAGCGAGATCTCGTAGGCTGCCTCCTCGGGCCGCACCTCGGTGGCGAGCACGGGGGCGCGCTCGAGCTCGTTTTCGACGGCGCTCATCGGACGCTCCCCCTCGGTGAGGTTCCCATCAGCGCATGGCTCCCAGGGCCCGGCGGAGCATCGCCTCGACGCTCTCGCCCCCCTTCGCGTCCTCGAGACTCTCCAGCGCGCGTTCCGCCTCCGCGCGCTTGTAGCCCATGCTGACGAGCGCGCCGGCCACGGTGGCCTTGGGCCCGCTGAGCGTGGTCGGCCGCGCCGCGGGCGCGGCGCGCAGACCCGGCGGGGGCGCGACGAGCTTGCCGCCGAGGTCGAGGAGGATGCGCTCGATGGTCTTCTTGCCCACGCCGCTTATGCCCTTGAGCGCGGCCCGGTCCTGCCGCGTCACGGCGTCGGCGAGCGCCTGCGCGTCGAGGCTGCCGAGGATGGCCAGCGCCAGCTTGGGTCCGACGTTCGAGACGCCGAGGAGGGCGCGGAAGGCGTGCTTGTCCTCGGCCGTCGGGAAGCCGTAGAGCGCGAGCTCCGTCTCCCGCGCGTGGGTGTGCACGTGGAGCTCGAGCTCGTCGCCTTCCCGGGCCCGTCCGAGCGTACCGAGGGGCACGTGGACCTCGTAGCCGACCCCGCTCACGTCGACGATAAGCGTCCCGTCGAGCTGCACCGCGCCGACGGCGCCCCGGAGCCTTCCGATCACGGGCGGGACGCTAGCACGATGGGGAACGGACGTTCAGAAGTCCCTCAGGCGGCGGAGCGTCGCCCTGCGCTACCGAGGCGTAACCGTTCGAGCGCCGCCAGACGCCGCTTCACGAGCAGGAGCGCCAGGCAGACGCGTTTGTGGGCCACGTTGCGCACGGCCACCACGTGAGCGTGCGGCCAGCTCCGGCGCCGCCCCGTGCCGCCGCTCATGAGCACGACGAAGCCGCCGCCGCGGCCGTAGCGAGCCCGCGCGAGCTCCTGACCGAGGGAAAGGGCGGCGGCGGCGACCTCGGCCTCGAGGCCCCGGCGCCGAGCGCAGACCACATGATAGCTCGGGAGACCGGGGAGCGGGCATGGGACGATACGAATCCAGGGATGCATGGCTCCCACGCTGTCCCGTGTAGATTGGCTACCCAACCAATCTACCTCACGCAAGCGGCTCGAGACGTGCGCTGGCGAAGCCGGGTGGCCCGGACTGGTTGCAGGACCAATCAACGCTAGCCTCTCCCCATGGGTCGTCCGAGCGTTCGGGAAGAGCGACGACGCGAGATCGCCGGAGCCTTTGGTCGGGTGCTCGCGCGGCAGGGCTTCGCCCGGGCCACCATCGCGGCGGTGGCCGCGGAGGCCGGCGTGGCGCCGGGGCTCGTGCACCACCACTTTCGCGACAAGGATGAGCTGCTCGAGGTGCTGATGAGCGGACTGCTCGCGCGCTTCCGGGCCGGCGTGCGGGCGCTGGAGGCCGAGGGCGCGGCTCCGCTCGACGCCTACGGCGACGCGGCGCTGCGCCTCGGGCCTGGGGACGACGTGGAGGCCGCGCGCGCCTGGGTGGGTCTCTTCGCCGAGGCGCAGCGGGCGCCCGCTCTCTTCAAGCGGGTCCGGCGGCTCCTCGACGGGGAGCTCGAAGGGCTCGTCCGCCGCTCCGGCGGCACGTTGGGCTCGGAAGACGCCGCGACGCTTCTGGCCTTCGTGATCGGGTCGCTCGTCCTGGGCGCCTTCGCCCCCCGAAAGACCGCGGGCTTCGCTGCGCCGAGCTTCCGGCGCCTTCTCCGCGCGCTCCGCGAGGAAAGCGCGACGTAGGCCAGAGCAGTCTTGAGCCAGCCCCCGTCCTCGGGGGAGGAGGGGAGCATGTTCCGGCACCTCATCCTCGCCTCGCTCCTCGGTCTCCTCGCCTCGCACGCGCGCGCTCAGACGGCGGTCCCCGCAACGGACACGACATCCGGCTCGGCGGATACGGACGACGACTGGTGGCGGCGCATCCGCCTCGAGGCCTTCGTCGACGCCTACTACCTCGCCGACTGGAACCTACCGGCGGCTCCGACGGCCAACTCCGCGGGCATCGCGCACCGCGCTTTCGACCGGAACCAGGGCTTCGGCCTCTCCTTCGCCGGGCTCGGCATCGCCTACGAGGGGGAGGACGTCGGCGCGACCCTCGACCTCCGTTTCGGTGGGGCTCAGGCCGCGCTCATCGGCGCGCCCGTCGCCGAGTTCGTGGCGCTGAAGGAGGCCTACGCGAGCTGGCGCCCCATGGAGGGCCTGCAGCTCGACGTAGGCCAGTTCGACACGCTCTACGGCGTCGAGTCCGCCGACAGCTGGCGCAACGCGAACTACACGCGCGGGGCGCTCTACTTTCTGCAGCCCTTTTATCACTTCGGAGGACGCCTGACCTATGAGGCCGAGGCCTTCACGCTCAGGGCCATGGTCGTGAACGGGACGAACCTGGCCGTCGTGGACAACAACCAGAGCCCCCACGTCGGCGTCCAGGTGCTCTTCCCCCTCGGCGACGCCGCCGAGCTCGCCCTCGGCTACTACACCGGCGCCTCGGCCAGCGGTTACGGCGCCGCCGCGGCCGCCGTGGACGACGACCAGTGGGAGCATTTCGTCGACGCGGTGCTCACGGCCACCCTCGTCGGGCGCCTCCGCCTCGCCGTCAACGGGAGCGTCTACGTCTCGGCGCCGGACGACGACGCGCTCTTCTACGGCCTCGCCGCCACGGCCGCCCTCGACGTGACGGAGAGCTTCGCGCTCGCGCTTCGTGGCGAGCTGGTCGGCGACACGGAGGCGCTGGTCACGCTGGGCCAGTACGAGCGCCTCGGGACGGTAACGGCGACGCTCGACTACCACCCCTCGAAGCACGTCTACATCCGCCTGGACACGCGCCTCGAGGTCGCCGACCGCGACCTCTACACGGACCGCGACACCGCAGACGACGGCACGCTGCGCCGCACCTACCTCAGCAGCACCCTCGGCTTCGTGGTCACCACGGATTGAGCGAGTAGGCTCCGCGCCATGCTGCGGAAGGAAGACGCGCTCGCGTACCATTCGGAGGGCCGGCCGGGGAAGCTCGAGGTCGTGCCGACGAAGGCCCTCGCGAGCCAGCGGGATCTCAGCCTGGCCTACTCGCCCGGCGTGGCCGAGCCCTGTCGGGCCATTCACGCGGACCCGCGCGCCGTCGGCCGCTACACCGCGCGGCGGAACCTCGTGGCCGTCGTGACCAACGGCACCGCCGTGCTCGGCCTCGGGGACATCGGTCCGCTGGCGGCCAAGCCCGTGATGGAGGGCAAGGCGGTGCTCTTCAAGAAGTACGCGGACATCGACGTCTTCGACATCGAGGTCGACGCGCATGACCCGGAGCGCTTCTGCGACGTCGTGGCGGCCCTCGAGCCCACCTTCGGCGGCATCAACCTCGAGGACATCAAGGCGCCGGAGTGCTTCTTCATCGAGGAGACGCTCGAGGCGCGCATGGGTATCCCGGTCTTCCACGACGACCAGCACGGGACCGCCATCATCAGCGCCGCCGCGCTCCTCAACGCCTGCGCGCTCCAGGGCAAGGAGCTGAGCTCCCTCCGCGTCGTCTGCATCGGCGCCGGCGCCGCGGCCATCGGCAGCATGCGGCTCTGGACCGAGCTCGGGGTCTCCGCCGAGAACATCACGCTCTTCGACATCGACGGGGTGATCACCGAGGACCGCGAGGGCCTCGACCGCTACCGTAGGGCCTTCGCGCAGCCCGCGGCGCAGGCGACGCGGGACCTCGGCCAGGCCCTGGAGGGCGCCGACGTGATGATCGGGCTCGCCGCCGGCGGCATCGTCAGCGGCGACATGCTGAAGCGCATGAACGAACGGCCCATCGTCTTCGCGCTCGCCAACCCGGATCCAGAGATCGGCTACGAGGAGGCTCGCCAGGCCCGCCCGGACGCCCTCGTGGGCACGGGCCGCAGCGACTTCCCGAACCAGGTCAACAACGTCCTCGGTTTCCCCTACCTCTTCCGCGGCGCCCTCGACGCGGCCGCCACGCACATCACGCTCGGCATGAAGCTGGCGGCGGCGCGCGCGCTCGCCGATCTGGCGCGCGTCGGCGTCGACGACGTGGTGCTGCGGGCCTACGGCGGCCAGGCCATCAAGTTCGGCCCGGACTACATCATCCCCAAGCCCGGCGACCCGCGCTCGCTCAGCTGGCTCGCGCCGGCGGTGGCCGAGGCGGCCATGGAGGACGGCGTCGCCCAGGAGCAGGTCGACGTCGAGGCCTATCGCGAACAGCTCACGCGGCGCCTCGACCCGACCCGCCGCGTACTCGTGCACGTGACGAACATGGCGAAGCGGCACCCCTGCCGCGTCGTCTTCCCCGAAGGCGAGAACGACTCGATCCTCCGCGCCGTCGACGTCATCGAGGACGAGGGCATCGCGCATCCCGTGCTGCTCGGGCGGCGGGGCGTGATCCACGCGCGCGCGGAAGAGCTCGGCGTGAACCTCCGGGGCATCGAGATCGTCGACTCGCAGCACCGGCCGAAGCTCGATGCCTACGTCGAGCGCTTTCATGAGCTGCGGCGACGCAAGGGCATCACGCGCGCCCGGGCGCGCCACATCCTCGAGCGGAGCCGGACGCATTACGCGATGCTGATGCTCGAGCAGGGCGATGTCGCCGGCGTGCTCAGCGGGATCACGGCGCCCTACCCGGAGACGATCCGCCCGGCGCTGCAGATCATCGGCGTGGCCGAGGGCGTGCGCCGCGCCGCGGGTTGCTACCTGGTCGTGACCGACGGCGGACTGAAGCTCTTCGCGGACACCACCATCAACGTCGACCCGGACGAGGAGACGCTGGTCGAGGCCGCGCTCCTGACGGCCGATCTAGCGGCGGAGCTCGGGCTGACGCCGCGCGTGGCCATGCTCTCCTTCAGCAACTTCGGCGACGCGCCGAACGGCGCCTCGCGCAAGATGGCCCGCGCCGCCGAGCGGGTGCGGACGCTCCGGCCGGAGCTGGCCGTGGACGGCGAGATGCAGGCGGACGTCGCGCTCATGGCCTCCCGGCGCGAGGCCTATCCCTTCCACCGGCTCGGCGGGGACGCGAACGTGCTCATCTTCCCGAACCTCGGCGCCGGCAATATCGCCTATAAGCTCCTCGCCTCCTTCGGTGACGAGCTCGTCGGCCCGTTGGTTCTCGGCATGCGGAAGCCCGTGAACGTGCTCCAGCAGGGCACGACGGTGGGCACCATCGTACACATGGCCTCGCTCACCGTGGCCCGCGCCCGGCAGCGCTGAGGAGCTGCCGGGGACCCGATGAGCCGCGGCGGCGTGGGGAGCGACCGGCACGTCGTAGGTCGTCTCTGCCGGCACGTCACCGATGCGGACCATGACGCGTCGCCTAGGCGGACCGTCGACCGGGGCCGCGCAGTGCACGATGGAGCTGGTCCGCTCTGGGCGCAGAAGCGCGACGGCCGCCTGCGTCGTGGCCTCGGCTCGGCCGCGACGAGCACGGTGCCGCCGGTCCGGGCCGCCATGGCGTCGAAGCTGTTGTCGATGGCCGCGTCTCCGGCGCGCACCGCGAGCGTCCCCACGCGGGCTCAGCCGCCGCGGCCGCGGTCCAGCGCCCAGGCGACGAGGGGCAGCTGGTCGTTACCGAAGTAGAGGCGCTCGCCGCCTTCGAAGGGCACGAAGATGCTCGGCGAGCCGAAGGCGCCGCGGGCGATGGCCTCGTCCGTGTTGGCTCGAAGGTGGTCCTTCGTGGGCTGCTCCGTCGAGCGGGCGCGGAGCGCCTCGCCGTCGAAGCCCGCGGCGTCGGCCACGGCCACGAGCACGGCCGGATCGTCGAGGTTCTCCTGCCGCGTGTAGTAGGCCTCGAAGCCCGCCTCGGCGAAGCGCTCGAGGGCGGGCGGATCGTCCTCGAGGAGGCAGCAGAAGCGCATCGCGTGGACCGAGCGCAGCGGAAAATGCGGCCCCGGGAAGCTCATCGTCACCCCGGCGAGGGCGGCCCAGTCGTAGAGGGAGCGGGCGAACTGGCGCCACTTGGGCGACGAGAGCTGCGTCTGCCGCGCCTCCGGATAGGCGCGGTTCACCGCGTTGTGCACGCCCCCGACGAGGAAAGGACGCCAGCGGATCGCGACCCCGCGCTCCCGCATCATGGGCCGCAGGTTGTGGAAGGCGAGGCAGGTCCAGGGTGAGGAGAGGTCGAAGAAGAACTCGATCTGCGCGGGCACGTCGCCCTTGATACTACGGGTCGGCGCCGGCGCCGGGACCCGCCGCGCAGGCTGCACGCCCGCAGGCTAGCGTCCCTGGACCTTCGTCGCGGCCGCGGCGATGTGGCCCACCAGCTCTCCGAGCGCCACGGGCTTCGTCAGCAGAGCCACCGCGCCGCGCACGCCGCCCTCCGGGGGATTGCCGCTGACCACGATGACGGGAATGGCGTGCCCGACCTCGTCCGCGAGGTGCTCGCCCTGGACGGCCCCGGGCATGCGCAGGTCGCTGACGACCACGTCGAAGGCGGAGGACGAGGCCCGGAGTAGCTTGCGAGCCTCCTCCCCGTCGCGCGCGACCGTCAGCTCGAAGCCGGCGCGGCGTAGGCCACGGGCCACCGACCGTCGCACGGCGTCCTCGTCCTCGACGAAGAGCAAGCGGATGTGCCCGAAGCCCCGCTGGCTCCCGCCCAGCGCCGGACGCGAGATACGCTTGGCCCGCGTAGGTGCGCGCGGGAAGAGGAGCGAGACCCGCGTCCCTTCTCCGGGCAAGGACGACACGTCGCAGCGCCCACCGGACTGCTGGACGAAGCCGTGCGTCATGGCGAGACCCATGCCGCTCCCGCGGCGTCCCTTGGTCGTGAAGAAGGGCTCGAAGACCCGCGCGAGGGTCTCCGCGGTCATGCCCTCCCCGTCGTCCTCGACGGCGAGCTCCACGTAGTCACCTGCGGCAAGCTCCGCGGGCGCGATGCCGGGACGGAGCGTCACGGACAAGCCCACGCGGCCCCCGGAGGGCAGCGCGTCCCGGGCGTTGAGCACGAGGTTCAGCAGCGTGCTCTCGAGGCCGGCCCGGTCGACGAGCACCCGCGCCGGGCCGTCGGCCCCACGCCACCCGAAGGCGATGTTCGCCGGAAGCGTACGTCGCAGCAGCGGTCGCATGACGGCGACGACCTCCTCGAGGTCGAGGACCACGGGGTCGAGCTCCGCGCGCCGCGCGAAGCCGAGAAGCGAGCGCGTGAGGGCCGCGCCGCGGCGCGTCGCCTGAAAGGCATCGTCGAGCGCCGCGCGCTGCTCCTGCGGAAGCGTCGGCTGAAGCTCCCCGAGCGTCTCGAGGCCGCTGAGGATGACCGAGAGCAGGTTGTTGAAGTCGTGGGCGAGCCCGCCCGTGAGCTGCCCCAGCGCGTCCATTTTCTGCGCCCGGAAAAGAAGCTCCCGGCTCTCCTTGAGCTGCTCCTCCATCTGCACGCGCTCGGACACGTCGAAGAGGATGCTGGTCCAGAGCGTGCCCCCATCGGGGAGTCGGCGCGGCATCCCGCGCGCGTAGACCCACTTCTGCTTCCCCGATGGGGTGATGTTCCGGTAGCGCGCGAGCCAGGGCTCGAGGGTTCGCTCGGAGTGAGCGACCGAGTCGGCGACGCCCTGGAGGTCGTCCGGGTGAATCTGCGCCCAAAGGCGACCCACGTCCCGACACGCCTCGTCGGCCGTGATCTCGAAGAGCTCGAAGCAGCCTTCGCTCATGGACAAGAGCGCGTCGGAGCCGTCCGGACGCCGAACGTACTGATAGAGCGCTCCAGGGACGCTGGCGGACATGTCGCGGTAGCGCCGCTCGCTGACCCGAAGCGCCTCCCGGGCCGTGGCGCTGGGGCTGATGTCCAGGAGGACGCCCGCCATGCGGTAGGCCTCGCCCTCGGGGTTCCGGAAGGCGCGACCCCGGCTGAGCACCACGACCTCGCGCCCGTCCTCATGGAGCATACGAAACTCAAGGTCGTAGGGAGCGCCATCGTCGAGGTGCGCTCGGAGCGCGCGGCCGACGCGCTCTCGATCATCCGGATGGACGCGCTCGACGAACTCCTCCCCCGTCACCTGGAGCGTCTCGGGCGCGGCGCCGAGGAGCTCGCGGAGCTCGGGCGACCACCAGAGGTCACCCGTCCGGAGGTCCCAATCCCAGAGGCCCTGCGTCGTGAGCTCGGCCGCGAGGCGAAGACGCTCGGTCTCGACCGTGTCGGCGGCTCCCGGGCCGCTGCCGTTCGCGATGCCTGGCATCTGCCCGTGACGATAACGCTTTCCCGCCGCGACGCAGCGCGCGCGGTGCATCAGCGCATTTCACTCCGTGCCCGCATCGGGGCTCTGTGCGCAGCACCGACAGCAGTACGGAACGTTCGCTAGCGCGCGTCGGCCAGGACGGCCTGTGCGGCCTGGTAGCCGCTCATGGCGCAGAGCGGGACGCCGCCGCCGGGGTGCGCCGTGCCGCTCGCCACGTAGAGCCCCGGTACGGATGCGATGCGATTCGGCGGCCGGAGAAACGCGCTCAGGGGATGCGAGCTGGAGCTCCCGTAGAGGCTGCCGCTCGAGCCGGGGAAGCGGCGCGCGAGGTCCTCGGGACGCCGCTCCCAAACGACCTCGTCGTTCTCCCCGACCAGCCCCACGTCGCGCGCGCGCCGCAGCGCCTTGTCGCGTAGGGCGGGCCAGTCGATGGCGCCGCGCGTGTGCTCGACGGCCGGCGCGTTCACCATCAGGAAGAGCGGCGCCCGCCCGTCCGGCCAGCCCGTCCGGCCGTGCGCGAGGCGTTGGTCACAGGCGTAGACCGTGGGCTCCGCGGGCGGCTGGCCCCGGTCGAAGAGGTCCTCGAACTCGCCGCGGTAGCGCGCCGGGAAGAGCACGTTGTGCGCGGCGCGAGCCTCCGTGGGAGCCGCCCTCACGATGGCGTTCCAACCCGAGGTGGAAGGCTCGCCGCGGCGCCGGCGCGCCTCCCGAGGCGGCTTGGGGAGGAGCGCGTCGAAGAGGTGCCGCGTCTCCGCGTTGCTCACCACGGCGCGTGCTTCGAGGCGGCGACCATCGGCGAGCTCCACGCCCGTGACCTCGCGGGCGATGCCGAGGCGGCGGCCGCGCGTCATCACCCGGGTCACCCGCGCGTTCGTCTCGAGAACCGCCCCCCGGTCGCGCGCCACCTTCGCCAGCGCCTCCACCAGACGCGCCATGCCGCCCTCGACGCCATAGCCGCCGAGGCCGAGCTCCACGTGCGCGATGCAGTTGAGCGTGCCCGGGGCCCGGCGCGCGTCGGAGCCGTTGTACGTCGCGTAGCGCTGGAGGATCGCGCGCAGCTCCGGCGTCTTCACGCGGTCCTCGATGGCCCGCCACATGGTGCGGGTCGCGTCGATGCGGAAAACGTCGAGGAGCTGGGAGGGCGGCATGCGCCGGAGCACGTCGGGCGCGGGCGCCGGACCGAAGACGAAGACGGGCGCCGTCCGGTCCCAGAGAGCCTCGGCATGCGCGGCAAAGGCACGAAGCTCGTCGGCGGCCTGCGCGCCGAGCGTGTCCCGCACGCTCGCCAGCGTCCCCTCGAGGGAGTCGTGGAAGTCCACCACCGGTCCCCCCGGGAAGCGGTAGCGGAAGCTCGGGTCCAGGCGGCGCAGCGTGAGCGCGTCTTCGAGGCGGACGTCCGCCGCCGCGAAGACCCGGCGGAACGCCTCCGGGACGGTGAGGATGCTCGGGCCGGTGTCGAAGACGACGCCGTCGTGCGAGGCCGTGCCGAGCTTGCCGCCGAGGGCATCGCCGGCCTCGAGGAGATGCACGCGCTTGCCCCGGCCGGCGAGAACCACCGCCGCGGCGAGGCCCCCGACGCCGCCACCGATGACGAGGACGTCGGTGCTCACCGCGCGGACCCGTTCAAGAGGCCCCGACCGAGCCGGGACCACTTGCTGCGGAGATCGCCGGTGAAGAGCGGGAGCCAGGGCGAGGGCGTGGCGAGGTCGCTCGAGACCCGCATGCGCACGAAGCGCCGGTGGCGCCCGAGGTCGACGCGCTCCGGGTCGATGATCTCGAGGCTGCCGGGGGCGCGGCGACCGCTCGCCTTCGCTTCGAAGAGGTAGCGTAGGTAGAAGAAGCCGTCGTCCACGCGCGTGGTGAGCGGGGCGTCGAACCAGGGTCGCTCCTCGCCGGGCGCGTGCAGCGTCACGCCGCGCCAGGCGGGCATGCCGAAGAAGGTGCTCCCCCCGCCGTGGAAGTCGGCGCGCAGCCCCTCCACCGCCCGGAGCTCGCCGGCGGCGCTCACCTCGTAGCCGCCGACCTCCGCGTCGGCTCCGCGCGCGCCCTTGGGCCAGAGCACATAGAAGATGCGGTGCCGGTCCGGCAGGGCGACGTGGCCCCAGACCCAGCGGCCGAAGCCCAGGTCGTGGAGCGGCTGATCGCTCGCGTTGCGGTCGTGGTAGACGTCGCCGCTGAGCACGAGCGGACGCCCGGCGATGTCGAGATGCGCGGCGCCTCGGCAGGGCGCGACGAGCGGCGTCCAGGCGTGGTTGTCGGCGCCGCCGAGGTCGCCCGCACCGGCCTCCGCGCGCCGCACGAGCGGACCCGCGAAGCGGATGGTGCCGCGGAGCCGGCCGCCGCCGTGGGCGACGAGGGGCGCGTCGAGGTCGATCTCGACGTGCCGGCGGCCGTCCCGATCCACCGTACGCATCGCGCTCTCGCCCAGCGTCCAGGTGCCTTCGCCCGAGAACGAGGCGCAGCGCGGCTCGACTTCGTGGAGGAGGTAGCCCGTGAGCTCGCCCTTCTCGTAGATGGCCAGGTTCAGGCTGGGTCGGGAGCGGGGCGCTTGCCCCACGCCGCGCCGCGCCGCGCTCGCGTAGCCGGGCAGGAAGGGGAGGCCCCAGGCCGCGATGAGCACGAGGCCGGTGAGCGTCTCGTCGAGGAGCTCGACGTACCACCAGGCGAAGCCGCCCGGGGCGTCGAGCACGAGCGGGTCCAGGGGAGTCAGGGCGTCGTCGATACGAAGCATGAGCCGAGGGGGGTCTCCGCATACGGGCGTGCATTACGCCGAGCGCGCGGTGGTCGTGTGCTAGGTGCGGGCTGCGGCGAACGCCAGCCGGAAGGAGACAGCCCGCGCCGGGCGTTCCCTGGAGCATCCCGTGGACCGCGACTCGCTCCTGTGCTGGGGTCCTCCCCGCATGCCCCCGCTGCCCCGCGGAACCGCGGCCCTCGCCCTCGTCCTGGCCCTCGCGGCGGGGCTCTTCGCGCGCGCCCAGCCCCTGGACCCGCGGGCGCTCGAGGCACGCTACGCGCAGGCCTCGGAGGCACCGGAGCGAGAGCTGGCTGCGGGGGCGCTCCGGCAGGCCCGGCGAGCCCTCGACGGGGGGCGCGCCGACGAGAGCGCCGAGGCGCAGAATCGGCGGCGCGCCAGCGCCGACGCGGCGCTGGAGCTCGCGGAGCGGCAGATCGCGAAG
>CALCTH010000408.1 GCA_937893795.1 uncultured Myxococcales bacterium | reverse complement strand
CTTCACGCTCTTCTTCGCCGTGGGTCTCGGCTGGGAGGCGCGCTGGGCCGGCCTCGTGCTCGCCCACGGCGGCGCGGGCCTGCTGGCCGTCGCGTTGCTGCGCCGCCAGGGCTGGCTCCGGGCCCCGGCGGGGGAAGCGGACCTCGGTCGGACGCTCCGCTTCGTCGTGCCCACGCTGCTCACGACGCTCGCCTACGTCGCCTACGACGGCGGGGACCGGCTCGTGCTCACGCACTTCCACGGCCTCGGGGCCTCCGGGCGCTACGAAGTGGCGTACCGGCTGGCGCTCCTCGGGCAGACGGTGAACCTGGTGCTCCGCCGGAGCTTCACGCCGCTCTTCTATGCGGCCTACGCCGGCCGTCGCATGCATGAAGCGCGCGCGCTGCTCCTCGCGACGACGCGGCGGACCCTGGTCTTCACGCTGCCACTGGCCCTCGGCTTGCCGGCTGCTTTGGCCGTCCTCCCAGTGCTCGGTGAGGGCTACGAGGGCGCCCTCGGCATCCTCCCCGTCGTCGCGCTGGGCATCGCCTTCTGGGGGGTGCAGACGCTCTGGCAGCAGGTTCTCCTCGCGGCGGGCCGCGCCTCGCTTCCGCTCTATGTTTCGGTGGCGGGGGCGGTGCTCAACCTCGGGCTCAACGTGCTCCTCGTGCCCCGCTTCGCGGAGATGGGCGCCGCGGTCGCCACGCTCGCCTCCTTCGCCGCGATGGCGGCGCTGGCGGCGCGCCTCGCGCGTCCCTACCTCCGGGTGCGCGAGGCGGCCTCAGCGTAGGTTCTCGCCGAGCATGGCGACGAGCGCGGCGAGATACCCGCTGCGCGGCGAGCCGGGGTGCGCGCCGCGCGACCAAAACGTCGCCACGCAATCGGCGCATCCGAGGAAGGACGCGAGGTTGCAGAGGCACTCGGGCCGTGGGCTCGTGCCTCGGTCGTTGTCCCCCACGCCGCGCTCGTGGCGGACCGACAGATGGAAGCGCACGCTCAGAGCCTGCCTTCTTCCGGCGTCGCGCGCTCGTTCTGCGCCCGCTCGGGCTCCGTCCTCAGGTTGTCGCCGAGCATGGCGACGACCCGGGCGAGGTAGCTGCCGCGCAGGTCCACGGCGTCGGGCGACACGAGCCAGCGCCCGTAGCGGAGACGCCCCGGGACGGCGCCCAAGGACCGGGCGAGGCGTGTCCGGAGCTCCGTCTTGCAGGCGGCCTCGCTCGGGTCCTCCGACGCATGCGGCCGCTGCTTTTCGAAGCGCACGGACGATGCCCGGTAGGCGACCACGCTCTGGAAAGGCCAGAGGATCACGTCGACGTAGCCCCGCCAGGGGCCGACGGTGGCCTCGACCTGGCGCGAGTGGCGGTCCGCCGGCGGGATCTGCCAGCTGCCGGCGTCGGGCACCTCTTTCACGCGGAGGAGCGTGTCGCGGCGCGCGTTTGCGCCGGAGAAGGAAACGCCCTGCGCATCGGGTCCCGCGCAGCCGCCCTGCTTCGCCTCGCCCTTCACCCCAGGTGCTTCCGGCCGCGACGCAGCGATGCGCGGCTCAGGTCTCGCTGGGGTCGTACGCGGGCCAGGACCATCCCGGTGCCTTCCACGCCCACGCGGGCGGGGCGCCAGGCCAGCCCTGGCCCGTGATCACTCGGCCGCGAGGGGAACGTCGACGGGCGCCGGCGGAGGCTCCGAGAGCCGGATCTCACGCTTCACGAGCGCCATCTCGCCCTGGTAGTCCTTGCGGTGGCCCCAGGCGAGGTAGGTCGCGATGACTCCCAGCGAGGCGATGACGAAGAGCGTCAGGCCCGCGGCGAGCGGTCCGAAGGCGAGATAGGCCGGAATGGCCAGCGGAATCGCCATGGGCATGAGCCGGATCCGGTTCATGTCCCGGTCCAGCTTCTTCATGTTGTCGTTCAGCCGAGCGAGCTCGGCTTCCAGCTTCTCTCGATTTCGATCCATCGCGCACCCCCGAGCGCGTGCCCCATTGGGTAAAGTTAAGGGATCGACCACGTTTCGTAAAGCACGACCCCGATCGGGGGCATGCCCGGGCTCGTTTGGCGCGACGCGAGCTTCGTCACGGCGTCCCTCGAGCGGGCCTTGTGGGGCCCGGGGCCCCCTTCTAAGGGCAAGGGTCCCGCGTTGGCGGAGAGAGGACCACGCATGCGGCTAGCGACGCTTCGAGAAGGTGGACGCGACGGAACCCTCGTCGTCGTGAGCGCGGATGGCGCGCGGATGCTCCGCGCGGGCGAGGTCGCCCCGACCATGCAGGCCGCCCTCGATCGCTGGGACGACGCGGAGCCCGCGCTGCGCTCGCTCGCGGCGCGCGCCGACGCCGGGGAGGGCGAGCCCCTCGATGTCGGGGCGCTGCACGCGCCGCTGCCGCGCGCCTACGAATGGGTCGATGGCTCGGCCTACATCAATCACGTGGTGCTCGTTCGGAAGGCGCGGAACGCCGAGCCGCCCGCCACGCTCGAGACCGACCCGCTGGTCTACCAGGGCGGGAGCGGCGTGCTCCTCGCGCCGACGGACCCCATCCCGCTGCCCGACCCGGCCTGGGGCCTCGACTTCGAGGCCGAGATCGTCTGCATCCTCGGCGACACGCCGCGGGGGACGACGGCGGACGGCGCAGCGCCCTACATCAAGCTCGTCACGCTCTGCAACGACGTGACGCTCCGGAACCTCATCCCCGCGGAGCTCAAGAAGGGCTTCGGTTTCTTCCAGGGCAAGCCGGCGACGGCCTTCGCGCCCTTCGCCGTGACCCCCGACGAGCTCGGCGACGTCTGGCGGGACGGCCGGCTCCATGCGCAGCTCCGCACGACGCTGAACGGCGGGCTCGCGGGGGACCCGCACGCCGGGCCGGAGATGCACTTCAGCTTCCACGACCTCATCCAGCACATCGCGAAGACGCGCGCCTTCACCGCGGGCACGCTCCTCGGGAGCGGCACGGTCTCGAACGCGGACCCCGAGCGCGGCGTGTCCTGTCTGGCCGAGCGCCGCATGCGCGAGATCATCGCGACCGGGAACGCGACGACGCGCTTCCTGGAGGCCGGGGATCGCGTGACCATCGAGCTTCGCCTCGGTGAGCGGAACGTCTTCGGGACCATCGACCAGACGGTGGAGGCCGGGTGAGCGGCGCGTCGGGCACGGGCCTTCGTGGCTTGCGGCTCCGCGGCTACTGGCGGAGCAGCTCGTCCTGGCGTGTGCGCATCATGCTCGGGCTGAAGGGCCTCCCGTGGGAGCACGTCGGCGTGCATCTCCTCGAGGGCGACCACACGAGCGACGCGCATCGCGCGCTGAATCCGCTCGAGCAGGTGCCCGTGCTCGAGTGGGAGGAAGCGGGCGAGCGCCGCGTGCTCACGCAGTCGCTCGCCATCGCGAGCTACCTCGACGCGCGCGTGCCGGAGCCGCCGCTCCTGCCCGCGGCGCCCCTCGACCGCGCGCGGGTCTGGGAGCTCGCGGAGATCGTGAACAGCGGCATCCAGCCGCACCAGAACAGCCGCACGCTCGCGCGCATCGAGGCGCTCGGCGGCGACCGCGTGGCGTGGGCGCGTGAGGCCGTCGCCTTCGGCCTCGCGGCGCTCGAGCCGCGCGCCACGGTCACCGCCGGGCGCGTACACAACCGGGGCCAGGTCGGCCACGCCGCCGTCAGCCACGTGCCGCCGCACATCGGGG
>CALCTH010000407.1 GCA_937893795.1 uncultured Myxococcales bacterium | reverse complement strand
TCGCGACTCTCGTCCATGAAGACCTCCGCTCCGCGCGCGAGCTCGCCGGGCAGAGGCAGCGGCCCCACCACGCGGAGCCCGGTCCGCGCGTCCAGCTGGGCAGGCCCGTCCGTCGCCACCACGTGCGGCTGGCTCTGGCCCTGCAGCTCGGGCATGGCCACCTGGTTGTGGACTTTCTCCCAGGGCACCCCGTCCGTGGAGAGCTGCCACTCCGTGCGCTCACGGTCGGCCAGGCGTACGGCGGAGATCACCGGCACGTCGAGGGTGACGAGGGCCTCGGTCGCGGCCTGCCGGCCTTCGCCGCCGCCGACGACGAAGTCCTGGAGCACGACGACACCGGTGAGCGCGGCATCGCCCAAGGTGGCGGGCAGGCTCGTGAGCGCCTCGACCGACGCCTCACCCCAGCGCGCGAGCAGGGAGAGGCAGCCGAGCTCACGCTCCGCCAGGGCCGCGCAGAGCGAGGCGTGAATCGCGCGGTCGGCGCTGCGGTCGCCGGAGTCGTAGTCGAGGATGGCCACGACGGGGCGGGCGGGAAGCGCGAGCGCTTCGGCCGGGCGGAGCTCCGCGTCCACCATGTAGCGGACGGGTGCGTTCCCGAGGGGCGGCGGCACAGCGATGCCGGATGCGTGTCGGGCCGCGACCCAGGCCAGGAGACCGGCGACGTTGGCGCTGCCCCGAGCCTCCCGGTAGGCGCCGGCTTCGAGCCACGCGGCCTGACGTGGATGGGCGCGGCTCAGGCGGCCGCGCTCGGCCGCGCGGTCCGAGGCCGCCGAGAGCTCATGGGTGAGCGCGCGGAGGGTCTCTTCGGAGACGCCCGCGAAGGTCGCCTGGCCATCGATGCGGGCCAGCGGCGTGAGCCGCGGATCGCTCGAGAGGGCCAGCACCGTCGCGCGCTGCGGCGGTGGCGCATCGACGAGAAGCCCTTCGAGCCGCGGCGCCTGCTCCCCGTGCACGCCGAGCAGGAGCACGGCGTCGGCCCCGTCCCAGAGCGCCACGGCCTCATTATCGGTGAGCTCCGCGAGCTGGTCGGTGGTGCGGAGCAGGACCGTGTGATTCGGACTTCGGTCGAGAAAGGCATGGGCGCCCGCGACGGTTTCGGCCGCCGAACGGTTCGACACGAAGCCAACGATACGGGCCGCCGACGCTACGGGCGTCGCGAGCTCGAGCGCGAAGAGCATGGCGAGCAGCGGCAGCGCGTGATGCCGCGCGGGTCGCCGCGACGCGGCCGCGGCCGGCGTCAACCGCACGGGCTCCCCGCCTCGAAGACCTCGGGCAGCGGCTGGGGCTCACGCTCGCCGAGGTAGCGGGCGCGGAGCGCGTTCCAGAGCGCGAGGCGCCCCCAGTCCGGCACCTTCAACGGCTTCATCGCGGGCGAAAGGTAGGGGCTCGGCAAGAAGAACGTGATCATCTGCTCGCCCGCGCCGTTGACCAGCTCGAGCTGCCAGCTGCGCGGCCCCCGCTCCGGATGCACGAGGCGCCGAAAGCTCGCTCGGCTGCACTCGCGGCGGCGGGCCAGCTCCGGGGGCGTCGAGTTCCGCCCGAGGCCCCGATGCCGGCCGATGCAGAGATGGAAGTGGGACGGCGCCTCGAGCGGCACGGTGAGGTAGCCGTCGAGCATGCTGAGCTGCGCCGGTCCAGAGAGCTTCAGCTCGAAGACCGCACCCTCGATGCAGGGACCGAACATCACGTCCCGAGCGTGGTCCTCGAAGAGGTCGCGGCACAGGGCATAGCGCGTTCCCACCTCCTCGATGGCGAGCCCGCGAAGCGCGTCGCCGCGGCGGAGCTTCGGGGGCGTATCCTCTTCCTCCCAGAAGCGGCCCGTGACGAAGGGGATGTCGTCGGCCTCGACGACGGAGCCGTCCGGCTGGGGCTCGAGGCGTGGAGCGGGGAGGACTGCAGCGGGCATGCCCGGGGTGGAGCTCGACGTGGCGGTCATGGAAGGTCTCCGGAGGAACGCAGCAGGTGGACGGAGGGGGCGCGCCCCGGGTCGCTCGGCGCTCGCCCGGGGTGAACGAGCCGCTGCAGGGCCGCAGCCGCATGGACGAGGCCGAGGCCCGGGTCGCTGTGGAACTTACCGGGGACCTCGACGACCCGGCCGCCGGGCCGGCAACAGGACAAGCGCCGAAGCGTGCTGTGCGCACAGAGGGCATCGGCCATGCCCGTCTGCGTGACGACGAGCGGCGGGTCGATCCCGAGCAGCTGCTCCGGGCTGAACTTCGGCCACTCCCGGTAGCCGTGCGCTTCGGCCAGGTCGTCGACGCCGGCGTAGTGGAGCAGGTCGGCATAGCTCGAGCCCGCGCTGCCGCCGAAGAGGCTGTCGCCGTAGATGGAGAGATAGAGCCCGGGGGCCTCGAGCGCGTCGGGAACGGCGGCGTCGAGCGCCGCGAGGCGTAGCAGGTAGTCGGACTCGACCCGCGCGGCGCGCTCCGGCTGCCGAAGAAGCTGACCGAGGGTGCGAACGTTCATGAGCGTCGTGCCCACGCCACGCATCTCCCCGAGATCGAAGACCGCGATGTCCTCGTCGCGAAGCCGGGCCATGAAGGCCTCGTCCGCAAACTTCGACGCGACCACCAGGTCCGGCGCGAGGCCGAGGATGGGCTCGAGGTCGGCGGCGCGCGCTACGCCGGGGCGCCCCGCGTAGCGAAAGCCGTCGGGGTGCTGGTCGAGGGAGTACTCCGACACGGCGACGAGGCGCTCGGGCTCGACGAGCAAGAGCAGCACGGGGTCGGCGACGGTGTTGAGGGACACGATGCGCTGGTAGTCGGCCGAGGCTACGCGCTGCCCGCGCGCGTCGACGAGCGCGGAGGCGGGCGCGCTCGGGGCCGCCGCCACGACCACCGTCCCCCGCGGGGCCGCCGCGTCCTCCTGCTGCAGCGCGCCCCAGGTGGCCAGCGCGAGAATAACGGCGAGGGCCGCGGCGTTGGCGATCTCGAGATTCACCCGCCGTCTCCCTCCATCGGCTCGGCAGCCGGCAGCCGGTAGGCCAGGCCACCCCGCTCGACGAGCTCGACGCCGTACACGTCGCGGACGGGACCGACGGCGACGACGTCCTTCGCGGCGCCGAGCCGGTGGACCCGGCCTTCATGGAGCAGCACCGCGCGGTCGGAGTAGGTGCGAACCTCGGTGAGATCGTGCAGGACGACGACGACGATGTGACCTCGCTCCGCCAGCGCGCGGAGCAGCGCGTGCAGCCCGAGCACGTGGCGCACGTCGAGGGCGCTCGTCGGCTCGTCCAGCAGCAGGACCGGCGCGCACGAGGCGAGGGCCCGCGCGAGCAGCACCCGCTGCTGCTCACCCCCAGAGAGCGTCGGAAAGGGGCGGTCTGCGAGGTGCTCGACGTCGGTATCGTGAAGGGCCTGCGCGACGATCGCGCGGTCTTCGGTGGTCGGCCGCGCCCACGGCCGCCGGTGAGGGAAGCGCCCGAGGTCGACCACGCTCTGGACCGAGAGCGGGGCCGTCAGCGCCGTCCGCTGGGGCACGTAGGCCACCTGGCGGGCACGCTCGCGGTCCGAGAGCTCTCCGAGCTGGCGTCCGTCGAGAGCGATGGTACCGGACGCGGGGAGCAGCCCGAGCACGGCCTTGAGCAGCGTGCTCTTTCCGGCGCCGTTCGGGCCGATCAGCCCGAGCACCTCGTGGCGCCGAGCGATCACGTCGACGCCCCGAAGCACCTCGGGCCCGCGACGGTGACGCACGCGGAGGTTTTCGATGACGAGGCCCGTCGCGTCGGCCGGCGAAGGCATCAGTTCAGCCTGCCTTCGCGCGACGCCCGGGCCAGCAGGGTGAGGAATACCGGCGCCCCGATGAGTCCCGTGACGACGCCGAGCGGCACGTGCGCCTTGGCGGGTACGAGGCGCACGAGCACGTCCGCCCAGATGAGGAACGCGGCGCCGCCCACGAAGGCGGCCGGGAGCAAGCGGCGGTGCTCGACGCCGACGAAGGGGCGCAGGGCGTGCGGCACGACCAGACCCACGAAGCTGACGTTGCCGCCAATGGCCACGGCGGCCCCCGTGAGCGTCGCGGTCCAGACGATGACCCAACGACGCACCGCGACGACGTCGACGCCGAGAGCACGGGCTTCGTCCTCGCCGGTCAGCAGGGCATCGAGCTGGCGCGTCCAGGACATCGCCACCGCGCTGCCGAGCACCACCATGGGGAGCGCGAGCTTCAAGTGGTGCGCTCCCTTCGCCTCGACGCCGCCGAGGGTGAAGGCGACGACGGCCCGGCCGAGCTCGAAGTCCTCGCTCGCGAGGCGCGTGAGCAACCCGCCGACGCTGAGAAAGAGACTCGAGAGAATGAACCCCGAGAGC
>CALCTH010000406.1 GCA_937893795.1 uncultured Myxococcales bacterium | reverse complement strand
ACACGCCGGCGCGCGGCGTGGGCAGCGGCTCCCGCGACCGGCTGCGCCAGCACGCGCTCGCCGAGGGCATCGGCCTCGAGGCGGCGCTTCGCCGCGCGGACCGCCTCGCCGGCGTGAGCGAGCCGGCGCGCCGGGGCCTCCGGAGCTTCCTCGGGGCCATCGACGACGCGCGCCGGGGGCTCGCCGCCGGCACCTCGGTGCGCAGCGTGACGGAGACGCTCGCGACGCGCGTCGGGCTTCTGGAGCAGGGGCCGCTGAGCGACCCGCGGGCGCGGCGGCGTCGCGAGAACGTGATGTTCGTGCTCCGGGCCATCGAGCGATACGAGGCGCGCGAGCGGGACCAGGTCAGCCTCGCGGCCTTCCTCACGCGGCTCACCCTCCGCGATACGGAGGACGAAGCGGAGGAGCGGGCGAAGAAGGGGCGCGTCACGCTCTCCTCGCTCCACTCGGCCAAGGGGCTCGAGTTCGACGTCGTCTTTCTGGTCGGCTGCGTCGAGGGCCAGCTGCCGCATACGCGGACCACGGACCCCAAGGTGCACGAGGCCGCGCCCACGGACGTCGACGAGGAGCGGCGCCTCTTCTACGTGGGCGTGACGCGCGCGCGGGAGCTCCTCTACCTGAGCCGGCCGACGCAGCGTCTGAGCCGCGGTCGCCTGAGCCCGCGGGTGCCCAGCCGCTTCCTCGAGGGCTTTCCGCCCGACGCGTGGGAAGCGCACGTGCCCGCGGGCGACGCGCCGCTCTCGAGCGACGAGATTTCCGACATGGCCGCTCAGCTTCTCGCGCGCCTCCGTCGTTGATGAAATGATGCGGGGCTCGGGTCGCGCGCACGGAGTAGCAGGGATTGGCGGAAGGGGAGCGAGTCTTCGAAGCGCTGTGGGCGCCGCGCTGGTTCGGACAGGACCAGGCCGTCGCGCACGGGCAGGAAGGCGTCTTCCACTTTCGCCAGGTCGTCCCGCCTGCGTCGGGCTTCGTCGTCATGGCCGCGGCCCTCGACCGGCCGCGCTACGAGGCGCGCTGCCGAGTCCTCGGGCTGAAGCACGACGTGCTGGGCCGTTTGCAGGCCATCGACGTCCGCGGCGACACCTACTGCTTCGTGCGCCATGACGGCGCCCCGGTGGTGGTCGAGGCCGCCGGACAGATCGTGGACGGGCTCGCGGAGGCGCCGCCCGACTGGACGATGCGCATCGTCTTCGAGTTTCTCGTCGGCTGAGCCCCGCGCCGTCGCGGCGCGGACCGGGGCCGACGGCGGTACCGCGTCAGCGGCGCTGGAAGATCGAGAGCGCGCCGACGTAGAGGAAGCCGACCATGAAGAGCACCAGGAAGGGGATGGTGATCCAGCTTCCGGTGATCACGGCGAGCGCGATGGTCACGACGAAGTAGAGGCCGAGGCCGAGCTCCACGATGGAGTGAACCGGGAAGCGCGAGCGGTACTTCTTCATCTTCCAGGTGTCGGCCTTGCCCTTCACGCCGTGCTTGGGCGTCCGGACGAAGGTGTTGTCCTGGCCGAAGAGGCCTTCGAGCACGGCGCGGGCGTTGTTGACGCTGAGGCCGATGCCGAGGGCCATCATGAGCGGCAGGCGCTTGATGGCGTCCCAGAGGTTCCCGTAGAGCGCGCGGTGCGTGACCAGGTAGAAGACGCAGATCGAGCCGCAGGTCGCCGCGAAGAGGGGCACGTCGAGGAGCAGGAGCTCCGGGTTCTCCATGTGCCGCCGGATGAGCATGTTCGGCAGCTGCAGCAGCGCGAGCATGACCAGGAAGAGATAGGCGAAGTTGTTCGTCAGGTGGAAGACGAGCTCGAGCTTCACCTTGAAGGGGAGGTCGGCCTTGAGGACCGTGGCGAGGAGCTTCTTGGTGGTCTGGGCCGAGCCCTTGGCCCAGCGGTATTGCTGGGTCTTGAAGCTGTTCATCTCGCAGGGGAGCTCGGCGGGGGCCAGGGCGTCCGGGTTGTAGACGAACTTCCAGCCCTTCATCTGGGCGCGGAAGCTGAGGTCCATGTCCTCGGTGACCGTGTCGTGCTCCCAGCCGCCGGCATCGATGATGGTGGCCTTACGCCACATGCCGGCCGTGCCGTTGAAGTTGAAGAAACGGCCGGAGCGGTTCCGGGCGATGTGCTCGATGATGAAGTGGCCGTCGAGCATCATCGACTGGCACTTGGTGAGCACCGAGTAGTCCCGGTTGAGGTGGCCCCAGCGCGCCTGGGCCATGCCCACGTTCGGGTCCGTGAAGTAGTGGACGAGGCCGCGGAAGATGTCCGGCTTGGGCACGAAGTCCGCGTCGAAGACGGCGATGAGCTCGCCCTTCGCGGTCTTCAGCCCGTTCTCGAGGGCGCCGGCCTTGTAGCCGGTGCGGTCGTTGCCCCGGTGGATGTACACGGCGTCGAAGCCGCGCTCCTGGAGCTCGTCGACCTTGGCGCGCGCGATCTGCTGCGTCTCGTCCGTGGAGTCGTCGAGGACCTGAATCTCGAGCTTGTGCTTCGGGTAGTCGATCTCCGCCACGCCATCGAGGAGCCGCTCGGCGACGTACATCTCGTTGAACATCGGGAGCTGGACCGTGATGCTCGGGAGCTCGCCCTCGGTGAACTCGCGCTCCGGCGTGAGCGCGTTCTTCCGATGGCGCAGGTAGAGCATGAGCAGCGCGCCACGGTGCGCGCCGTAGATGCCGAGGATGGTGAGCGCGATCAGGTAGAGGACGATGACGACGGTTTCCACGGGGACCTCCGGCCCGGCCGGCTGACCGAGCGCCCGCACCATGCCCGTCCGTCCTCCACGACGCAGCGCATCAATTGTCCCGCGAACGTAATCAATTGTCGCGCCGAGCCGCCAATCGTCCCGACCCAGGGATGCCGCCCGACCCCCGCCGGGGGACGGACGGAACCAAAGAAACCAACGGCTCCCAAAAGCCGAATGATCTCGGCGTTAGTTTCTTTAGTTCCGTCCGTCCCCTCCCTCAGGGCCACCACTGGGTGGGGAGGCCGTCGGAGCGGGCGAGGGCGAGCAGGTCCATGCTGACCGCGACCAAGCCGTGCACGAGCAGGCCGCCCCAGAGGCTCCGGGTCCGCGCCGCGAGCGTACCGAGAAAGATGCCCGCGACGATGGCGCCGAGGGTCTCGGGCACCGCCTTGCCGAAGTGGATCATCACGTAGGGCACCATCGCCACGAAGATCGCGTTGGCCCCGAGGGCGACGTGCGTGCTCCGGAGCAACCATCCCCGGAAGAAGAGCTCGAGGCCGAAGAACTGGGCCAGGTAGAGCGCCTCCCACGTCAGGAGATCGGCCCAGCTCCGGCCGCACTCGCGGTGGAAGGGGTAGATCGCCTGAAAGGTCTCCGTGCCGCTCAGCGGGATGACGAAGGCCATCACCACCGCGTAGCTCAGCAGATAGATGGGCAGGTGCGCGCGGAAGCCCTCCGCCCCGAGGTGCTGGTCCCGGACGCGCTCGCCCATCAGCCAGATCACCGGCAGCGGAAAGACCACGAAGCCCACGACGCGCCAGAGCGCCCACCAGGCGTGCGTCGCGAGCTCGGCCCACGGGTGCCAGCGATGGAGCTCCGTGAAGAATGTGCCGCTCAGCGATCCCTCGGCCTCCCAGTCCGCCATCAGGTCTCGGAAGCGCCAGAAGTCCCCCGGCATCCCGTAGGCGTCCATCAGCGTCAGGAAGACCGCGGCGCTCGCGAGCACCACGAGCGGCCGCCGGTCCGGCCCCTCTCGCAGCGCGCGCTCGGCCGCGGCGTCGGCGTCGAGGCGCGCCCAGACGTCGAGGAAGAAGCGCCGGACGAAGAAGCGCGGGTCGAGCTCGCGGCGGAGGTCCACGCTCAGCCGGAGACCTCGGCCGCTTCGGAAGCCAGCGTGGCCCCTCGGCGGAGCCGCGCCACCGAGCGCGCCTGGCCCAGGAGCACGAGGGTCTCGTAGAGGCCCGGGCTCCGGGTGCGCCCCGTCAGGGCGACGCGGGCCGGCTGGGCCACGTGCTTCATGGCGAGCTCCTCGCGCTCCATCCACGCGGTGATGGCGCTCTCGAGCGTCGGCTCGTCGAAGGGCTCCGCCGCCTCCACGAGCCCCGCGAGATGCGCGAGCCGTGGCGCGCTCTCCTCGGTGAGGAACTTCCGGCGGCCCTTCGCCTCGTAGGTGAGGTCCGCGTCCGGCCGGAAGAAGTAGTCGAGGCCCTCGGCCAGCTCCGGGAGCGTCGTGGCGCGCAGCTTCACGGGAGCGATGGCGGCCACCAGCCGCGGATCCTCCGCGGCGACCTCCACGCCCCGCGCGGCGAGGTGCGGCGCGACCAGCACCGCGAGCTCCGCGTCGCTCTTCTTCTCGCGTAGATGCGTCGCCTGCACGTGCTCGAACTTCTTGAGGTCGTACTTGCTCGGCGAGCGGCCCACGTTCTCCCAGGCAAACTTCGCGACGAGCTCGTCCCGCGTGAAGATCTCTTCGTCGCCGTGGGACCAGCCGAGGCGGGCCAGGTAGTTGAGCACCGCCTCCGGGAGGTAGCCCTTCTCCCGGTACTCGAGCACCGCGGCGGCGCCGTGGCGCTTGCTGAAGCGCTTGCCGTCGGGGCCGAGCACGATGGGCAGGTGCGCGAAGCGCGGGGGCTCCGTGCCGGCCGCGATGGCGCGCCAGGCCCGGTAGAGGAGGAGCTGCTGCGGCGTATTGACCAGATGGTCGTCGCCTCGGCTCACGAGCGTGATGCCCATGGTCAGGTCGTCGACGAAGCAGCCGAAGTTGTAGAGCGGCAGACCGTTCGGCCGGAGCAGCGGGAAGTCCTGCTGCTCGGCGTTCGGGTAGCTCACGGCGCCGTAGACGAGGTCCTCCCAGCCCGTGTCGCCCTCGCTCGGCGCGCGAAAGCGAACCGTATGCGGCGCGTTCGGGTCCCCGTCCGTGCGCTCCCGCCAGGGCGAGCGGAAGCGGAATCCCTTGCCGTGGCGGACCTCGTAGTCGGCCCGGAGCGCCTGGATCTCCTCCCGGGTGGCGTAGCAGCGGAACGCCGCGCCTTCCGCGATGAGCTTCTCGGCGTGCTCGCGGTAGAGGGCTTTGCGCTCGGACTGCAGGTAGGGCCCGTGCTCGCCGCCGGCCTCGGGCCCCTCGTCCCAGTCGAGGCCGAGCCAACGGAGCGACTCGTAGACCGTCGCGACGGCTTCCGGCGTCGAGCGCTTTTCGTCCGTATCCTCGATGCGGAGGACGAAGGCGCCTCCGGTCTGCCGTGCCCAGAGCCAGCTGTAGAGCGCGGTCCGGACGTTGCCGATGTGGAGCTGGCCCGTGGGGGAGGGCGCGAAGCGCACGCGAACGCTCATGGCGCCCAGGTAGTCGCCCGGCGGCTGGCGAGCAAGGCCGCCACGAGGGTGGCGCTCACGACCCGGGTGCAGGGGGCGCCCAACGCGTCCTCGTCCAGTCCAGGCGCAGGCGACCGTCGCTGTAGAAGCGGCCGTTCCCGTGAAGGCCGGTGCTGGGCTCCGTGATCTCCCGATGCACGTTCCGAGGCGGTCTCACGACGACGTCCCGTCCGTGCACGTAGTCCTGGGCGCGCACCAGGACCATGTAGGCCTTGATCATCTGCAGGGCGCGCTCCCGCGAGGGGAGCAGGAGATCGGTGAGGTCGTCCTCGCCACCCGGCGCCGCCCGGCGCACGAGCTCTTCCCGAAGCGTGCCGTTCTCGTCCCAGAAGCGCCCCAGCATCTCCTCGTTGGAGCGGAGCTCGTCCCCGCCCTGCACGCGCCCGAAGTACTCGAGCACCTCCGGCGTCTCGCGCCCGAGCTGTGGCACGTCGGGCATGCCCTCGAGGGACTGGTAGGCCCAGCCTTCCGGGCCCGGGATCTTCCGCGCGAAGGAGAAGGTCTGGTCGAGGGTCACGCCGATGTTCGAGTGACACCCCATGCAGTACTGCCCCTCCTCGTGCGTCTGGAGCCGTAGCCGCCCTTCCGCGTCCTCCAGCCAGCCGAGGAGCCGCCAGCCGAACTTGTTCGACCAGCCGACGAGCGGGTGCCCGTTGTAGAGGGGCAGCGCGCCCTCGTCGCGCTCCTCGTCCTCGCGGGCGTAGAAGCCGTGCATGCGGTCGTCGGAGTGCTCGCGGAGCTTGAGCATGTAGCGCACCTCCTTGATGCGCTGGCTCATGAAGGTCGGCGACTCCGGATCCGCGTAGCGCACGGTGTGGAGAAACTCGGTGCGCTCGGGGTACACGGCGCGCCGAAGCGCGTGGTCGCTCGCGTCTCCCACGAAGCGCGGCGGGAGACCGGCCAGCACGGTGGCCGTGCCGAGGCGGCCGTCTCCGTCGAGGTCGACCCCGAGCGCAGCCTCGTTCACCGGGTCCATGGGCCAGCGTACGTCCGCCGCGGGCACGCTCGGATCGCTGGCGAAGGCCGCCTCGAGGAGCGCGAGGTTGGCCAGCGCGACGTCGCGGTCGGGTGCGCCCTCCTTCGTCCGAAACTTCGGCGCGAGGCGAATGAGGACGTCGTCCGTGTTGCCGTTGGTCGGCCAGAACTGCCCCGTGAAGGGCTTGTAGCGGTAGGCACGCCAGCCGCTGCCGTCCTTCGCGAAGCCCTGCGCGTCGAAGCCGGCGGCGAAGTCGAGGTCCGGCCGGTAGCCGACGTAGCGGTCCTCCGGGAGCAGCGCCATGGAGCGGCGGAGCGCCTCGTAGTTGTCCTCGCGCACCCAGGCGAGCGCCTCGTCGTCGGAGATGGCGGCGATCGCCTCCGAGCGATCGATGAAGAGGTTGTCCCAGTGGTTGGTCTGGCCGACGTCGGAGAAGGCGTAGGCCAGCTGGAGCGCGGCGTCCGCGATCCAGTTCTCGTCGTGGCGCTCGGTGTGGCAGACGTAGCAGGGGTTCGAAACGCCGTCGGTCGCCGTGTAGCACTGCACCGGAATGCCGGCCTCGGCGTTCTCCACCTGGCCGAGGCTCTCGGCGGCGGTGCGGATGGGGTCGTAGGGCACGAAGCCCTCGGGGACCTCGACGCCGCGCGTCAACGGCGTCTCGCGCCAGTCGATGGGGGCGTAGCCCTCCGGGCTCGCCACGCTCTCGGCGCCTGGTGGCGTCGCGGCCGCGCGCGTCGGCTCCGGAGTCGGCGGCTCGCCGCCGACGTACGTGAACGCCACCACGGCGCCCACGGCCAGCAGGATGAGCGCCGGGGCGAAGCGGAGGGTCGCCGGCGCGGTCGGGGCGGGCTGAAGGGTGTTCTCGTCACTCATGGGATCGCTCGCGGGGACGGCTCTCGGCCGTCCGAAAGAGAGGAAAGAACGCGAAGCGGGCCGGCGTCGCGAGCTCGTCGCGGCGCCGGCCCCTTCGTCACGCGCCGCAGAGCGGCGCGGCGTCGTCAGTACTGGTTCTGCGGCCAGCCGCTGAAGATGCGCTCGCCCGGGTGCTGCACGTTCACGAAGAACGCGCGGCCGTCGGGGCTCAGCGTCGGGCCCGTGGCCTCGGCGTCGGAGGGAACCGAGAGCACGCGCCAGGGCGTGCCCGGACCCGTGGTCGACTCCTGGAGGTAGTAGGCGCTGTCGGCGGCCGCACCGCCAGCGCCGCTGAAGTTGCCGTCCGTGCCGAACCAGACGCCGCCGTCAGGATCGAAGAGGAGGTTGTCCATGTCGGAGGCGAGGAAGGTGTTGTCGTCGCCGACGGAGCCGCGGAACGCGGTCCAGAAGGTGAACGTGTCCGACGCGCCGGGGTTGCCCGCGTTCGCCTCGCGGAAAGCCACGATGGTGCCCGCGTTGTCGCTGCGGACGTTGTCCATCTCCTTCTCGCTCCGCTCACGCGGGTCGAGGGTGCCGTCGTCGAAGAGGGCGTTCGGGCGCCCGTGGTTCGTGAAGGCGACGTAGAGCGTCTGCGTGATGAAGTTCCACTCGACGTCCTCGGGCCGGTTCAGCTCACGCACGCCGACCTTCGCGGCCGCCGTGAAGAGGCCGAGGAGGATGTCGTCGTCCGTCGCGAAGCCACCGATGCCGTTGTAGCTCACGTCCTGGAGCGCCGTGCCGACGGTGGTGCCCGCGGGGAGCGTGCCCGCGCCGGCGTTCGGCGCGACGTCCGTGGAGGTCGTGCTGAGCTCGACCCAGCGGCCCGTGCCGGGCGCGACCTGCGTGGGGAAACTGCCGTCCGCGAGGGTCACACCGCCGAGGCGACCGCCGGCGCCGTCGCTGTTGGCGAGGTCCTCGAAGTGCGCCACGTAGACGGTGCCGTCGGCGAGCAGGTCACGGACCTCCCGGCGCGTCATGGTGTCCACGTAGTTGGCGCGCGTGACGAACTTGTAGATGCGGCCGCCGCGGCGGTCGTTGCCGCCGTAGATGACGACGGGCTGGCCCGAGGCGAGGTTGCCGGCGGGGTTCACGGCGAAGGTGAAGTTCTCCCAGCGGGCGCGGCCCATGGCGCCGAGCTTCATGTGACCGACGCCGAGCTCGTCCCGGCCGTAGTACTCGCTCGTCTCGTCGGCGAGCGGGTCGATCTCGACCGCGTAGCCGTAGTGGTCGCGGGGACGCTGGCCGCGGAAGTCCGTCGCCTGCGAGAAGGCGCCCGAGGGGCTGACGTCCCAGGTGATGTTGGAGCCCGGGGCGCAGACGCCCACGGTGAAGACGTTGCGGCTGGTCCAGCAGTCTTCGATCTCGCCGAAGAGGCCCTGCACGTTCTCCTCGGCGGAGAAGATGGTGCCCCAGGGCGAGACGCCGCCGGAGCAGTCGCCGTTGATGCCCGCAGCGATGGTCGCGCCCGGGAGCGCGTTGCCCTCGTCGTCCTGCACGGGCGCGTCGGTGATGAGGTCGATGCCCGTGATGCGCGTGAGCGTCGAGCTGGTGGACGTGAACTGCAGGTTGTTGGCGCCGCGGTCGATGTCGTAGCGGCCCGTCGCCGGGTCGCGCACCACGCGGAAGAGGCCGCCGCCGACGTTCTCCTGCCAAAGCCGGATGCCGATGTTCAGGTTCTCCTGCGTCCAGTACGCGGGATCGTCGATGTCGCCGAGGGGCAGGTCGCCGGTACGAAGGGCGTTGGCCGCGATGAGTCGGTACTGGCTGACGGGGGGCTCGTTGAGCTCGAAGCCGCCGCCAGAGACGTACTCGAAGTTCGACCACATGAGCGCGCTGTCCGAGACACCCGTGAAGTAGGGGTTCTCGCCGGCGTTCCATCCGTCGTCGCCGTCCCAGCCGTCGCCGATGATGGCGATGTAGTCGTTGTTCGCGCCCCAGAAGGGGCCGTCCGGGTCGAAGGTGAGCGGGTCGAGGTGCGCGGCGAGGAGCGACACGGAGAGCCCCGGCGCCGTCCGCACGCGGTCCGTACCGGCGGGCGGGAGCGGGAAGCCGGGCACGTCCACGCCCGAGTCCTCGAGGGCCACGAGGTCCTTCACGGCCTCGTAGATGGTGTCTTCCCCGGTGAGGTCTTCGAGGAAGGGCGTGATCGTCGCCTGGATCATCGCGGAGCGCGGGAAGGAGTCGAGGGCGATGGACCCCACGTCGACGCCATCCTCCCCGTCCGTCCCTGGCGTGCCTGGCGTGCCTGGCGTGCCTGGCGTGCCAGGGGTTCCTGGCGTTCCCGGCGCGCCGTCCAATCCCGGCGCGCCGTCCATCCCGGGCGCGCCCTCCTCACCGCAGCCGGCGAAGACGAGCCCCGCCATGGCCGCGGCGATCAGCAGCAGCTTCTGGTTCATTGATCGAGTCCCTTTCGTTCGCGGCCAACCCGCCGCGACATCCGCGCGGACTCTGCAGACGACGGGGCCCCTTTGGGTGGCAGGCGTGCAACGCCGGCCCCGCGCGCGGAAAACGACGCCGGAGCGATTCGGGGCTGACGAACTCGTCGTCCTTTCGAAACGCGAGCCTTCGTTTCGACATCCGCCCGCGACAGATTCGTCCGTGCAGAACGGCAATACGCACCGACGAGCCCGGAAGGCGCCGCGCTTCCCCGCGCAGGCGCGGCGTCGCGCCCTCCGGCGACGTATCATCGTCGCCGCATGTCCGACCCCGCGCGCGACCCGACGTCCTTCGCGGCCCGCCTCTCCCGCGGCCGCCCTTCCCCTGCGCGCGTCGCCTTCCAGGACGAACGGGCGTTCGGCCCGAGGCTACGGCTCCGTCGCTGGGGCCTCGGCAACGGGCTCACGGTCTGGACGCTGCCTGACGGTGCCGCGCCCGTCGTGAGCTACCAGACCTGGTTCGGGGTGGGCGCCAAGCACGACCCTCCGCGGCGGAGCGGGCTGGCGCACTTCTTCGAGCACCTCATGTTCCTGGGCACCGAGCGCTACCCCGCGGGCGCGCTGGACGAGGCCTTCGAGGCCGTGGGCGCGGACAACAACGCCATGACCGGCTGCGACACGACGGCCTACGTGACGTCGCTCCCGCGCTCCGCGCTGCCCCTCGCCATCGACGTCGAGGCCGACCGCCTTGCGGGGCTCCTCCTCGACGTGGCCGAGGTCGAGCGCGAGCGCGAGGTCGTCTTGAGCGAGCGCCGCGATGCCGTGGAGGACGACGTCGCCGGCCGCGCGTCCGAGCTCCTCTGGCGGACGGCCTTCCGGCGCCATCCTTATGGACGACCCATCCTCGGCTGGAGCCGCGACGTACGGCGCATCGGCATCGAGGACCTCCACGCCTTCTATGCCGCCCGCTACGCGCCGGCCAACGCGACGCTCGTCGTGGCTGGCGACTTCGATGAGGAAGCACTGCTTCGCAGGGTGCAGGAGGCCTATGGCGCGCTGGCGCCCGGCGAGTCTCGGCCGGCCGAGCCCGCACCGGAGCCCGGTCAGCGCCGTGAGCGCCGCGTCGATCTCCCCTGGCCGACGGACGCCGCGAAGCTCCAGATCGGCTGGCGCACGCCGGGTGTGGCGCATCCCGACCACGTGGCGCTCTCGCTCTTCGTCTTCCTCCTCTTTGGCGGTCGCTCGGCGCGCGCGCGTCAGCGGCTCATGCGCGACCAGGAGCTCGCCACGGAGATCGCGGGCTTTCTCTCGCCCTTTCGGGGCGAAGGACTCTACGAGCTTTGGCTCGGGCTTCGCGAAGGGGTGGCCCCGGAGGACGCCCTCGCCGCCCTCGATGCGCTGGTCGAGGAGGCGCTCGGCGCGCCCTTCGCGCAGGACGAAATCGAGAAGGCACGGCGCCGGCTCCGCCTCTCGCTCTTCACCAGCCTCGAGACGGCGGAGGGGCGGGCCGAGCGCGCCGGGAGCGACGCGCTGGTGCTCGGTGATCCGGCGGCCGCGTGGCGCTTCGAAGCAGCGCTCCGAGGCGTCGACGACGCCACGCTTCGGGCGGCCGCGGCGCGTGTCTTCCGCCCGAGCCGACGCAGCGTCGTGACGGTGCGGCCCGCGCGGCGCGAGGCCTCGTGACGAAGCGGTGGACCCGGCGGGGCGGCAGCACGGCGCTTCTCGAGGCGACGGACGCCCTCCCCATCGTCGACCTCGCGCTTCGCCTGCCCGTCGGCAGCCTCGCCGATCCTCCGGGGAAGGGTGGCGCGCTGCGGCGCATGGCTCGCCTCCTGCGGCGCGGCCCCCGGGGTATGGACGAGACGGCCGTCGAAGAGGCCATCGCCCGCCTCGGCGGACGCCTGGCCCTCGGCATCACGCGGGAGTCCATCGAGCTGCAGGGCACGGTGCTGGCGGAGCACGCCCCCGCCTTCGCGTCGCTCGTCGGTCGCCTGCTCGCCGCCCCCGCCTTTCGCGCCCGCGACCTCGCCCGCGCGAAGCGTGAGATTCGCGCCGAGCTCGCCGACGTTCGGGACGACGACCCCAGCCTCGCGGCGCGCCACCTTCGTGACCTCGCCTTCGGTGACCACCCCTACGGCGCGCCCACGGGGGGCACCGTGGCGAGCCTACGGCGCGTCCGCCGCGAGGATCTCGTCGAGGCGCACGCGCGCTTCCTCGGCACCGGGGGCCGCATCGTCGGCGCCGCCGGCCCCCTCGACCGCGCGCAGGCGGACGCGCTCTTCGACGCGATGCTCGTCGGCGTGCCGCGCCGCCGCGTGCCCCGGCCCTGGGTTCCGGCGACGCGCTTTCCGCGGGGCCGCCGCGTTCGCATCGTGCACCGGCCCGGGCGCCAGCAGGTACAGCTCGGCATCGCGGCGCTCGGGACCCACCGGCGCGATCCGGAGCGGCTTCCGCTCCTCGTCGCCGAGACGGCCTTCGGCGGGACCTTCGCCTCGGAGCTCACCCACGAGATCCGGAGCGTACGGGGCTGGAGCTACTACGCGGGGAGCACGCTCCGCGCGGGCGGGAAGCGCGATCTCCTGGAGCTCTGGGCCCATCCGGCGACCGAGGTCGCCGCCGCCTGCGCCGAGCGGGAGCTCGAGCTCCTCGCGCGCTGGGCCGCCGATGGGCCCCGCCCGGAGGACCTCCGCCGCGCGAAGACCTATCTCGTGGGCAGCCGCGCCTTCGACGAGGAGACGGCGGCGCGTCGGCTGGAGCTCGCCTTCCTCCAGGAGATCGGCGGCGCCGTCGGCGGCTTTCGCACGGCCGTCCGCCGCGTGACCCGGGCGTCGGCGGCGAAGGCCGTGCGTCGGCGCATCCAGCCTCGCGACCTCGCCATCGTGGCGGTCGGCGATCGGCGTGTGCTCAGGCCCGCGCTCGAGGCGCTCTCCGGCGTGAGCTCCGTGGAGGTTTGCGACGCGCGTCGTCCGCTCCAGCGAAGCGCGCCCACCCTCACGGAATGATCTGTAGCCAGTTGTCGGCCGCCTCGTCGACGGCGGAGGGCTCGTCCCGCGGGTTGACGAGCACGCTGATGAGCGTGACGTCCTCCCCCTCGCCGGCGCTGTTGAACTTGCGGCCCGTGCGCTCGCAGAGTCCATTCTCGTCGCGCCGAAGGGCGCAGAGCGGGAGCCCGGCCTCCGTGGCCGGGAACTCGAACTCGAAGGCGCGGTCCGTCCCGCCGGCGGCGAAGAAGTCGTCCCCGTCGACGTCGAGCAGCACGCGCACGCGGTAGTTCTCCCCGTCGATGAGGATCGAGGGCAGCTGAGCGCTTCCGGTCAGGATGAGGTCCCGGTCGAGAAGCGCGCGAATCGAGTTCGTTCGCCAGAAGCCCACGGCGCGGTCCTCGCGCTCCCCGAGGGTACCGGAACGCGCGGGGAGCTCGACGCCCTCCACGTGCACCTCGACGCGGACGTCGTCCACGTTCACGCCGTCGGGCAACCCGCCCGCGAGGCCCTCGAACTCGACCTCGACGCCGAGCGGAAGCCCGTCGGGGTCGATCAGATCGTCGAAGTCCACGTTGTGGACGAAGACGCTCCCCTCGTCCGCGTCCGCGAAGAAGGGCGAGACGGGGACGTTGGCCGTCGCCCGGGGGAGGTCGCGGCAGATGTCGCTCAGGCTCCAGCCGTGGTCCGCGCTGGACGGGTCGAACTGGAACCCCATCGTCCGGTTCACGTCGGCCCAGAAGTCCACGCCGCCGGCCCGGAGCCCCGTGCTGGTTTGCGGAAAGACCGAGCCCGGCATGATGAGGCGCCCGTTCTCGAAGCCCAGGGGCTCGAAGACGGCGAGCGCGTCGAGGCGCGGCGTGACCCGGCCATCGTCGAGCACGATGCCGTCACCGTCCTCGTGCACCACGCGGTACTCCACCCGCTGCCGCACGTGGGGGATGAAGCGCTCGATGGTCAGGTCGAGGTTGCAGCCCTCGTCGATCACGAAGTCGTCGGCGTCGTTCACGATGGAGCAGCCCGCCGCGAAGGCCAGGGTGCTCGCCAGGAGGAGGAGTCGCGGCATCCGGTTCTCGTGCTGCATCAGAAACGCCCCTGCACGGTGGCCATGCATCCCGCCGGCCCACACGCCGCGCCCGCAACGGTGGAGGGCGCGTCTTCGTCGTCCTCCCCCGAGCGGAGGAAGAGCAGGCCGACGCCGACCACCATGACGGCGGCGCCGCCGAAGAGGAGCACGTCGGCCGCGAGGGAGGCGGCGTTCACGCGGTCCTGGGACGCGGCCAGGTCGAAGTCCACGGGACAGACGTTGCCGGGGCAGGCGTCCTCGAGGTCGCTCCGCTCGCCCGAGGAGATGACGCCTGCGGCGACGCCGCCGCCGACCATGGCGAGGCCTACGCCGCCCACGATGTAGCCGAGGGGGTTGAGGCTCTGCGCGTCCTCGCGGTCCCGCGCTTCCTGCGCGGCGATGGCGGCGGCACGCTCCTCCTCGAGGCGCTGCGCCTCGGCCTCGAGGCGCAGCCGCTCCGCTTCCGCTTCCGCTTCCGCGGCCTCCTGCTCCGTCACCCGCGCTTCCATGGAGCGGAGCCGGTTGCGGAGCTGCGCGGCGTTCTCGGCGTCGGGCTCCGCCTCGAGGTAGCCCGCGAGGGCGCGGGTCGCCTGGGGTAGGAGCCCGGCGTCGCGATACGCCAGGTAGGCGTTGAAAAGCAGCGAGCTGCGCTGCGAGAGGTCGTAGGCGCGCTCGAACTCGCGACCGGCCTCCTCGAACTGACCTTGCTCGTAGAGGCGCTGCGCCACCTGGAAACGTAAGCGGGCCTGCTCGTCGTCGAGACCCTGGGTGCGGAGGGCGGCCGGCCCCTGGGGGTCGTATTCCTCGTCCTCCGAGGCGTCACCCGCGGGGGCTGCGGGCTGGGCCGCGGCGGTGGCGGTCAGCGCGAGCGTGAGCAAGGGGGCGAGAAGGCGTCGCATGGGCAAAGGGTATCGGCCCGTAGCGCCCCGGAGGTCAAAAGTTGCGTTCTCGGTTGAAAAATCCACCGCGCATCGGTCGCACGGGCCGCCCTCGACGTTCAGCGGGCGGCGTCCGGCTACCAAGCCATGGGCCGTGGATCGTTCGCGGGCACCCGCTCGCCGGCCTCGAGGCGCTGAAGCACGCGGCGTATCCGGCGTAGCTGCTTTGCGGTCATGAAGAACGCGATGGCGCCGAAGCCAGGGACGGGGATGGCCGCGAGGCCGACCGCGCCCCGCGCGCGCGCCATGCCTGGCACGAAGGCACCCGCGTCCTGGAGACGCTTGCACGCGACCAGAAGGACGACGGACTGCGCCAGGATCTGCGCCCGGAAGGCCAGGAGCCCGCCGCCGAGGGCGCTGAGCTCCCGGTCGCATTCGTCCGTTTCGGGGTCCGGGTCGCACTGCGCGGCCCAGAGCGTGAAGGCCATGGTCGCGGCCAGCGCGGCGCCGGTCGGGGCGAAGAGGAGGAGGGTCTGGCGACTTCGGCGTTGCGCCAGCTCGTAGGCATCGGGACGGAGGTCGCCGGGGCCCACCAGCCGGAGGCGCAAGCTCGGTGCCGGTGCGGGCGCCGGCGTGACGTAGGGCGCGGGAGAGGGCGGAGGCGGCGGTGGCACGAAGGGGCCCTCGGGCTCGCTTCGGCCGGAGGAGGGCGGGGGGACGAGGAAGGGATCGGCGCTCTCGTCGGAGGCGGGAAAGGGTGCCGCGCCGGGAGCTGTTTCCGTTTCCGTCTCCGTCTCCGTCTCCGTCTCCGTTTCCGTTTCCGTTTCCGGGTCCGTCTCCGGCTCCGTGTCCGGCTCGGCCGGGGGCAGGAAGGGGTCCTGGGCGTGCGCGAATCCGGGAGCCGCGCTGGCCACGGCGAGGGCCAGGGCCAGGGCGAGTCGGGGTCGCGGCGCGACGGAGGGCGGCGTCGGCACGGCCCGAGGTGTAGCCCCTCGGGCTCGCGTTGACGACTCGGCGCCCTGGTACGGTCCGGCCGTGGTGCGCGCGCTCTGGTTGTCGTGGATGATCCTCGGGCTCGGCTGCGGCGGAGGTGGTGAGGATGGAGGCGCGGCGGCACCGGCCCCCGTGGCCGAGCCGGCGCCGGATCCCGCATCCGCGGAGACGCCGGAGGCGCCGCCTGCGGAAGAGGCCGCAGCGGACGCCCCCGCCGAGGCGCCGCCGGAAGACGTGGCAGGTTCGCCCCCCGCGGACGACCCCGCGCCCCCGGGCGACGTGCCCGAGGCGAGCGCCGCGCCTCCGGAGGAGGCCGAGGCGCCTGCGGCGGCCGACGACCCCGACGCGCTCGCCGATGCGGTGGGCGTCGCCCTCGAGGCCGCGGGTGATGCCGAGGTGGGCGCGGAAACGTGCGCCGTGGCCTACGAGAGCATGGCCGCGGCCGCGCGCACCATCGAGGCGCGGCTCCCGGGCAGCACGAACCCGCTTCCGGCCCGGTCCCTCTTCCTTACCGCGTGCCGGCGCTACCCCGGGCCCGCGCAGCAGTGCCTCGTCACCCGCTCCGCCGACGCGCACGCGGAGGAGTGCCTCGCGATTCAGGCCGAAGTCCCCCCCGACGTCCGCCGAGGCCGCGAGCGCCTACTCGCCGGCCCGGAGTAACGGTGGCCGAAACTGCTCCGAGACCGGGTAAGCCGGTCCGTCCGCCAATCAAGAACCGCCCGGAAGCAGCCGGCCGACGATGTCGGCGCGCGCCACATTCGTCGGGTCGTGGTCGCGCGAGGGGATCTGCTCCTCCGCCGTCCAGCTCTGGTCCGGCTCGAGACGAAAGCCCCCGGCATGGCGATGCGGCGGCTCACCGCCCCAGTCCGTGGGAGAGAGCATCGACCAGTAGAGCTCGCCGTTCGCCCGCTCGTAGAGGTGGTAAATCTTGCCCACGCGACGCGGGAAGTTGCAGGTCGCGCGATGCAGGTCGAGGTCCCGCTTGGCCTGCTCGAGCACCTCTTCGGCCTGCTCCTGGAGCGCGCGGATCTGCCGGGCGATCACCTCGAGCTTCGAGCTCGCGACGGTGCCGATGAGCTCGTCGGCCTTTTCGATCTCGGCGGCGACGTCGACGAGGCGGATCGCCGGCGCCATCGTGCTCAAGCCGTAGGGCGAGAGCTTGGCGGGACCCCGGTACGAGGTCAGCCGGTCCGGGTCGGGCGCCGCGCCCTCGGCGGGCGTCGCCCGTACGTCGTCCTGCGCGTTCGCCTCGGCCATGCCCCGGGAGCTAGAGCGACCTCGGGGGGTTGTCGAGCGCTGGCGCGCGCCCGCCCGCCCGAACCACTCGCTCCGTCCCTCTTTCGGGGACGCACCGCCTCGTGCGCTTCACCCTCCCATGGAGGCGTGCGCCGTGAGACGGTCCCGGCCCATGCGCGACGACCTCGCTTCCGCCTTCGCCAGCCGCGCCACCAAGCGCACGCTCCCCATCCACGCCGTCGCCGCGCCGCGTTTCCGCGCGCAGCTCGCGCGCTGGCCTCAGCGCTGGGGACGCTGGGTCGAGGGCACCGGCTACCGCCCGCGGCCGGGTCGCCACGTGCTGGTCCCTGGGCCGAAGGGTGCGCCGGAGGCCGTGCTCCTCGCCGTGGGGGAGGTGCCGTCGCCGTGGGACGTCGCGGCGCTGCCTCGCGCGCTTCCGAAGGGTCGCTACGTCTTCGCCGAGGACCCCGGCGCGCGCCTCGAGGCGCACGTGCTCGGTTGGGCCCTCGGGAGCTACGAGTTCACGCGCTACCGCGAGCCGCGCCACGGCGGGCGCACGCTGGTCTTCCCCAAGGGCGAGGGGCGCTCCCGCGCGCTGCGGCTGGCCGAGGCGACGTATCTGGTGCGCGATCTCGTGACGACGCCCGCCGAGGACCTCGGCCCCGAAGAGCTCGAGCAGTGCGCCCGGGACCTGGCCAAGGCCCACGGCGGCCGCGTCACGGCCATTCGCGGCGAGGATCTCCTCGCCAAGAACTACCCGGCGGTGCACGCCGTCGGCCGCGCCGCCACCAAGACGCCGCGGCGCATCGACCTCCGCTGGGGCAAGGCCAACCATCCCAAGGTGACCCTCGTCGGTAAGGGCGTCTGCTTCGATAGCGGCGGCCTCGACCTCAAGCCGGCGAGCGGGATGCTGCTCATGAAGAAGGACATGGGCGGCGCGGCCCACGTGCTGGGCCTCGCGCACGCGATCATGGACGCCAAGCTGAAGCTGCGGCTGCGGTTGCTCGTGCCTGCCGTGGAGAACGCCGTGGCCGGCAACGCCTTCCGGCCCCTCGACGTGCTGCCGACCCGAAAGGGCCTGAGCGTCGAGGTGGGCAACACGGACGCCGAGGGCCGCCTCATCCTCTGCGACGCGCTCGCCGAAGCCATGCGCGAGGAGCCCGCGCTGATCCTGGACTTCGCGACGCTCACCGGCGCCGCGCGGGTCGCCCTGGGCACGGAGGTGCCGGCACTCTTCGCCAACCAGGACACGCTCGCCGACGAGCTGCTCGGCGCTGGCGCGAAGGAACAGGACCCGCTCTGGCGCCTGCCGCTCCTCGACGCCTACGACCGGCACCTCTCGAGCGCCGTCGCGGACGTCTCGAACGTCGGCGGAGGTCGCTACGGCGGAGCCATCACGGCGGCGCTCTTCCTCCGGCGCTTCGTGGGCCGGAGTGCGCCCTGGGCCCACGTCGACCTCAACGCCTACAACACCGACAGCCGCCCCGGCCGGCCAAAGGGCGGCGAGGCCATGGGCCTCCGCGCCGTCTACGGCGCCCTCGAAGCGCGCTACGGCTGAGCCGGCGCTCCTGCAATCGCTTCGTCGCGGCGGCGACACGTTCGTCACCGATGTCGCCACCGAGGCGCCCGGCCGGCGCCCAGCTGTCGTTCGCGCTTCATCGGATTGACGCATCCGTCCCCGACAGCTGGGGGGCTCGCACGCGCCCGGGAGAGGGCCGCGGGCACGGACACCCAACGCAGGAGACGCGGGTGATGCATCGGACCAACTCGAGTGGAATCACGGCGCTCGCGCTGACGCTCGCCGTCGCGGGCTGCGCCGGCGAGGACGGCGCGCCGGGCATGGATGGCATGGACGGCGCCGAGGGGCCCCAGGGCCAGATGGGGCTCCCCGGCACGCCCGGCATGCCGGGGATGAACGGCGACCCCGGTGAGGACGGCGAAGACGGGATGCCCGGCGCCGACGGCCTGGGCTCGCTCCTCACCCAGACCGTCATCGGCCCCGGTGACGATTGCGTCTTCGGCGGCATTCGCGTCGACAGCGGCGTCGATGACGACGGGGACGGCGTGCTCGGCGAGGCCGAGGTCGATCAGACCAACTTCCTCTGCAACACCGAGGCTCCCTTCACGCTGCAGCTCCTTCACTTCGCCGACGTGGACGGCAACGAGGCGACCGCTCTGGACAACGTCGACGACTTCTCGGCGCTCGTCGCGGGCTTCCGCGAGGACCCGCTCTTCGGCGCGCGCACCCTCGTCGTCAGCTCCGGCGACAACATGATCCCCGGCCCGCGCTGGTTCGCGGCCGAGAACGACGACGTCCGCACGCTCACGGGCAGCAACGAGCCCGGTCACGTCGACAACTTCTTCCTCAACCAGTTCGGCGTCGCGGCTTCGGCGCTCGGCAACCACGAGCTCGACCAGGGCCCCGGCGAGTTCGCCGACACGCTCCAAATCGAGGCCCGCGGCGACGTGACCTTCCCGGGCACGACCTTCCCCTACCTCGCGGCGAACGTGGACTTCAGCGGCGACGGCGATCTCTCCCGTCGCATCGGCGTCGACGGCACGGACGCCCGGCTCATGGGCGGCGAGGTCGCCGGCAGCGCCACCATCCGCGTCGGCGAAGAGGTGATCGGCCTCGTGGGCGTCTCCACGCCGAACCTCGCGTCGATCACGACCACGGGTGCCGTCACCGTCGACGGAAGCACCATGATGATCAGCGAGCTCGCCGACGCGATTCAGCCGACCATCGACGCGCTCACCATGGACGGCGTCGACAAGATCGTCCTCCTCGCGCACCTCCAGCAGCTCGACCTCGAGAAGGCCCTCGCGCTCGAGCTCACGGACGTCGACATCATCGTCGCCGGTGGCTCGAACACCCGCATGGGTGACGCCACCGACGTCCTCTTCGACGGCGACGGCGCCTTCGACGAGGGTTACCCCTTCGCGACCCAGGGCAGCGACGGCAACCCGACGCTCATCGTCAACGTCGACGGCGACTACAAGTACCTCGGGCGCCTCGTCGTGAGCTTCGACGAGAACGGCTTCGTGATCCCGGCGACCATCGACGAGGACATCAGCGGCGCCTACGCGACGGTCACGGACAACGTGCTCCTCAGCGGCGGCCAGCCCATCGCGCCCGTCGTCGAGATCCGTGACGCGGTGCAGGGCGTCATCACGCGGCAGTTCGAGAACGTCATCGGCCACACCGACGTCTTCCTCGAGGGCCGGCGCAGCCGCGTCCGCACCGAGGAGACGAACCTCGGCAACCTCACCGCCGACTCGCTCAAGTGGTACACGGAGAACTGCACCGACGGCATGGGCATGCCCGCGTTCACGAGCGTGCTGGCTCTCAAGAACGGCGGCGGCATCCGCGCGGAGATCGGCAATGCCGTCGTCACCGGCGAGACCACCGAGCTCTTCCCGCCCTTCAACGATGGCCTCGCCGTGGACCCCGGCGACGTCAGCGAGGGGCACCTCCGCGGCACGCTTCGCTTCGACAACGGCGCCGTCGTGCTCGACGTCACCGGCGTCGAGCTGAAGACGCTGCTCGAGCGCGGCGTCCACCGCAGCGGTCCGGGCTCGACGCCGGGCGAGTTCCCCCAGGTGGGCGGCATCCGCTTCGGCTTCGACCCGGCGGGCACGGCGCAGGTGCTGACCTTCGACGCCGACGACGACGTCACGGGCATCGCCACGGCCGGGACGCGCGTCACGGACCTCTACGTCGACACGACGGGCGACGGGAACCCGGACACGGCGCTCTACGTCGGAGGCGTGGAGCAGGCAGCGGCGACCTCGACCTACACGCTCGTGACGCTGAACTTCCTCGCCAACGGCGGCGACGGCTATCCCTTCGCCCTGCTCTCGGCGCCGAACCGCCGGCAGATCTACACTGGCAGCGGCTTCGGTGATCCGCCCGGTCCCTTCCCCGTCCTCACGGGCTGCGATCCCGGTCTGTCCTCGAGCTTCAGCTCGACGGGCGGCGAGCAGGACGCGCTCGCGGAGTACTTCCTCCAGTTCTTCCCGAACCCGACGGCGGCCTTCGACATCGCCGAGACGGCGCCGGCCGACGACCGGCGCATCCAGAACCTGAGCATCGTGACGACCTTCGTGCCCCCGGCTCCCTGAGCCCGGCGCGACGACCTGCCGCGGCGCGGGGTCCTTCGGGGCTCCGCGTCGTGGGCGTTCGTGCGGTCGGCGCTGCGGCTCGCGGCGCTGCGGTCAGCGGCCGTGCCAGCGCGGGTGCGCGACCTCGAGGTCGTCCAGGGGCGCGCCGTCCCGCCGGATCGCGAGGCGGCAGCACTCCCCGCCGGTCACCGATTGCGACTCGAGCACCACGAGGGACCCGCCGACCCGCCGCAACAGCGCGCGGTCGAACTCCATGGCGCGCCAGCACGCCTCCGCATCGCCGGTGCCGCGCAGCGGGCATTGGATCCGGATCTCCACGAAGGCCGTGCCCTCTTCCTGGCCCACGAGGGGGAAGGCGCTCCGCGGGCGTGGCATGAGTCGCGTCCACTCCTCGGCGAGCTCGGCGGCGCTCCCGCGGGGGCGGCGTCCGTAGGTGGCCTGCACCAGCCACGCGAAGCCGCGCGCGACGCCCAGCGCCGCGCCCTCGAAGGCGGGCACGCGGGCCATGGCGAAGAGCGGGCGACCTATCGCGAGGAAGACGGGCAGCGTGTAGATGCGTTTCAGCGCGCGACGCACCATGGCTCAGCCCTCGCTCCCGCTCGGCAGCAGCGATGGCGCGGGCGCGAAGGCCGGCGCGTCGGGGAAGAGGGCGGACGGGTCGAAGGCGGGCCACCTCATGCGACGCGCGAGACGATGCAGCGCCCGCCGGTACGCGCGGATGTTCACGTAGTTCGCGTGCCGTGCGCTCGCGACGTAGCGGATGCCCCCGCTCACGTCGGGTCGCGTTCCTTCGACCATGCGCCTCAGCCTCGCATGCGCCTTCGGCTCCCGGCTCGCGGCGAGGGCATGCGCGATCACGTGGGCCTTCTGGTCGAGCAGCTTGAAGAGCCCCGAGTTCGACTCGAGGAAGCCCGAGGCGAAGAGCGCCGGGTCCTCGCGGCTGATCATGTTGAGGTGGAGATCCGGCCGGCCCGCGCGCTCCGGGATCGTCCCCGCGGCGAGGTAGGGCGTCTCGGTCGCGTAGCCCGTGGCGCACACGACGAGGTCCACCTCGACGCTCCGGCCATCGACGAAGTGCACCCGATGCCCGTCCACGCGCTCGACGTCGCGGTGCGCCGCGACGTCCCCGTGGCGCAGGTGGTGAAGGAGCTGGTCGTTGAGGATCGGGTGGCTCTCGAGCACGCGGTGGTCCGGCGCCATGAGGCCGAGCGCGCGCAGGTCCCCATGGTAGCGCCGCAGCAGGAGCTCGAAGCTTCGGCGCTGCAGCCCGCGAGGCATCCAGGCCGTGCGTTCGGCGAAGACGTCCGCGGGCATGCCGAAGAGGTGCTTCGGGATGAAGTGGTAGCCCCGACGCATGCTGATGAACGCGGCGTCGGCGCTCTGGGCGGCGTCGCAGGCGATGTCGCAGCCCGAGTTGCCGGCGCCGACGACCAGCACGCGCTTGCCCGCGAAGCGTGCGCGGCGCCGGTAGGCCGACGAATGGAGGAGCTCGCCAGCGAAGTCGCCGGACCAGGCCGGGAGCTTGGGCTTCCAGGCCGTGCCCGTGGCGCAGACCAGGTGCGTGAAGCGCTCCTCGCGCTCGCCCGCCGCCGTGTGAAGGGAAAGGCGCCACCCGCTCGTGTCGCGCTGCGCCGCGCGCACCATGGTGGAGAGCTCCACGTGCGGGAGCAGCGCTTCCCGCGCCGCGAAGCCCCGGACGTAGCGGAGCACCTGGGCATGACCCGGGTAGTCCGGGGTACCCGGAGGCATGGGGTAGCCGGCGAAGTGGGAGAGGCGGCTCGACGAGATGAAATGCGCCGACTCGTACATCGGGCTGCCGGGGCTCTCGATGTCCCAGATGCCGCCCACGCCGGAGTGGCGCTCGAAGATGCGAAAGGGGAGGCCGAGGCGCCGCAGCGCTCGCCCGAGGGTGAGTCCCGCCGGTCCGCCGCCCACGACCGCCACGCGAAGGGTGTCCGAGCCCATGGCCCTCCTTCTCGCGCAGACTTTGAATGCAGAAAAGCAGATCTTGTTCATGGATTGCATGCGAGCATGCATGTATGGGCTGGGACGACGTGGCGCTCTTCTTGGCGGTGGTCCGCACGGGGAGCTTCACCGACGCCGCCCATACGCTCGGGCTCCACCAATCGACGGTCTCGCGCCGCGTCTCCGAGCTCGAGACGCGGCTCGGCGGCCGGCTCTTTCAGCGAAGCGCGCGCGCCTTTGCCCTGACGGCGCTCGCGCGGCGCCTCGTCCCGGAGGCCGAGGCCGTCGAGACCGCGATGACGGGCTTCGAGCGTCGCGCCCGCGCGCCGGACCGGGCCGAAGGTGTGGTGCGCCTCGCGACGGCGGAAGAGCTCGCGAGCGAGCTCCTCGTGCCGGCGCTCGACCGGCTCTGGCGCGTCGCGCCGGGCATCCAGCTGGTCCTCGATGGGCGCACCGAGCTCGTGCCCGTCGGTCCGGGGGGGGCCGACGTCGCGCTTCGCGTCGTGCGACCCACGCAGGCGAGCTTGCGCTTCCGCAAGGTCGGCGAGCTTCGCTACGGGCTCTACGCGAGCGCGGCCTACCTTGCGTCCGCGCCGGCACGCCACCAGTGGCTCGCGCTCCACGATCCAGGGGCGCGGCTGCAGGAGACCCGCTGGCTGCGCGCCCGCGCCGGTGACGCGACGCCGCGGCTGCAGAGCGGGGACACGCGCGACCTGGTACGCGCCGCGGCCTCCGGCTGGGGCGTCGCCGTGTTGCCCGAGGTGCTCGCCGAGCGGGCCGGGCTCGTCTGCCTCGAGACCATGGAGCTCGTGCGTCCCTTCTGGCTCGTGACGCACGAGGCCTTCGCGGAGGAGGCCCGCGTCCGCGTGGTCCTCGACTGGGTCACGGAGACGGCCGCCGAGGCAGCGCGGAGCTCGCGCTCAGCGCTTTAGCTGCCGACCGAGGGACTCGAAGACGGCCTCGTACCAGGCCGCGATGTTGCGGGGCTTCTGGATCCAGTGGGTCTCGTCCGGGAAGACGACGAGCTCGCTCTCGACGCCGTGGAGCTGGAGCGCGTCGAAGAGCGCGAGCGCCTCGGTCATGGGCACTCGGTAGTCGAGGTCCCCGTGGATCACGAGGGTTGGCGTCTTCCAGCGACGCATGTTCACGTGAGGGGAGTAGCGATCGACGTCGCCCTTCCATGCCGTGGAGGCGTTCTGCAGCTGAAAGTATGCGGCCACATCCGTGGTCCCGGAGAAGGCGCGGAGGTCGTAGAGGCTCGCGTGGGTCACGAGCGCACGGAAGCGCTGCGTCGTCCCGCCGAGCCAGTTGGCCATGTAGCCGCCGAAGCTCCCGCCCATGGCCGCGACGCGTGAGGCGTCGACCTCGGGCCGGGCCTCGAAGACGTCGGCTACGGCGTGCAGGAACAACGAGCAAGCGCCGCCCCAGGTGTTGCCCCAGATCCCGCCGATGAACGCCTCGCCGAAGCCCGTCGAGCCGCGCGGGTTCGGGAGCGCGACGACGTAGCCTTCGTGCGCGGCGACGGCGGCGTTCCAGCGCCAATGCCAGACGTCGTTCCAGGCGCTCACGGGGCCGCCGTGGACCCAGAAGAGTCCTCGCTGGGCGCGCTTCTTCGGCACCGACGCCAGCCAGCACTGCACGGGCGTGCCGCCGGCGCCTTCCACCTCGATGCTGCGCGTGTCGACGGCGCGGAGGGCCTTGGCGTCCGCGGCCGAGAGCCCCGCGAGGTCGTGGAGGAGCTCGGGCGTGGCCGGCGCCTCGCCGCTCGCGTCGTGGCGTAAAGGCCGCGGCGGCGTGCGAAGGTCGCTGTAGACGCCCGCGAGCGCGCCG
>CALCTH010000405.1 GCA_937893795.1 uncultured Myxococcales bacterium | reverse complement strand
CGTCAAAACGGGAGAAGAGGCGTGCCCGTTCAACCTGCTGTACTGGCATTTCCTGGACCGACATCGCGACCGGTTTTCGAAAAATGAGCGGATGGGCAACATGAACCGGACCTGGGACCGGAAGGACGCCGACAGGCGGGCCACGGTGCTGGCCGAGGCCGAGGCCGAAGCCGAGGCGCCGGCCGCGCCGCAGTCGACGGCTCCGCGGGCCTCGCGCTCCGCGCAGGGGGACGTGGACTTCCTCCGGGCGGCCCCGGTCGCGGAGGAAGCCAGACCGGAGCCTCTCCGGGCCGGGCCCGACGACGACGAGCTTCGCGAGGTCGCTCTACGCATGCGTCCGCGGCTCCGGCGCTGCTTCGCGACGGCGGGCGCGGGCGTGCCAACGGCGATCGTGGCCCGGCTCCGCGTGGAGGGGGCCACGGGGCGCGTGACGCGCATTCGCTCCCTCCAGCCGGAGATGCCGGCCGCGGTGCTCCCCTGCGTGGAACGCAGCGTCCGCACGCTGCGGCTGGAGTCGTTCCGCGGCGTCCAGGACCTGACCGTGCGCTTCCCGCTCTGAGGCGGCGTAGGTCGATCCGCGCTCGCCGGTGCCGGCGCGGGCCGCGCGTGATGTACCGTCTCGGCTCATGGGGCGGCGCGTCCTCTTCGGCTCCTACGAGCTCCTTCACCGCATCGGCGAAGGAGGCATGGCGGAGGTCTGGCTCGCGCGCTCCCGGGGCGTGGCGGGCTTCGAGAAGACGGTGGTGCTCAAGCGCGTGCTCCCGAGCCTCATGGCGCGCTCGGACTTCGCGCAGCTCCTCGTGCGCGAAGCCAAGATCGCCGCCCTCCTCAACCACCCGAACATCGTCCACATCTTCGAGCTCGGCGAGGAGCAGGGCGCGTACTTCATCGCGATGGAGCACGTACACGGCATCGACCTCGGCCGGGCGCTCCAGCTGGTGCCGGACCCCCAGGCGAAGGGAGGCCTCGGGCTCGCGCTCCGGCTGTGGATCGCGGCGGAGGCGGCGAAGGCGCTCGACTACGCGCACCGGCGAAAGAACGAGGAGGGGGCGCCGCTGCAGATCGTCCACCGCGACGTCTCGCCGGCGAACGTGCTCCTCGGGTACGAGGGGCAGGTCAAGCTCTCGGACTTCGGTATCGCCCGCGCCGACGAGCGCGGCCTGGGTCGCGACGAGGACCCGGGGCTGATCCGCGGGAAATACGCCTACATGTCGCCGGAACAGGCCCGTGGCGAGACCCTCGACCGGCGCTCGGACCTCTTCGCGCTGGGCATCGTGCTGCACGAGATGCTCGCGGGGCAGCGGCTCTTTCGGGGGGACTCCCCCGAGGAGACGCTTCGCCTCGTCCGCGAGGGTCCCATCCCGACGCTGGACCTCGGCGCGCTGGGCGCCCCTCGGCGCCTCGCCGACGTGCTCTCCGGCACCCTCGCTCGTGAGCGGAGCGCGCGCTTCGACTCTGCGGGCGAGATGGCCGAGGAGCTCGGGCGCGTGCTGGTGGAGATGGACGCGCGCGTCGGCCCGAGCGTTCTCTCGGAGACGCTCTGCCGCATGGTGCCGCCGGCGGGGCGCGGCCGGGCCAACAAGCTCCGGGCCGATCTCCTCGATCGGCTGGACGCGGACGCGCAGCTCTCTCGTGTGCGCGTCACGCAGCCGTCGGAGACGCGGGCCCTCCCGTCGTCGCGCTCGCTACGCGCGGAGCTCCGGCCCGTGGTCGTGCTCGTGAGCCTGGCTCGCGACACCGAGCGGGGCCGCCTCGCGGCGACGGCGGAGCGCCATGGCGGCGTGGTCCTCGCGCCCGTCGGGGGCCTGAGCGAGGTCGTCTTTGGAGCCTCGGGGGCGCCCGAAGGAGCGGCCCTCGCGGCCGCACGTACCGCCCACGCGCTTCGTCGCGACGCAGGCCTTGGCGCGGCCGTGCTCCTGGCAGGGGAGGCCCACCACTACGGCGCCGGGGCCGTGGAGCCCACGCTCGCGACCCGCGAGCGTGCCGCGGAGCGCCTCCGCGACGTCACGGCGGGGTACGTGGCCGTCGAGCCCGCGCTCGCGCACGACCTGCGTTGGCGCTTCTCGCTCGCCGAGGCCGCGGAGGCCGATGCGTGGCCCGACCTCGGCGCGCTAAGGGCCGCGCAGGAGCGGGCCCTCGACGCGCTCCGCGCGGGGCCCCTCGTCGGCCGGCGCTCCGCGCTCACGCGCCTCGGGGTGCGGCTCGCGCGCGCCGCCGAGGGTCGCGGGAGCGCCGTGCTCGTGGTGGGGGAAGCCGGTATCGGGAAGTCTCGGCTCGTCGCCGAGCTGCATGGAGCTGGCGCCGACGAGGCCACCTTCGTCCGCGTGCTCGGGCGGGCCGCCCGACCGTGGCCCCTGGGCTATGGGGCCTTCGCCGAGCTCTTCGCGGACCTCGTCGGCGCGGACGAGACCCTCGAGGCCGCGGAGCTCACGGCGCGGCTGGCGCGGCTTCGGCGCCTCGGCCTCTCGGGGCGCGAGCTCGCGCTGGTGCGCGCGCTGCACGGCCTGGGGTCCGAGCCGCCGCCCCGGCTCGGCCGACCCCGCGGCCTCGAGCTCGTGGTGGCGGCGCGAAAGGCGCTGCACGCGCTGCAGAGCGAGCGCCCGGTGATCCTCTGCCTCGAGGACGTCCAATGGATGGACGAGGCGAGCCGGCAGACCCTGGACCTGCTCCTGGCGGGTATCCGGCACCTCCGCGTGCTCGCCGTCCTCACGGCGCGCCCCGGCGGCGCCCGGCCGCCCCTGCACGTGGCCGAAGTGCTCTATCTGAAGGAGCTCGATGCGTCGTCCACGGCGCGGCTCTTCGCGCGCCGCCTCGGCGCGCGCGCCCTCGACGCCGATCTGCACGGGCCTCTCTACGACGAGACGGGCGGGGTTCCGGGCGGGGCCGCGCTCCTCGCGGCCGAAGCGCAGCAGCGACGGGCCTTCGCCGAGGCTGACGGGCTCGTCCATCGCATCGACTGGGCGGCGCTGCCCGTGCCCAGCGCGCTTCGCTCCAGCCTGGCGGCCTCGGAGGCCCGCTTCGGTCCTCGCGCTCGGCGCTTGCTCCGGGCCGTCGCGGCCTTCGAAGAGCCCGTGGATCTCTCGACGCTCGCGGCCATCGAGGGGGTACCGCGCGACGTGGCGGAGTCGGCTCTCCAGCCGGCGGTCTCCGCCGGGTTGATCGGCGAGCCCTCCGCGACGCCGCGCTTCCGAGAGCCGGGCCGTTGGGGCGGCGGCGGCGGCGCCGTTCCCGTTCCGGCGCGCCTGGTCGTGCGCGGGGGCGCCATCGTACGACGCGCGCTCAGCGAGCTGCCGGACGCGGAAGAACGCCGCGAGCTTCACGCGCGCATCGCCGAGGTGCTCGAGACGGCGGGGGCGGCGAAGGACGAGCGCGTCGAGGCGCTCGCGCGCCACGCGGCGCGCGCCGACGATGCCCGTCGCGCGCCGGGCTTCCTGGTGCGCGCCG
>CALCTH010000404.1 GCA_937893795.1 uncultured Myxococcales bacterium | reverse complement strand
GTGGCTCGAGCAGGCCTGGCGCCGCGACCCCCACGGGCCGCTGGCCGTACACGCGGCGGGGCGCCTCATCGACGCGCAGGCCGATGGTGAAGACCCTCGCGCCGCCCGCGACGCAGCGGCGCGCTACCTCGAGGCGTTCCCGGACGGTCCCCACGAAGCGCGGGCACGGGCGGTGCTCGCCCTCGCGGACGAGGCCACCCCGTGAGCGAGCGTGCCCGGTGCCTCGCGGAGGCGGCGCCGGGAGTGCGCGCCGCGGCGGCGAGACGCCGCGCCCATGCGTCCACCCTCCCCACCATGGTCGGTCTCGCCGTCCTGCTCGCCGGCGCGCCCGGGAGCGCGCTCGCCGAGGATGGGCGCACCCGCGTGCTCCGCCTCGGCGGCGAGGGCAGCGCCGCGGCGCTCGAGGCGGAGCTCGCGCTGCTCGAGCTACAGCTTCTGGACGCGGAGGGCGACGTGCCCGTGGACCGCGCCGGGGCGCTTCGGCTGCTCGAGGCCTGGAGCGCGGCCGTGCTGCTCGTGCGGCCGAACCCGCCGCGGCTCTTCGTGCTGCGCTGCGGGCGCGTACGGGAGCGCCTCCTGCCGGCCGGCGAGGGCTTCGGCGCGGCGCTGCTCACGGCCGAGCTCGTCGTCGCGACGCTCGCGGCACCCTGCGCCCCGAGCCTCCTGGTCCGCGAAGGTGGCGGGGGTCTCACGGCGCCGGTCGCGCTGGGGCTGACCCGCCGGGGGTCCGAGGGGGACGACTTCGACGAGGTCAGCTTCGGCGACGCGGAGCTCCGCGATGCCACACCGCGTGAGACCCCGGAGGACGCTCTCCCCCCGCCGCCCGCGCCCTGGGGGGTCACGCTGACGGTCGGGCCGACCTTCGACCTGATGGGACGCCGCTCCGTCGGTCAGGCCGACCTGACGGTCACTCGCGTGCTCGCGCGCGGTGGCAGCCGCGCGCTCCACGCCGGTCTGCGCCTCGCGCTGCCGCTCGGGGCGCTCCGGGGAGGCGACGAGCGGACCACGGCAACGGTGCACGCGGGGGCCGCGGATCTCACGCTCGAAGGCCGCTGGCGCCGGGGCGGGTGGACGCTGGTGACCGACGCCGGACCGGCCCTCCTCTGGGCGCGCATCCGGGTGGACGATACGCCGGGCCCGCTTCAGCCCTCCTACCCGCTCCTCGGCGCGCGCGGGGTCTTCGGTGCCATGAGCGCCGGCTTCGGCGTCGAACGGCAGCTCGCCGACCATCTCGGCCTGCGCCTCGGGGTGCGGCTCCGCCACGCGCTGCCCGGCGGCGTCGCGCTTCGGCGGACGCCCCAGGAAGAAGACGCGAGCCCGGGCTTCTTTCGCTTCGGCTCGCAGCTCGGCCTCGCCGCGGGCCTGCGCTTCCGCTGAGCCGGTCCGAAAGCGGCCGCGTCCGGAATGAACCAGGCGCTCGTGCGTTCCCGCGCGCGTTGGTGGGCCTTCGCCCGGCGTGCTAGCAGGCCGCGGGTCCAGCGTACGCCCGCCGCGCGGCCACGGGCCGCCACGACACCGGAGAAAGAGAGCTCATGAGCATCGACGTTCGCGCAGTAGGCGAGATGGTGGAGCGCGAAAGCGCCTTCCTCACCCCGCTCATGCACGAGACCCGGAAGGTCGTCGTCGGCCAGGACGAAATGGTCGAACGCATCCTCATCGGCCTGCTGACCGGCGGGCACGTGCTCCTCGAGGGCGTGCCCGGGCTAGCCAAGACGCTGACGGTCAAGACCATCTGCCAGACCCTCGCGGCGGGCTTCTCCCGCATCCAGTTCACGCCGGACCTGCTCCCCGCCGACGTGGTCGGCACGGTCATCTACAACCAGCAGCGCGGCGAGTTCACGGCCAAGCGCGGGCCCATCTTCGCGAACCTCATCCTCGCCGACGAGATCAACCGCGCCCCGGCCAAGGTCCAGTCCGCGCTCCTCGAGGCCATGCAGGAGCGTCAGGTCACCATCGGCGACACGACCCATCGGCTGGAGCGCCCCTTCCTGGTGCTCGCCACGCAGCCCCCCATCGACCAGGAGGGCACCTACCCCCTGGCCGAGGCCCAGGTGGACCGCTTCATGCTCCACGTGAGGGTGGATTACCCGACGCAGGAAGAGGAGCGCCGAGTGATGGAGCGCGTGGCCGACGAGATCCTTCTCGGCCGCCGCGAGGACCCCACCGGCGCGAGCCAGGTCAAGCAGGTCGCCACGACGCAGCAGCTCCTCGAGGCGCGGCGCGTGGTCGGTCACGTCTACATGGACGAGAAGATCAAGGACTACATCGTGGCGGTCGTGGCCACGACCCGCGACCCCGGGCGCGCGGGGCTCCGCGACCTGAAAGACATGATCGCCCACGGCGCCTCGCCGCGTGCGTCCATCGCGCTGAACGTGGCCGCCAAGGCGCACGCCTTCCTCAAGCGTCGCGGCTACGTCACGCCCGAGGACGTGAAGGCCATCGGTCACGACGTGCTCCGGCATCGCATCCTTCGCACCTACGAGGCCGAGGCCGAGGAGATCACGAGCGAAGCGCTCGTCCGGCGCATCTTCGAGGCCGTCGAGGTCCCCTGAGGCGCGACGACGATGATCCCGCGAGAGCTCGTCAAGAAGCTGCGCAAGATCGAGATCCACACGTCTCGCCTCGCGAACGATCAGCTCGCTGGCGGCTATCACTCGGTCTTCAAGGGCCGCGGCATGACCTTCAGCGAAGTGCGTCAGTACCAGCACGGTGACGACGTGCGCTTCATCGACTGGAACGTGTCGGCGCGCATGAACGACACCTACGTGAAGGTGTTCACGGAGGAGCGGGAGATGACCGTGATGCTCCTCGTCGACCTCTCGGCATCGGAGCGCTTCGGGACCGCCGCGCGGCCCAAGGTCGAGGCCGTGGCCGAGGTCGCGGCGCTCCTCGCCTTCAGCGCCATCAAGAACAACGACCGCGTGGGCCTCGTGCTCTTCACCGACCGCATCGAGCGCTTCGTCCCGCCCAAGAAGGGCCGCGGACACGTGATGCGTGTGGTGACCGAGATCTTGAACGCCCAGCCCCAGGGCGAGGGGACGGACATCGGCAAGGCACTCGACGTGCTCGGGAGCCTGACCAAGCGGCGCAGCGTCGCGTTCCTGATCAGCGACTACCTCGGTGAGGGCTACGAGCGCGGCCTTCGCGTCGCGGCCAAGCGCCACGACCTCATCCCGGTGCAGGTCACGGATCCGCGCGAGGAAGAGCTGCCGAACGTCGGGCTCGCCCTGGTCGAAGACCTCGAGACGGGCATGCTGCTCGAGGTCGACACG
>CALCTH010000403.1 GCA_937893795.1 uncultured Myxococcales bacterium | reverse complement strand
GATGGGCGTCTGGGTCTGCACGGTCCCCGCGGTGGCAGGAGCGGGCGGCGCGGCGGCGGCCGGAGGCGGAGGTGGAGGCGGCGGCGCTCCGACCTGTGTCGCCGGGACCTTGCTCAGCTGGAGCGCGGCGAGCGGAACGGCCCGCGGCTTCGTCGTGGACTCGAGCGGGTCGGCGACCGCGCGCGGAGGGGTCGCGTCCGAGAGCGAGGCCTGCGAGCTCCGCCGGCGCCGCGCCGTCGCGAGCGCGAGCCCCTGAATCGCCGCGCCCTCGGCAACCACGAGATCCGGGTCGAGCTGTACTTTCGGCTCTTTGCCGAAGTACTCGGCCACCATCCGCCGCACGAGCGGGATCCGCGTCGAGCCTCCGACGAGCACCACCGTGTCGAGCTCGGAAGGACGCACGCCCGCCGACCGCAGCGCATCCGCACAGACGTCGAAGCAGCGACCGAAGAGCGGTACCGCGATGCGCTCGAGCTCCCCCCGCGTGACCTTGAAGGAGAGGTCGAGGGCCGCGCCGTTCTCGCCGTAGGCCAGCTCCTCGATGCGCAGCTGCACGTCGTCCTGGTGCGAGAGCTGGCACTTGGCCCACTCCGAGGCCGCCCGGAGCCGCTCGAAGGCCTGCCCGTCGGAGCGAACGTCGCTCCGATGCTCCGCGAGGAAGGACTCGGCCATGCGCTCGGCGAGCGCCGTGTCGAGGTCATCACCGCCGAGGTAGCTGTCGCCGGCCGTGGCGAGGACCTCGAAGACCTCACCGGCGAGGTCGAGCACCGTGAGGTCGAAGGTGCCGCCCCCGAGGTCGAAGACGGCCACGCGCTCGCGCTTACCGGCGCTGTAGCCATACGCCAACGCCGCCGCCGTCGGCTCGTTGAGGATGCGAAGCACGTCGAGGCCCGCCACGCGGCCGGCCGCCTTCGTCGCCGCGCGCTGCAGCTCGTTGAAGTTCGCCGGAACGGTGATGACAGCCTGGGTGCACGCCTGGCCGAGCGCGGCCTCCGCACGGCTCCGCACCTCGCGGAGCACGAAGGCGCCGATCTCGCTCAGCGTGTAGCTCTCGCCGCGCGTCTTCACGAGCACGCCGCCCGTCGGGCTCGCCTCGAGCTCGAAGGGGAAGCGCTGCTGCGCGCGCGCGACCTCGGGCGACTTGAAGGGCCGACCGATCAGCCGCTTCGTCGAATAAACCGTGTTCCGCGCGTCGATGAGGCGCCGGTCGCGCGCCTTGCTCCCGACGAGCACGGAACCGCTGGGGTGAAAGCTCACCACGGAGGGCACGAGCTGGGAGCCATCCGACCCCGCGAGCACCTGCGTGCCTTGCTCCGTGGCCACGGCGACCACCGAGTTGGTGGTCCCGAGGTCGATGCCGAGGACCGGTGCTGCCACCCTTGGCTCCTACTGCCCTTCCGCTCCCCGTGGGAGACGTCGCCACTCTACCATCACGGCGTTTCTTCGCCGCTTTCCGGCGTTTCTTCGGTGGCACCCACCGCCGCGGTGACGCCCTCGGGGCCTCCCTCGACGCCGGCCACGCCCTCGTCGGCCTCGTCGGCCTCCGACGCATCGATGGGCTCGACATCGACGACGCGCTCCCCCTCGGCGAGGCGAATCACGCGGACGCCCTGCGTGTTGCGGCCCGTCTCGCGGATCTCCTCGACACGGGTCCGGATGACGCGACCGCCGTCGGTGATCACCATCAGCCCGGCGTCGGGCTCGACCACGCGCAGGCGGACGAGCGCCCCGTTCCGGTCTGAGGTCTGCATGGCGACGATGCCGTAGCCGCCACGCTTCTGCGTCTTGAAGCTCCGGTCGCTCACGGGCTCGCCGTCGTCCCCGAGGCTCACGATGGGCGTGCGCTTGCCGTAGCCGTTCTCGCTGATGGCGAGGGCCTGCTGGTCACCCGGTCGCTCGACGACGTCCATGCTGACGACGCGGTCGCCCTCGCGAAGATCGACGCCCTTCACGCCCCGCGAGTCCCGACCCATGGCCCGAACCTGCTCGAGGCCGAAGTGAATCGAACGGCCCTGCGCCGTCCCGAGGAGCACGGTCTGGGATTCCTCGGCGATGCGCGCGGTGAGCAACGCCTCGCCCTCGGCGATGGCGACTCCGATGATGCCCGTCGAGCGAATGTTCCCGTAGGCCGAGAGCGCCGTCCGCTTGATGCGACCGCTCGTGGTCGCGGTCACGAGGAAGGCGTCGTCTCGCTCGAGCTCGCGAATGGGCAGGATCGCCGCGACACGCTCGCCCTCGCCGATGCCCACGAAGTTCACGAGCGGACGGCCCCGCGAGGCCCGGCCCTGCGCCGGGATCTCGTAGACGCGCTTCATGAAGGCCTTGCCACTCTCGGTGAGCACGAGGAGGTGCGCGTGGGCGTTGACCACGTACACCCACTTCATGAAGTCCTCGTTCCGGGTCTGACCCGCGCTGAGGCCTCGGCCACCGCGACCCTGGGAGCGGTACTCGCTCAGCGGGACGCGCTTGACGTAGCCGCGGTTCGAAACCGTCACCACGACCTCCTCGTCCGCGATGAGGTCCTCGATGCCGATCTCGCCCGCCGCGTCGCGAATCTCCGTGCGCCGCTCGTCGCCGTAGCGGTCCCGCACGTCCTGGAGCTCGCCCTGGATGACCTCCATGAGCAGGCCGTCGTCTGCGAGGATGGCGCGGAGCCGTGCGATGAGCTCCGAGAGGTTGCCGTACTCCGTCGCGAGCTTCTCCCGCTCGAGCCCCGTCAGCCGGGAGAGGCGCATCTCGAGGATGGCCTTCGCCTGGCGCTCGCTGAGGAAGTACTCGCCGCGCTCCCGCGCTTCGGCGAGCTCGTCCTCGGGCCGGCCCGCACGGCGCACGAACTCCTCGAGACCCTTCAGCGGCAGCTTCATGAGCCGACCGCGCGCTTCCTCGGGGTCGCGCGAATCGCGGATGGTCTGGACCACCAGGTCGACCTCCGTGACCGCCATGCCGAGCCCCTCCACGAGCTCGCGCTGACTCAGGGCCTGGCGGAGCTCGTAGCGGGTGCGCCGCGTCACCACCTCCCGGCGGTGCTGGATGAAGTGCTCGAGCGTCTCCTTGAGCCCGAGCGTCTTCGGTCGCTGCCCGACGATGGCGAGGCAGTTGAAGCCGAAGGTGCTCTGGAGCGCGGTCATCCGGTAGAGCTGGTTCAGGACGATGTCGCCGTAGGTGTCCTTCTTCAGCTCGATGACGACGCGGAGCCCGTCGCGGTCCGACTCGTCGCGAAGGTCCGAGATGCCCTCGACGCGCTTCTCGCGCACGAGCTCGGCGATCTTCTTGATCAGCTCGGCCTTGTTGACCTGGTAGGGCAGCTCCGTGACCACGATCATCTCGCGGTGCTTGCTGCCCGGGAGCGGCTCGATGGTCGCCCTCGCGCGCATCACGATGCGGCCGCGGCCGCGCTCGTAGGCGTCGCGGATGCCCTTCCGGCCGTAGATGTAGCCGGCGGTCGGGAAGTCCGGACCCTTCACGCCGAGGCGGCCGGTCTCCTCGTCGTCCTGCATGAGGTCGACGAAGGTGAGCTCCGGGTTCTCGATGAGCCGGATGGTCGCGTCGACGACCTCCTTGAGGTTGTGCGGCGGGATGTTCGTCGCCATGCCGACGGCGATGCCGCCGGAGCCGTTCACCAGGAGGTTCGGCACCCGGCTGGGCAGCACGAGGGGCTCGCGCTCCGAGTCGTCGAAGTTGGGCCCGAAGTCGACGGTCTCCTTGTCGATGTCGGCGAGGAGGTCCGAGGCCACCCGGGCCATTCGCACCTCCGTGTAGCGCATGGCGGCCGCGGGGTCCCCGTCGATGGAGCCGAAGTTCCCCTGCCCGTCCACGAGCGGGACGCGCATGGAGAAGTCCTGCGCCATCCGGACGAGCGCGTCGTAGACCGCGCCGTCGCCGTGCGGGTGGTACTTGCCGAGGACGTCGCCGACGATGCGCGCCGACTTCTTGTAGCTCGAGGCATGCGAGACCTTCTGCTCGTGCATCGAGTAGAGGATCCGGCGGTGCACGGGCTTCAAGCCATCGCGGACGTCGGGGATGGCGCGACCGATGATCACGCTCATCGCGTAATCGAGGTACGAGCGGCGCATCTCGTCCTCGATGGTCACCGGCTGTTTGTTGGATTCGGCCATGCGGCGGAGTGCTTCCCTGGTGTTCGGGCCCGGGCGGGCCGTCGCGGGTACGTATCACAACGCGTGCGCGGGAGCGCGCGCGCGTGCGCGATGTGAGGTACGTTTTTCGACCCTAAGCCGCGCCACAATGGCGCACGTGGCAATGAGGTTGACGGTTGCTCCGCGTCGAGGGTCCGCCATCACCTCGCGAAAGCGCCGTGATTTCATCGATCTGACCGCGGAATCGACCTGGGGCACGGCCCTTGCGACACGGGAGAGGGAGAGCGCCGGATCACCCTGCCACGGCGCCCTCCGCTTCCGGTGAGTCCCACCATGACCCTTCGCCGACTGCTCACGACGATCGCCCTCGGCCTCGGCCTCCTCGCGTGCGAGGGCCCCACGCTCCCGATTCCTCCGCCGGCGGCCCTCTCGGCGCCGGACGGTGACGGCTTCGTCCGGCTGACGGGTGAGGCGCCGCCCTCGTCCCTCGTGGCCGCCTTCAACGAGACCCAGGACCAGGGCGTGCTCGGCGGCGCGGACGACGAAGGCCGCTACGAGCTCCGCCTCCGCGCCAACGCCGGCGACGCCGTGAGCTACTTCTACTTCCTCGCCGACGGGAGCCGGAGCGGCAGCGGGGATCTCATCGTGCCCGCGCCGCCTCCCTAGGGCCCCGTGTCCGCGCCGCCGGCGCTCCTTTTTTGACCTTCGCGCTCGGCGCCGGGTACGGCGGGGTCGGAGGTCAGGATGGAGATGATGGACTCCGCGATGCGGGATCTCGAGCGGATCCAGGAGCGCGACCCGGACGACGGGGGGCTCTCCCGGCGCGCCGGCGCCTTCGCCCTGGCGGCGCTCGCGACGCTGGCCGTCGTCTACGCCATGAGCCTCCAGCTGGCGCCGCCGGAGGCGACGCACGCCGAGGCGGATCCGCTGGCCGCCCTCGACCGCGCGGCGGCCCTCTCGCGCGAGGCAGAAGCCGCCGCGGCGAGCATGGAGACGCCCACGGAGGTCGACCGGACGGCGCTGACCTTCCCCGAGCGTCTGGGCGACACGGACCCCGTCGAGGAGCGGCCCGAGGTCGCCGCGCTCTTCGCACAGGCGTCGGCGGAGCTCCGGCGCCTGGACGCGACCGCACCGCCCGCCGAAGCCGAGGGCCCCGCCACGGCGCCGCCCTTCGTCGTGCCCGCGCGGACCGCCGCCCCGGCGCCGCTTCCGACGACCGCCGCTGCCGTGCTCCCGACCACGCTCCCGGCCTCGGTAGCCTCCACGGCGGAGGGACGCGCCCTCGTCGCCGACTCCGCCGACGACGCCCTCCTGGCCGCGGCCCTCCCGGACGCGACCCCGGCGGCACCCGGCGAGGTGGGCCACGAGGGGCGCTACAGCATCCAGGTCGCCTCCTTCCGCACGGTCGAGGAAGCGGAGCTCCTCGCCTCGGGCCTCCGCGCGAAGGGCCACGACACCTACGTGATGGAGGCAGACATTCCGGGTCGCGGTCTCTTCCACCGCGTCCGCATCGGCCCCTTCGCCCAGCGCGGCGAGGCCCGGAGCTACCGCCAGCGCCTCGAGGCGGCCGAGCACCTGGGCGCCATCGTCGTCCGCCAGCGCGACTGAAGCCGAGGCTTCGCTAGCGTCCGAGGGCCGAGCGCGTAGGCTCGGCGCCATGGACGAGTCCACGCTGCTCGCGCTCCTGCAGAAGGGGATGCAGTACCACGCCAGCGACGTGCTGCTGAAAGTCGGCCAGCCGCCGGCCTTCCGCGTCAACGGCGAGCTCCACTACCTGCAGGGCGACCGGCTCCTGCCCGAACAGACGCAGGCCCTGGCGGAGATCATCCTTGCGAAGAGTCGCTTCGCCGGCACCATCGAGGACCTCCAGGAGTACGACACGAGCTACGGCGCCGCCGGCATCGGCCGCTTCCGGTGCAACGTGTACCGGCAGCGGGGCACGGTGGCCGTCGCGCTGCGCTCCATTCCGCTGACCGTGCCGAACTTCGAGCAGCTTCGGCTACCGCCGGCGGTGGCGAAGCTCGCCGACATCGAGCGCGGCATGATCCTCTGCGTCGGGGCCGCGGGAAACGGCAAGAGCACGACGCTGGCGGCCATGGTCGGGCGCATCAACGACTCGCGCCGGGCGCATGTCGTCACCATCGAAGACCCCATCGAGTACATGCACCAAGACAACCTGGCCTCGGTGTCGCAGCGCGAGATCGGACTCGACACGCCGACCTTCGCCAAGGCCCTGCGCTCGGCGCTCCGCCAGGACCCGGACGTCATCCTCGTGGGCGAGGTACGCGACGAAGAGACGATGGACATCGCGCTGAAGGCGGCCGAGACGGGACACCTCGTCCTCTCGACGCTGCATACGCCGGACGTGTCGCGGACCATCGGCCGCGTGCTCGCGCTCTCGAAGGGCGTGAACCCCCAGGACGCGCGGGAACGCTTCGCCGACAACCTCAAGGGCATCATCGCGCAGCGGCTCCTGCCCCGCGCCGATGGAAGCGGCCGCGTCGTCGCCGTCGAAGTGCTCATCGTGACCGGCACGGCCCGGGAGACGATCCGCCGCCCCGACGGCAACCTCCCGCTCAAGGACGTCATGGAGCGGGGCGTGCACCCCTACGGCATGCAGACCTTCGAGATGGCGCTACGCGATCTCGTGAAGAACGGCCTCGTCGACGTCGAGGTGGCGCGTGCGGCGCTGACCTGAGAGGCGACGCCTCGAGGGTTGCGCCCCGTGCACGAGCCAGTGCTGCTCACTCGCCCGGCGACCGTCGCAGGTAGTGCCGCAGCGCTTCCCGCCCGAGGTAGCTGGCCTTGATCCGCCACTCCGGCGTGTTCACGCCGAGGCTGGCCACCGCGATGGTGGGCGCGTCCGCCGGCGCGAAGCCCACGAACCACGTGTAGCCACGGTAGGGCCGTTCGCTGCTCAGCGTGCCGGTCTTGCCGGCGACCTCCATGCCCGGGAGGAACGCGCGGCCGGCGTTGTCGAAGAACGCGCGCCGCGCGGTCCCGCGACGCACCGTGTTCTGCATCATGCGTGTCAGCGTCCGCGCCGTGCGCCGAGGAATCACCGCGCGGAACACCTCCGGCTCATGGCGCGCGAGGACCTGCCCCTCGGCGTCCTCGACGCGGTCGACCATCGCAGCCCGCGGCATGCGCCCGTCGTTGGCCACCGTCGCGGCGATGAGCGCGCCGTGGAGTGGCGACATGTGCGCGTGCCAGAACCCCGCGGCGGTCCGTGCGCGCTCGAGGCGCTCGCCGGGGATCTCGACGGGGCTCGCCCGCGTCGGAACGTCGAAGGGAAGCGCGTGCCCGAAGCCGAAGGCCTCCGCGTAGCGAGCGAGCGTCGGTTGATCGAGGTGCCGGTCGGCGAGCTTCGCGAAGACCGCGGTGATGGAGCGACCCATGGCCTCGCCGAAGGTCGCGCACTGGCGGTCCCGGTCGTGGTCCTCGAGGTTCGAGCGTTCGATGCGCCGGGCGCCGCCGCTGTAGCAGACGCGCCGGTTGCGGCCGATGCCGGCGTCGACGAGCGCCGCCGCCGTGACGACCTTGAACACCGACGCGGTGGGCGGCGTGGGATCGCGCGCGAGGTCACCGGCGCCAGGGTGGGCGCTCGAATGCGAGACGTACGCCAGCACGCGGCCCGTGGCCGGCTCGAGCGCGACCACGGCGCCGAAGGGCACGTCGAAGCGACGGAGCTCGTCCTCGAGGTGCCCCTGGAGCGGCGCGTCGAGCGTGAGCACGGCGCGGCGCCCGTCCGCCAGGGACGCCACGCGGCGCGGCTCGCCCTCGACCACGGCGCTTTCGTGCGTGAGCGGGTCGAGGCCCGTCAGAAGCGTCGCCGGGATCGCCGCCGCGGGCGGCGCC
>CALCTH010000402.1 GCA_937893795.1 uncultured Myxococcales bacterium | reverse complement strand
AGGGCGCGGAGCTGACGCGGGCTCCGTCGGGCCGCGTGCCGCAGCTCGAGGAGCACCTCCTCGGTGAGCGCCGCCACGTCCAGCCGGGCCGCGCGCGCCTCGAAGGCCTGCCGCGCGACGCGGCCGACCCACGCGGGGCCCGCGTCCGCTGCCAGGGCCTCGGCCCGGGCCACGTTGCCCGCGCGCAGTGCGCCGCGAAGCGCTGCGTGAAAGGGGCGTCCTTCGATGCGCCCGGCCTCGTAGACGAGCTCCCGGGTCCGCCCTAGGGCGACCCACGCGACGCCCACGAAGAGCAGCACCTGGAGCACGTGGAGGGCGCTCATGCGCGCCGCCGCCTCACTCGGGCTTGAAGGGCTCGCGGCGGACGCTGCGCACGATCTCGCGGACGAAGCTGGTCCGAAGGTCGAGGACCTCGTAGCCGAGGTTCGAGCGGCTCAGGAGGTAGAAGGCCGTGGGCTTCTGCACCTGACCCTCGATGCGGATCTCCTCGAGCTCGATGACGCGCGGCTGACCGCGCCGGCGTCGCTGGGCGTCCGCGTCCGAAGGCGTGGCCAGGCTGAAGAGCGCCACCAGCGCCCCGGCGAAGAACGCGCGTCCGAGCATGGTCGTCATTCCGCTGTCTCCTCGCCGCCTTCGGCGGCCCGGGCCGCCTCACGCTCGCGCTGGCGCGCCTCGCGCTCGCGCCGCCGCTCGATGCGCTGGATTTGACGGTCGATGTTCTCGAGGTAGCCGGCCGAGGGGTCGTCCCGCGGCAGCCGCGGTCCCATGAGATCGCGGTAGCGCGTGAAGGCCTGCTTCGCCTGCTGGAGCGAGGTCAGGTCATCGAGGCCCGGGAACTCCTCCCCGGCCTCCTGGTACATCAGCGCGATGTTGAACCAGGCCTCGGTGAGCTCCGGCTCCATCTGGAGCACCCGGTCGAACTGCGCCTTCGCCTTCTCCCACTGCCGCGTGGAGCGGTAGGCGTCGGCCAGGTTGAGCTGATTCGCCACGAGCGTCGGCGCGAGGGCTGCCGCCGCCTCGAACTCCGTGATGGCCGCCGGGTAGTTACCGCCCGCGAGGAGCGCCACGCCAAGGGCGACGCGGGCCTCCGCGTAGTCCGGGCGGAGCTCGGCGGCGCGACGGAACTCGGTCAACGCGTCGCGGAAGCGGCCCGGCTCGTCCTGGAGCCGACTCCCCTTGATGAAGTGGAGCTCCGCATTGGCCTCGTCCACGCTCAGCGCCTGATCGAGAATGCTCTCTCCGAGCTCATCGCGACCCTGTGCGAAGGAGGCCTTGATGAGCGCCGTGAGCGCCGGGACGAAGCGCTCGTCGCAGCGAAGCGCCGAGCGCGCGGCCTCCCAGGCGTCGTCGTAACGCTGCGCCTGCACCAGAACCTCCGCGTAGAGCGCCTGGATCGCGAGGTTCCGCGGGTAGCGGCGCGCGACGGGCTCCATGAAGGCGATGGCGTCGGGAACGGAGCCACGGCGCGTGTAGATCGTGACGATGCCCTCGGCGGCGCGCTCGTAGTCACCCTGGATGCGGAGCGCCTGCCGGTACTGGTCGAGGGCCTCCGACTCGTTGCCGGCGCGATCGGCGAGCACGCCGAGGTTGTACGCCGCCTTGTAGGCGCTCCGGTCTTCCCGCAGCGCCTCGCGGAAGGCGGTCTGCGCCTGCGACACGTTGCCGGCGGCGGCCTGGCGGACGCCCTCGTCGAAGCGGCGCCGCGCGCTGGCGTTCATGTCGCGGCGCGGGTCCTGCCGGCACTGCTCTTCGCGGGTCGCGCCGAAGGGGTTCGGCGCCTCCTCGGGCTCGGCGTCGGACGGGTCGCTGGCGCCCTCGCCGCTCGCGTCGGCGGTGGCGTCACCCGTGGTGCTCCCGTCGTCGTCCGGGTCGACGCTCCCCGGCGGACGCTCGAGGCCCCCCGCGCGACCGTCGCTCTCGCCGCCCGAGGTCGTCTCGCTCCCCTCGGCGGTGGTCCCCGCGTCGTCGTCCTTGCAGGCCGGCGTCGCCGCGAGCGCGAAGGCCAGCGGGGCAGCGAGGAACACTCGGCTCATCGGATCACGGGTCATCCGCCTACTCCGTCGCCAGGGCCGGGGCGCCGACGTCCGGCGCCATGCTCATGTTCTGACCGCGCGGCGCGCGGGTGAACTCGCCCGGCGTGTACGCCTGGAAGCTCGCATCACGGGCCTGCTCCTCGGCGATGCACTCCGCGATGCGCTCGTCACCGTAGGCCTGCAGCCGGTCGATGGCGATGCGTGTGTACTCGTCGTCCAGGCTTCCGGCGCGCGCAGCGCGGGCCGCGAGGGCGTAGCGGGCGACGGCGAGGCACTCGATGGGTCGCACGCGCTCGTCGAGGACCATGCGAATGCGGTCCTCGACCTGGATGCGGATGTCCTCGCGGGCGAACTCGTCGAGGGCGCGCATCTGCCGCTGGAGATCCGCCGGCATCGCGAAGGGCGTGTTGAGCACCGCGCGAGCGAGGGTCTCGAAGACCCGGCCCTGCTCGACGAAAGCGGCCACGGACCAGGTCGGACGACCGAACTGGAGCACGCTCGCGTAGCCCTCGGCGAAGCGCGCCGCCTCGGCCTCGCCGGCGCTGATCTGCTGCGCGACGGTGTTCACGTACTCCTCGAGCGACGAGGGCCGGCCCGGCTCGATGGCGAAGTCCTCGAACTCCTCGATGTTCTCGTCGGTGAGGAGGAACTGCGCGTGCGCCGCGAACTCCGCCGCGTAGCTGCCGGCGGGCTGCCCGCTCCGGCCGAAGGCGCTCACGACGTCCTGGAGCGCGCCGCGATAGTCGCGGGTCTGGCGGAGCGCCTTGCGGGCCTCGGCGATGCGCCAGTGTGCCTGCACCACCAGCTCACCGGCCTCCGCGTCATTCCGGTAGCGGTCGATGAAGGAGCGCATGCGCCGGATCGTGTTCGACCAGGACTGCTGCTTGTAGGCGATCTCGGCGATGGCGTACTGGGCTTCGCGCTTGAGCGTCGCGTTGGCCGCGGGCGAGGCGATGATCTCCTCGTAGTACTGCGTCGCCTCGCGGTAGCGCTGCAGCTTGAGGAAGAGGTCCGCGGTGTTGATGAGCGCGTCCCGGCGGTAGTTCTGGATGCGGGCCTGGGACGAACGCGCGAAGCGGCTCGAGTCGACCAGCGTGCGGTAGTTCGCGACGGCCGCGTCGTACTCGAAGCTCTGCTGTGCCGTGTAGGCCACGCGGAAGTAGGCGTTGGCCACGATGGAATCGAGCTGTTCTTGCCGCTCCGGCTCGTCGGACTGTTGCGGCCCGACCTCGTCGATGATCCGCTGATAGAGCCGCCTCGCGCTGTCGAAGCGCTGCGTCTCCTCGAGCCCGCGGGCCGCATACTCGAGCGCTATGGGCGCCTCGGGGTTGCCGGGCGTCCGGTTGACCGCCTCGACGAGCATCGTCGCCGAGCGGAGGTACAGCTCTTCGCGCTGCGGCCCAGGTGCCGTCTGCTCGGCCGTTTGGAACACCTCGAGAGCGCGCCGGTACTCGATCGCCCGCACGTCGCGGAACGCGCGACAGCAGCGGTTCTCGGCGTTGCCCGGCTCGGCGCAGAAGTTCTCGAGCGCTTCGCCCGTGGGGCACGCCTCGCCGTCGGGCGAGAAGGTGCATCCCCGGCTCGAGAGATCGTTGGCGAGCCGCTCGATCTCGTCGATGTCGTCGTACGCGATCGCCATCGTCCGCAGCGACTCCCAGGCGATCTCGCCCGTCTCGTTCGCCGTGGGGCCCGCGCAGCGCTCGTCGAAGATGCTCGTGAAGCGCTCCTCGGCCTGCGGCCAGTAGCCGTACCAGTAGAGGAGTAGCGCGTTGTTGTACTCGTAGGCCGGACGCACCTGCTCCGTGTCCTGCTCTTCGGGCACGCGCGCGATGTAGAGCTCGCGTGCCTGGGCCAGGTTCTGCAGAAGCAGGGGCATCTCGACGGGACGCACCCGGGGCGGGTCGCCTTCCACCGAGGGCGGATCCTGCCGCACCGTGAGCTCGCCGCGCTCCTGCGCGGCCTCGACGATGCGCGTCATGGACTCGACCACGCGCCGCGCCGACTCGCTCAGGAAACGGTCGTCGAGGTTCGAGTCGCGCACCGCCGCGTACTCGACGGCGGACTCCTCGTAGTTCTCGGACCAGTAGAGCGCGTCCGCCAGGTTGTAGCGGAGGTCGTACGCCTGCGGGTCGTTGGGGTAGCGCTCGAGGTAGGCGCGGTAGTTCTCGGCGGCGATGGCGTACTGGCCGTTGGCCTCCTGACAGCGCGCGAGCGCCGCCTGGATGTCGCCCTCCTGCTGAAGCTCGATGCAGCGCCGGCGGTCGCGCTGGGCCTGCGTGTGCGTCTCGATGGCCGTACGAATGACGGCCTGCTCCGCGAGCTCCTCGGCCCGGCGCTGGGCCCCGGGATCGTCGAGGTTCTCGTTCCACCACTCGCTGCCTTCGCCGTAGTCGGCCAGGCGCCGCGAGATCTCGCGCTCCAGCTCGAACTGGTTGTTGCGGCGGTAGGCCTCGGCGATCTGGTTCGTGACCTCCGGCGCCTTCACGTGCGTCGGGAACTTCTCGAGGAACAAGCTCCAGACGGTGATGGCGTCCGGGTACTTCGCCTCCTCGAAGTAGACGTTGCCGAGCTCGAAGTAGACGTCGGGCGTCCACTCCCGGTCCTGCGGAAGCAGCGAGGGGTTCTGCACCCGGTCGATGCCGCTCGGGAGGCCCTCCACGGTGTCGGGGAGCCCGTTCTCGTTCCAGTCGTCGTAGGCGAAGGCAATGCCCAGGTACTGGAGCGCCTCGGGCCGAAGCTGCGAGCCGGCCTGGCCCGTCGACGCCTGCTGGTCGTCGGACCACTGCACGAGCTGACCGAAGCTGCGGATGGCCTCCGGGTAACGGCTCGCGCGGTAGTACGCCCAGGCGACCTTGTAGAGGGCGAGGCTGTAGTTCCGGTCCTCCGGGTTCTCGAGGATCTTGGAGTAGGCGCTGATGGACTTCTCGAGCGCGTCGTCGTCCATGTAGTCGTCGAAGTGGAACTCGCCGATGCGGAACCACGTCTCGCTGACGAAGCGCGCGTCATCGCGGATGACCGTGCACTCGGCGTAGGGATCGATGACGGCCGGCCGGGGCGCCTCTTCCTCCGCGTCGGCGCCGGAGAGCGAGGGATAGACGTTCGGATCCTCCGTGGGATCGACGGCAGGGTCCGCTTCCTCGGTGCCGATGGTGGCGTGGTGGTCCGGGTCGTACTGGTACTCGTTGGCGCAGACGAGCGCGAGCCAGGCGTCGCGGGCCTCCTCGAAGCGCCCCATGGAGCTCAGGCAGAAGCCGATGAGGTAGTAGACGCCGTCGATGCGCCGGTAGCTGGTCCCGAACTCGCGTACGAGGCGCCGGTAGAGCTCGATGGTGGGCGTGAAGTCGGCCACCTCCGGCACCTCGAGCTCCGAGTTCTCGATGGCCGCGGCCTCGGCCTGATCGAACTCGATGCTGCTCCGCTCGAAGTAGAGCTCGCCCAGCCGGAACATGGCGTCGGGCGAGTAGGTGGGGTCGTCCGGGTAGCGACGCAGGAAGCGCTCGAAGACGACGATGGCCGCCTCGCGAGCCTCGTTGAGCGCGCGCTCCTCGTCGGTGATCTGTCGGCCGTACCAGCGGTCACGGCCACGGCGCTGGCGCAGGTACTCGCGGCGCAGGAGGCTCGCGACGCTCTCGCGGTACGCCCCGCCGACGCGGGCGAAGCGCTCCACTTCCGCTTCCATCTCCCGAAGCGCCGCGATCTGATCCGCCGTCGGCGGCGGCCGCTCGTCGACGATGCGGCTGTCCGTCGTGTCGAGGAAGCTCGGAAGCTCGGGGACCGGCTCGCGGGCCGTGTCGCGGTCGTCGGGGGCCGCGGTGACGGGGTCGGCGGACGCCTCTGCAGCAGCGGGGCCGCTCCCTTCGGCCTCTCCCTCCGCGGCGTCTCCCTCCGCGGCAGCCTCGCCCTCGCCGGGCGCGAAGGGGTCCGGTGGCGCCTCGCCCTCCCCGCTCGGGAAAGGCTCCTGCGCGCGGAGCGCCGCCCCGGGGAACGCGAGCGTGAGCGTGAGGACTGCCAGGAGGAAGCGCATCACTGGTTCTCCCGTTCGTCCGTGATGTCCCGGAACTCGTCGTCGAGCACCTGGAGCTCCCGGGCGCGCTCGCGGTTGAGCATGTCCATGCGCGAGCGGTGCTCCTCGCGACGCTGCCAGCTCACGTCGATGCCGCCCACGTCGGACTCCAGCACGAGCTGATAGAAGCGGTCGCGCACCTCGTCGAAGGCCTGGGAGGTGACGGCGCCGACCACGAGCTCGGTCTCACCCTCGAGGTCCGCCAGCGCCTGCCGGTACCCCGTGAGGCGCTCGCGCTCCTCGTCGATCACCGTGGTCATCGACGCGACGCGCTCTTCGACGGCCCCGTCGATGCGTGCGTCGAGCTCGTCGAGGCGACGGTCGAGCGCGGCCACGCGCCGGAAGGAGGGCTCGGCCGGGCTGCCCGACGCGCCGGAGAGGCGGCGCTCGCGCTCCACGAGCGCGGCGTACTCGGCGCGGCGTCGCTCGTCGCTCTGGTAGCGGTTGTCGCCCACGCCGACCTGTAGCCGCGCGACCTCGACGAGGCGCGTCAGCTCCGCAATCTGCTCGCGGTAGCGGTCGACCGCGAGCTTCTGGTTGGCGAGCTCGCTCTGAACGCTCTCGGTCGAGGGCGGCGTCTCACCGTTCTCCCGCGCGCGGGCCTCCGCCTGCGTCAGGTAGAGCTCGGTCGCGACGATGCGGGCCTCGAGCCCCTGCACGTCCACTTCGAGGCGCTGCAGATCCCTCGTCATCGCGCTGTAGCGCACCAGCAGCTCATCATCGCGGATCGCGAAGTCCTCGCCCGACGTGGGCATGCCGCCCATGCTCTGCTCGATGCGCCGCCGCTCGGCGCGCACGGCCGTGAGCTCGGCGCCCGTCGCGGGAAGGTTCCGCTCCTCGTACTCGATGAGCTGACCGCGCACGCGCACGAGCCGGTTCCGGAGCGCGGTGGTCGTCTCCCGGCTCCGCCGGAGATCGCCGAAGACGCTGACGCGGTTCGCCGACTGCAGCGCGGCGGTGAGGCGCAGCACGAGGTCGTCGGTCTCCGAGACGAGGCGCCGCGCCGTCGAGAGGTCGGAGAGCACGCCGACCGCCCGGTCGAAGTCCCCCTCGAGGTCGACGTAGCGCCGAGCCGTGGCCGGGAGGAAGTCGTCGATGTCGAAGTCCTCGAGGTTGTCCCTTACCAGCCCCCGGAAGTACGCCTCGACGTCCTCGTGCTGGTCCCGCACCTCGCGGAGCTCCGCGTCGATGGGACCGAACTCTTCGCGCACCTCACGGAAGACGCGCTCGGCGTCGTCGAAGCGGCCGTTGCGCAGCAGGAGGTTTCCGCGGAGCACCTGCGCGTCGGGGATGTAGGTGCTGTCCGGCGTCGCGACGGCCAGGACCTCGAGGGCCCGCTCCGCCCGCGTCGAGTCGCCGAGGCGGATGTATGCCCACGCGATCTCGAAGAGCGCCGTGTCGATGTGCCGGGAGGTACGCGGGACCGCCTGGTAGGCCTCGATGGCCTGCTCGACCTGCTCGGTCTCGTAGTACAGGCGTCCGAGGGCGAGCTGCGTGAGGTCGACGACGTCCCGCTGCTCCGGGGTCGAGGAGTCGGCGCGAAGCACGCGGCGGAAGGCCTCGATGGCCTGCGGGAACTCGGCCCGCAGCGTATGGACGACGCCGATGAAGTAGCGCGCCTGTGGGTAGAAGGGGCTGCCCTCGGGGACGGCTTCGAAGGCGCGCCGCGCCTCTTCGAGCCCCGCCGTGTCGATGGTGGGGACCGCACCGTCGCCTGCCTCGCGCAGATCCTCTTCGCTCGGGACAGCCCGGTTGTAGAGGTACTTCGCGCGGTAGTAGGCGTTGGTGGCCTCGACCTCGGTCGAGGGAAGCCGGCTGAGCTGCTGAAAGTAGCCCTCGACCCCGTCGAAGTCTCGGAGCCGGATGGCGATCTCGATGAGGCGACCGAGCGTCCGCTGCACGTAGGGACCGAAGCCCGGCTGCTCGGCGCGGTCGAGGAGCGAGCGGAAGCGCGTGCGTGCGCCGAGCAGGTCGCCGGCCTGGTAGAGGCTCTCGCCCAGATAGAAGAGCGCGTCCGGGTAGGAGCGCGTGCCCGGGTAGTTCTCCACGATGTTCGTGAAGATGATCGAGGCGCGCAGGTAGTCCTGGAGCCGGAAGTAGAGCTCCCCATCCGTGAGCCGCCGCTCGAGATAGTTCGCGTCGCGCCGCGTCTCCACGGTGAGCGGCTCGCGCTCCGCCGCGTCGAGGCGCCCTTCCATGTCGGAGAGCTCGGCGTTGATCCGGTCGAGGCGCTGCGCCGCGGCGGGGGCCGCCAGCGGCAGCACGATGAGCGGCGTCAGCGTGCCGAGGAGCCCCCGGCCGGGCCGGGCGCGGGGCTGCGTCACTCGCTGGCCTCCGGGCTCGCCTCGGAGCTGCGGCGGGACTGTTCTTCGACCCGCTCGATGTAGCGGATGGCCGGGCGCTCCTCGAGGGGCGCCGTCGGGCCGCCCTTCTCATAGCCGACCACGCGGAGCTCGAGGCGACGACCCTCGGGCGCGCTGAAGGAGTAGTTGGAGCGCACCTTGAAGCGGTAGCCCTTCAGGTAGCTGAAGATGCCGTAGCCGTGGCCGCGGTACTCGAGGTTCACCGTGATGGTGTGCTCACCGGGGACGATGCTTCCGTTGTAGACCTCGAGCTCTTCGCGGTCGGAGAGCGTCCCTTCTTCGTCGGCCTTGTTGAAGATCGGAGCTCCGTCGAGCGCGTAGACGGCCTTCACGAGCTTGTAGGAGGCACTCATGCGGTTCTCGTGCACGATCACGGCCTGCGCGCCGGCGACGACGCCCTGGAGCACTGTCTCGGCCAGCAGGGAGAGCCGGGCCTTCGACCGGAAAATCTGCTCCTTGAGCTCGTTGATGCGCTGCTCGAGGTCGCGAAGACGGACGGCGTAGGTCCCGGCGTCGATGCCCTCGTCGCGCTCGGCGGTGGTCGTCGTGGTACCGACGGCGCCGGTTTCGGCCTCCACGCCGGTCGCGGCGCCCTCCGTGCCCTCGCCGGGTGGGGTCTCGCCGGTCTGCGGCTGCGCCACGGCGAGGCCGAGGCCGCTCACCGTGAACGCGAGGAGAGCGAGGGCGATGGCCCGCGCGGCGCTCGGTCGAAGGTTGCTGCGCATGTCTGCTCTCCCCCTGGTTCCGCCCTTTTGGCTCGTACGGCTTGCCGCGGACGTACTGGAGCCTAACGCGATCTTCGACCGATCGGCCCCGTCCTTGAGCCCGTCAACGGGGACGGTTCCGTGCTCCGCGTTCGGGCCGCCTTCCAGTGACGGCGGATTCATGATGCGGTTCAACGGCATGGACCCTCCCGAACACCCGGCGCCTTAGCAGTGGCATGAAGAGGGGTCAACGTTCACCGAGGCAAAGCCTCATGATGTCAACGACATGGCGCGCCCGAAGGCTGCGGCCGACCCGTGTGGCCCGACATGCGGACAGGCAGAACGGTATGGAGCCACGCCCGCGTCAGGCGCGGCGCCACCACGAGAGCCGCGCGCCGCGGGCCGCGCGGACCTGGCCGAGCGCGGCGGCGAGGGGCGAGGTGACCCGAGGCGTCTCCCGCGTCGGCCCGGTCTCCCACGCCGGGTCCGTGGCGAGCACGGCGCGCCGTACGCCGAGCATCGCCAGGGCTTCGAGCGTGTCGGCGAAGGCCGCGAGACGCCGCGGGGACGGCGGCGGCAGCGCTCGGACGTCCCGCACCGCGCCG
>CALCTH010000401.1 GCA_937893795.1 uncultured Myxococcales bacterium | reverse complement strand
CCGCGGCAGCGCGTTCCCTTCGACCAGCGGCCGCACCCGCGCGAGGTCCGCCGCGAGCCGGTCCCGGTCGGCCCGCGCCACGTCCCGCGCGGCGGCCGCCTGGGCCAGGTCCGAGCTCGGGAGCGACGCCTCGAGGGTGAGCAGCGGGTCGCCGGCCTCGACGCGGTCGCCGTCCCGGGCGTGCACCTCCTGCACGCGCTCGGCGAGGTCCGCGACCACGCGCACCTCGACCTCGCCGCGGATGTCCCCGAGCAGGGACAGACGCTCGACGGCCACCTCCCGCTCCGCCGGAGCGGTCAGCACCAGGCGCGGCGGCGGCTCGGCGGTCTCGGCCGTCTCGGCGCACGCGGCGAGGACTCCGAGAAGCGCGATGGCGCGGTGCATGGTCCAAGACATGGTGTCGCTTGGACGCGCGCGCCACGAAAGCGAGACAGCGCTTCACACTTCTTCAACGTCGGGCAGACGGGGTCAGCGCAGCCGCTCGATGCGGAAGACGTCCCCGCTCACGGAGAGGAGCGGCTCGCGGCGGTCGTCTGCGCCCAGCTGGTAGACCTGCACGGGGTCGTTCCGCTGCGACTCGACGAAGACGTACTCGCCCTCGACGATGCGGGCGCCGCTCGCGGCGTCGGCGGGCGGGAAGTCCTCCATCACGGTCGTCTCGCCGCTCGTCAGATCGATGCGTACGAGCTGCCAGTAGGGGCCGTCGGTGAGCTCGAAGACGTCGAGGCTCTCGGACGGCTCGTCGCCGGCGTAGATGCTCGCGTAGAGGATTCCGTCGCCCCGGGTACGGCCGCCGGAAAGCACGCTCTGGCCCGTGAGGGCCTCGAGGTCGATCATGAAGTCCGCATCGAAGGCGGCGTCGCCGGGTGTCCAGCGGAGCATGCACGGGGGCGGTAGGTCGCCGGGGCTGAGGTTGCTCGCGGCGATGGCGCCGAGGCTGTTGGCGTAGGTGTAGACGAAGCCCTCCTGCTCGTGGAGCGAGACGGCGCCCATGCACCGGTCGTCTTCGACGATGGAGAAGACCGGCTCGCTCCCGCTCAGGTCGAGCACCGCGAGGGCGGCCGTTTCTGCGGCCATCGCCGAGCTGAAGTCGGTCCAGCTGATGGGGAAGACGACGTAGTCGCCGGTGACGAGCGCCCGGCTCCCGATGTCCACCTGGGCGAAGCCCGCGCGCGTGAGCGCGGCCGGCATCGTCTGCGTGATGGTCATGGTCGTCGGGTTGAACTCGATGATCTGGTCCATCCCGAAGGTGTCGAAGTAGAAGGCCCGCTCGGCGCTCACGAAGGCGAAGGCGTTCGAGAAGGACGTCACGCCCTGCGGGGCGAAGGTCATGCGCGCGGGCATTCCGTCGTCGAGCGTGTCGACGGCGAAGCCTCGGTCCTCCGTGACCGCCCAGCGTGTGGCCTGGCCCGATTCGCCGTCGAAGGCGTAGAGCTTCCCCTCGAAGGAGCGCACCCGCGACAGGCCCGAGAGCTCGAGGGCGGTGCCGAGGTCGATCTCGCCCACGTCGAGGCCGTCGGTGACGATGGAGTACATCGTGCGACCCGTGCTCGTGTTCAGGCGCACGAGCACGAAGTACTCGCCGACGAACCCGGAGCCTGCCCCCTGGTCGCGGACCACGCCGGCGTCGCCATCCCCGGGACCCTCCGAGCCGCACGCGAGGACCAGCAGGAGAACACCAAACAGGGATGACCAAACGGGGGTACGCAGCATGCGCGGCACTCTAGTCGCGCGTGACGCCCAGGGCACCCATCTCGGCCGACGAGGCGGTCCGCGCCCTCAGTCCTTCGGCTGCCAGCTCCACACGGGCCGGTAGCGGCGGCCGAGCTGCTCGGCGACCTGCGATCCGGCGATGCCCGCGCCGAAGGCGAAGGCGCCGGCGGCGAGCCAGGGCGCGACCACGAGGCCGAAGCCGCCGGCGCCCAGACCGGCGAGCACGGTGACGGCTGCGCCGTGGGCCAGCTCCTTCCGGGTGCGTGCGCGGAGCACCAGGAGCGGATGCCGGCTGCGGAGGCCGATCCACAGGTGGTAGGGCTCGGCCACGGCGTGCACGACGTCCTCGCGCCAAAGCGCGACCTCGTGCTTCGGCGGCACCCCGCCGCTGAGTCGCGTCCAGGCGGCCAGCTCGTCCTTCACCTGGTGGGCGAGCTCGCCCGGGAGCCGGTCGATGGCGCGGCCTTCCCGGTAGCCCTCGGGGAGCGGCACCGGCGCGAGCGGCAGGTCGTTGCTCGCCGCGCCATCGTCCACGAGCTTCATCCACCCGGGCGTGCCGGCCCAAAAGGTGGCTTTGCGCGCGATGCGCCAGCTGGCCTTGTCATCATCGGCGTCGCCGAGCACCTCGCTGAGCCGCGCGCGGAGCACCTCCCCGGCCTCGACCACCTGCAGCTTCTCCACCCGCCCGGGCGTGAGCAGCTTCGACGCGAGGCGCTTCACCTCGGCCTCGAGGGCGGCTCCCTCGAGCACGTCGTCGGGCAGGTGGGAGGCGCGCTTCACCGGCCCAGTGTCTGGGTCCACGGCCCCCGCTGCAAACCTCCTCGCGCGCGTTGGAGCGAACGTACGAAGTCTCCGTCGCTCGTCGCTCGGTCGTCACCGCTCAGCGTTCGCCGGGGAGGCACGTCTCCGGGCCCGCGCAATCGCGGGGCGCGTCCGGGGCCAGGCAGAGCTCGGGGGGGACGACGGCCGGGACGACTCCGGGGGTGCCGGCCGGCCCTTCGCTCGGCTCGGCCGCGAGCTCCGCGTCGAAGCTGGCGCGGCCGAGCGGGCAGCCGCGGCGGACGCGGAGGCGCTCGCCGTCGAGGGTCGTGTTCGGCGCGACCTCGAGGGTCCAGCAGAGCCGGTCGCCCGGCGCCGGCGACACCGCGGTTTCGGCGCGACCGTCGCCGTCCTGGTCGAGGGCAGCGGGGCTGGCGCAGCCTTCCGTCGTGACGTCGAGGGCGAGGCCCGCCACGAAGGTCAGACCGCCCGACACGTCGCGCGCAACGGCGCGGACGCTCGCCGGCGCCGGGTCCGGCACGAGGAAGGTCAACGCGCTCGCCAAGCTCGGTGGCTGCGGGGCTTCGTCGCGCGGCAAGAGCGCCGCCGCGGCAGGGGTCGACTCGGCGTCGCCCGGGTCCGTGCCCGCCACCACCTCGACCAGGTCGGGGCTGCCGTCTCCGTCGCCGTCTGGCTCGACGCGGTCCGCGCCGACGCCCGCTTCGAAGCGATCCTCGAGCCCGTCGTCGTCCGAGTCCTCGTCGCGGAAGTCGGGGACGAAGTCGCGGTCGGAGTCGCCGGGCCGGGAGTCGAGGATGACGTCTCCCGCCTCGGTCCAGTCGTCGATGCCGTCTCCGTCGCTGTCGCCGTCGAGGTAGTTCGGGAAGCCATCGCCATCGGCGTCGGGCTCGAGGGGGATGTACTCGTGGGCGTCGAGGATGGCGTCGTTGTCGGAGTCAAGGTCGCGGAAGTCGGGGAGGCCGTCGCTGTCGCTGTCGGTCGGGCTCCCGTCGAGGCTGGTCCGCTCGATGCGGTCGGGAATGCCGTCGCCGTCCGAGTCGGCGTCGAGCCCGTCGGGGATGCCGTCGCCGTCCGTGTCGGGGCCGGTGCGGTCGGGGGCGAGGCCTTCCTCGCCGTTGCTGAGCCCGTCGCCGTCCACGTCCTGCGCCGCCCAGACCGCCGGATCGATGGGGCCGGCGTCCATGGAGCCGCCCGGTAGGGCCGTCGACTGCGTGGAGCACGCGCCGAGCGCCACCAGCAGTGCCCACCGCGCCGCGTGCGCGGCCCCTCCCTTGGCGCAGCCGTCCACGGCTTCTACGGAACGTGAAGCGGTGCTTTCGGCTCAACCCCGGATCTCGACCGTGGTGCGACGCCCGGGCCGGGGTACCGTGCTGGGCGCGATGGCCACCTACCTCTTCGAGACGGACGCCCACGCCGAGCTCCGGCAGCAGATCCGGCGTTTCGCAGCGAGCGAGATCGCGCCGCACGCCCACGCCTGGGAGGAGGCCGAGTCCTTCCCGCGGGAGCTCTACGCGCGCGCCGGCGAGATTGGCCTGCTCGGCCTCGGCTACCCCGAGGAGGTCGGGGGCCACGGCGGCGACCTCTCCCACGTGATCGTGGCCGCGGAGGAAATGGTCGTCGCCGGCACGAGCGTGGGCACCTGCGTCGGGCTCGGGAGCCACGGCATCGCGCTCCCGCCCATCGTGCGCTTCGGGAGCGACGCGCAGAAGGAGCGCTTCGTGCGGCCGGTGCTCGAGGGCACGAAGATCGCCGCCCTCGGTATCACCGAGCCCGGCGGCGGCTCGGACGTGGCGGGCCTGCGGACCAGGGCGGTACGCGACGGCGACCACTACGTCGTCGACGGTGCGAAGACCTTCATCACGTCGGGCACGCGCTGCGACTTCGTGGTGACGGCGGTGCGCACGGGCGGCGAGGGCCACGGCGGCATCTCGCTCTTGATCATCGAGCGGGACACGCCGGGCTTTCACGTGTCGAAGAAGCTCGCGAAGACGGGCTGGTGGGCGAGCGACACGGCGGAGCTCACCTTCGAGGGCTGCCGCGTGCCGGCCGTGAACCTCATCGGCCTGGAGAACGCGGGCTTCCTCGCGATCATGGCGAACTTCGTGAGCGAGCGACTCATGCTCGCGGCCCAGTGCGTGGCCATCGCGGAGCTCGCCTACCGCGAGACGCGCCGCTACGTGCGCGAGCGCGAGGCCTTCGGCCGGCCGCTCGCGGGCTTCCAGGTGACCCGCCACAAGCTCGCCGACATGGCCACGCGCCTGGCCGCGGCCCGCGCGCTCACCGGCGAGGCCCTGCAGCGGTACCTCGACGGCGACGAGCGCCCCTCGCTAGCGGCCATGGCCAAGAACACGGCGACGGACATGTGCAGCTACGTCTGCGACGAAGCCGTCCAGCTCCACGGCGGCTACGGCTACATGCGCGAGATGATCGTCGAGCGCCTCTACCGCGACGCCCGGCTCTACCCCATCGGCGGCGGCACGCGGGAGATCATGAACGAGATCATCGCGAAGACCGAGGGGTTTTGAACGCCGACCGTGCTCGCGCGAACTGCGGGGCGTTGGCCGCATCGTGGAGCGGTCGCCTTGGGACGCCGCTCGCAGCACATCGCGCCAGCGGTCGCGCGGACTACGCGGTACGCTCCCGGCGCTTTGACGTTGGACACCCCCGTCCCGGAACCCGATGAGGCACCGAAGCGTGCCAAGGAGCCGCTTCGCGCGGCACGACTCGCGCCGCTGATCGCGGCCTACGCCCTGGTGGCCGTCTTGCCCGGGGAGCTCCTCCGCACCTTCGCCATCGAGACCTTCGTCTTCGACGGCCCGTCGATGCGCCCGACGCTCGACCACGGCGACCGCTTCCTCGTGGACCGCGCGTCCTGGGGGCTCACGCTACCTGGCGCCACGGAAGCCGTCGCGAGCTGGGCCGAGCCCGAGCGCGGGCAGGTGGTGGTGGTCACGAGCCCCCTCGACGACATCCGGATCGTGAAGCGCATCCTCGGCCTGCCCGGGGACGTGGTCGAAGTCCGAAGCGGGCGCATGGTCCTGAACGGTGAGCTCTTGACCGTCGAGGAGGTTGGCCCCTGCGCCGAAAGGGAGGGCCGTTGGCCCGGCGGCGACGAGTGTCGTGTGTTCCAGGAGACCCTTCCGGCGGCGGACGGGAGCGTCAGCTACTTCATCGAGCACGACCGTCGCTACGACCTCAACGTCGGCCCGACCGTCGTGCCCGAGGGTCACGTCTATCTGCGAGGCGACCATCGGGACATGTCGAACGACTCGACGAATGCGCTCATGGGCCCCGTGGCGATCACGCGCGTCGTGGGTGACATGGTCGAGGTCTACTGGCGGGGTGGCCCATGAGGGATGCGACCTCGCCCCTGGCGGATCCAAGCGACCGCCTCGCAGCGCGCACGATCGACGCGGCCCTGTGCTTCGCCCCCTTCTTGCTCTTCGCTCCGCTCGGAGCCGTGCTCGGGGAGGCAACGCTCATCAAGCTCGGCACGGCGCTGACGCTCGTCGCTTCCTTCGCCGTCATCGTCATCAACCTGGTGCTCCTTCAGCGCTACGGGCAGACCATCGGGAAGCGTCGGCTCCGCTTACGCATCGTGCGCCGCGACGGGTGTCGCGTCGGGCTCCTCCATGCCTTCGTGATCCGTGAGCTGGTCATGGGAGCGCTCACGTTCGTTCCCGGGCTCGGCCTGCTCCTCGGCACGCTCGACCCGCTGCTGATCTTCAGCGACGGCCGGCAGACCCTGCACGATCGGCTGGCCGACACGGTCGTCGTGCGTGTCCCGCCGGCAGACGCCCCCGAGGCCTTCTAGCCCCATCCCATCCGTGGAGACGTCCACGACGCCACGACACCGGCCGGCGCACGCGTGATGTGCGGCCAAGGCAGTCACCGTCGGGCGGATCGGCTCGCACCACGTCTTACCGACTTCGAGAGAGACCCATGAAGCCGCACTTCCATCACGCCGCGGACGGCGTCGTGCACGTCCGGCTGGGCGAGGGCTGGGAGGGCCTGCAGGAAGCGCTCGAGGACTTGCTTGGCTCACGGCCGCCGCGAGGAGACGACTCCGCTCCGCCGTCGACCTACTGGCTCGACCGAGTGCTCGCGCTGATGCATCGCCACGATGGCTCGCGCATCGAGCTGTCGAGCGGCAACACGAGCCGGCTCATCCTCGAGGGCGCGACCGTGACGGCGACGGCCGACGACGAGACCTTCGTCGACGTGGAGGTGAGCGCCTGGGAGCTCGAGATGCTCCTCCGCTCCTGGCGGCGCGAGGTTCTCGAGGCGCGGCGTCGCTATGACGACGAGTACGCGACCTGCCGCGACACCCACGCGAGTCTCCGCGTGTTCGTCGCGGAGCTCTCCCCCGCGGGGGTCTCCCACCTACTCTCGTGCCGTCCGACGCGCACGCGCGACGCTGGGCTTCCAGGAGGACCGCGTGGCCGGCGCGACCAGGCGAGCTGGCTTCTCAGCTCGGAGGGCGTCATCGACTCGCGAGACGTGCGGCGCCACGTCGACTACCTGCTCGACTCCGTCGACCTCGACGCGCTGGCCGCTCTCGTCTCGGAGCGAGACGCCCGCGCCGACGTGTTCTGCTACTGGCTGTCGAAGGGCCACGGCGGGCCTACGCTCGACCCCGGCCAGATGTCCCGGCTCGTGCGCGCCGGTATTGGTATCGGCTTCGACGTCTACGCTGACGACGCCGGATAGAGCACGCCTGACCGCCTGCCACGGCGCTCCAAAGGCCTCCGCCCGCGCGAGGTGTCGGTTTTCCACACAACTCGCTCGTCCGGGCCCCGATGACGGCTGCCATCAAGGAGTAAATCCCATGGCATCCAAAATGGTGAGAGACAGGCAGAACTCGGCGGTGCTCGTGCTCGCGGTGGAGGCCGCGCAGGGCGCGGTGCTTCAGCGCGGGCTCGAACGGAACGCGGCGGAGGACGCGCCGCCCCATGCGCAGGCGTTGCGCGCGGCGCTTCGGGCGACGCTCGAAGCGGCGACGAAGGACATGGTGCGGACGGACGAGGCCCATGCGGCCGAGCTCGCCGACGACCCGGCGGCGCGCGACGAACGCGACGCCGCCTTCACCGCGCTACGTGCGCAGCTCATCGACGTACGGATGGCGCTCTCGGGCTATCCGGAGGCGGTGCTCGAGGGCGTCTTCCAGCGCCGGCCGACCCCGACGGAGCCGCGTGCCCTCGAGCGCTACGCCGGCGCCGTGGCCACGGCGCTGACGGCGACGCAGCTTCCGGAGGTCGCCCGAACGCCGGGCATCACTCTGAGCCTGGACGTCCAGGCGACGGCGGCCTCGCTCCGCGATTCGCGGGACCGGCTGACGGCGGCGCTCGCGGCCGTGGCCCGGGAGGTGCGCGAAGCCCAGAGCACGCGCAGCGCCCGAGATGAGGCGATGGCGCGCTACGATCGGGTCTTTCGCAGCTACGCGAGCATGCTCGTCATGCTCTTCGAGCTGGCAGGCAAGCCCGACCTCGCCGACCATGTCCGCCCCAGCACTCGCCGTCCAGGCCAGACCCGCGACGCCGCCGCCGGCCGCGACGTGTCCCTCGACGAGGTGCTCCGCACGGACGACGCCGAAGGGGAGAACGCGACGCCCCCGACCGCGACCGCATGACCCGCCGCCCCGCTCGAGGGTGCTGTGAAGCGCTCTCGGGCGGGGCAAAATCCGGAGGCCCGGCTTCGCGGAGCTTCTGGCCAGGGCAAAGCCCGCGGACCTCGCGCCTCCGAAGATTTGGCGACGGCAAAACGAAAGGAAGCGCCTGCAATCGCGATGGGGAGAGGGCAAAACGCATCGCAGGCGCTTCCTACCGTTTTGGGAGCCACGGGACGCGAACGAAGGCGCTTCCTGCGCGAGCGCCCGTCTGATGGGGCCCCGTCGCTCAGAGCTCGTAGCGGGCGCCATCGGCGAGCGGGTCGCTCTCGCGTCGCCCACCCCAGACCAAGAGCTGCGTCCCCGTCCAGGCGAAGGCGCCCGCTTCCCGTCCCGTCGGAGCGTCGCCGCTCAACTCGGGGAGCGCCTCCCAGCGGTTGCGCGCCGGGTCGTAGAGGAAGCCATCGCCGAGGTACTCGCGCGTCGTGAGGCCGGAGCTACGTGCTCCACCCCAGACGAGCAGGCGGCGCCCCGTCCACCCGAAGTACATGTCGGTGCGATCGCCGGGGGCCCCGGTCTCCGAGACGGTGCCCCGCCACACGTTGCTCGCCACGTCGAGACGACCGCCATCCCCGACGGAGCGGAGCTCCGTGATGTCGTACCCGCCCCACAGCACCAGGCTGGCTCCGTCCCAGGCTGCCGCGGGGCGCACGCGCGGCCGCGGCGCGCCCGCGGCGTCGATGGCGGTCCACGAGTCGCCCTCGACGTCGTAGATCGCCCCCTGGGAAGCCGGCAGCGACCCCGACGACGCGCCGAGGTCGGTCCCTCCCCACACGACGACCTGACGCCCGCCGGTCCACACCACCGTCGCGCCATTGCGATTCGTGGGCGCGCCCACCGTCGACGGCTGTCGCCAGCGATCGGCGCCCGGGTCGTAGAAGGCGATGCCGTCGCCGACGACCATCTCCTCCGCGCCGACGACGGCCGCCCCCAGGAGCCGAGCACGGTCGCCCAAGGGCGAGTCGGCGAGGGTCGACCAGCGGTCCGGCGCCGGGTCGTAGAGCGCGCCGTCCGTGAGGTTCGTCCCCAAGGCCCCGCGGCCCCCGTAGACGAAGAAGCGGTCGCCCACCCAGGCGGTGGCCGGGAACTGGCGAGCCGCGGGCGCCCCCTCGGTCGACATCGCGGTCCAGCGATCGGCGATGGGGTCGTAGCGAGCGCCGTCGGCGAGCAGCTCCAGCGCCGCGAGCGAGCCGAGCCCGCCCCAGATGATGAGCTCGGCCCCACTCCAGGCGAACGCTGGCGTGAGCCGACCGGAGAGCGGGCTCGCCGCCATCGGGCTCCACGCGCCCACGGTTTCCGAAGGCCCCGCGTCGGAAGGACCCGAGTCCGTGGCGCCCGCGTCGGAGGGCCCGGCGTCGGAGGGCCCCGCATCCGAGCTGCCGGCATCCATGGCCGCGTCGGTGCCGCCGGCATCCATGGCCGCGTCCTCACCGGGGCCCGCGTCGGTCACCACGCGATCGTCAGAACAACCGAAGGTGAGGGCCCCAAGCGCCGCCATGCAGACCCAACGAGAGTTCACCTTCGTCGACATACCTGGCCAACGGCATCGCAATCAATGGGGCGTCCGAGCTCGCACCTCTTGGTCCTCGAGGGCGACGATCTCGAGCGGCAGCTCGCCTCTCGCTAGCGCGCGAAGGCGACGGCAGTCGCGTGCGCGCTAGGCCCCCGCGGATTGCTCCGAGCCCATAGGGTCGGCCATCGAGCCGACGAGCCTCGGAACGAGGCTGCCACGGCGGAGTCATTGTGGCGATCTCCATCGACGGACGCACGCGGTCGAAACGAGGCCAGCGGCTGGGTTCAGAGGACATCCGCTCTAACGGAACCGGCTAGGCTGGGTGCGCGTTAAGAGGCTTACCTCGAGCTGCGAGGTCTTCAGCCGCGGCCCGCATGCGGCTCAATCAACGCGTGACGGGTCGTAAGCGTCCTCGATGGTGGGTAGGACTGGCGAGAGGAAGGGATCGGCGTGCTTCGTCACGGCCCCGCGGCACAAGCGGTGAACGACGAAGTCGTCGTCGAGCTCGCCGCGCGTGTAGAGAAGTCCGTAGGAGCCCGGTGCGTGACGGCCGACCCAGGCGAAGAGCTCGAGCACATAGGGCGCGTGTGAGTTGTGCTGGCCGTGCACCCAAACCGAGTCGACGCCGTTCTTGCGGTGGACGCCGACGGTCGGTTGCCCGAGCTGGCCGATGTAGGCCTCGACGCCGCGCCAGCACTCCTCCTGAGCGTTTGGGTCCGTATCGTGGGTGTGATGGTGGACGGCAATCCACCCGTGGAACTCGTAGAGCGCCCCCATGCAGCAAGTCTAGCCGGGCGCCCGAATCGAAGAGGGCGAGGGGAAGAACCGATCGCGGGCCAACGTTGGGTCGGCGCGAAGGGTGCGAAGGCGTTCGTCGGGGTTGGCTTCCACTCGCAGCCCCCGGCCTAGTCGGCGCAGCCGAAGCGTTGCGCCCAGATGCGGTTGGCTTCGTCGCCGTCGGGGCCGTCGGTCCAGATTGCGTGGTACTCGCCCCCGCGCCGACGGAGCTCCGGCTGCCCGAGGAAGGCACGCTCCGGTGACGAGGGGTGGGGCGGACGCGCCGTACTTCCTTCGCGGATCAGCGCGCCGTCGCCGTCGCGCACGTCGATGCGGAACTCCGAGGACCCCTGGGGCTGCCAGATCATCGCGAAGCTCGCTGCCTCCTCATGAATGGCATCCGTGTTCGGGGCATCGCCGAGCCGGCGCTCGTCCTCGAAGAGGCGTGGACCCTCCGTGCGTTCACCGGACCAGCTCAAGGCGAAGCGCTCGGTCGGTGTGCGGGTGGTCGTGTTCCAGAAGCGAATGGACTCGTCGCGCGCGATCCATCGCGCCCACGTGGTGTAGGGAAGGTCGACGCGCTGGAGGTCGCGCCGCGGGGTCGCCAAGGCGTCCACGACCATGAGCTCCGTCCACTGCTCGACGGGGCTCACGTTGGCGTTCACGGCATAGGTGCGGATGGCGACGCGGTCTCCGTAGCTCGAGAGGTTGCCGTCCCGCGCGTAGGGCGCGGGCACCTCGAGCTCACGGACGTCGGAACCGTCGAAGTTCGCCGACGTGATCCGCATCCGGTTGTCCTCCATGGCGTCGAAGCCCGCTTGCTCCCAGGAAACGCCGACCATGCGCTCGCCCGTGAAGATCACGTTGGTGGGTGCGTTGCGGGCTCGTTGCCGCGTCCCGAGCCAATCGCTTTCGAGCGTGACCTCGCCGGCGGCGTTCACGCGCACGAAACGAAGGACATCGTCCGTGCCCACGCGCTCGACGACGCGGATGAGCGTCTCGCTTCCGACCGTGGCGCGCGGGATGGCGCGGATCAGCAGCAGCGTGGTGCCTGGGAGCGCGGGCGTGGGTGGCGCGAGCGGGACCAGGTCGGGTCCGAGGCGGCGCGACCACACGTTCGGGATCTCGTTGCCGCCCGAGATCCCGTGCGCCCAGAACGCCAGGTAGCCCTCGTCGGTCGGTGCGAGCACGGCGCGGAGCGACCAGCGGCAGCTCCCGCAGGCGTCGTAGCCGCCGACGCCCTCGCGCAGCTCGACGGCGTCCGCGAGGGGGCCTAGCGGGAGCCCTTCGTCGACGGCCCCGTCGCAGTCGTCGTCCGCGGCCCCGCAGACTTCGGTCGCCGGCGAGCCCGGCACGCAGGCCACGCCGCAGGGCGTTTCGCGCAGGCACGCTCCCACGCCGCAGCGTCGAGGCGGCGTGCCCTCGTCGACGGCACTATCGCCGTCGTTGTCGAGGCCGTCGCAGAGCTCCCGCAGGGCGGGCAGGTCCGTGGCGGCGGCGAGGCTCGCGTCGGGCTCGCCCGTGGCCAGGTCGGTGCGGGCGCCGCAGGCCGCGGTGGCGAGGACGAGCGCCAGGAGCGCGCCGGTTTGCGCTGCCGCTCGGGCCGCCCGCTCGGGAACGCTTCGTCGCTCGGTCGCCTCGCGCACCCGGCCATTCTTCCCCAGGGTCCCGCCACCACGCACGTCGCCGTGCGCGGTGGGGCCGTCAGGCGTGGCGCGTCATGTGCTCGATGCAGGGCTCGAGCCCGGCACGCCAGAGGTCGCCATGGTCGTCGGCCCACTGGGGGTCGGTCTGGGACGCGACCGCGATGAGCGAGTCGAGCCAGCGCTCGTAGAGCGCGGGCCCGATGCCGAGGCCGCGGGCGGAGTGGCGCTCGGCGATGTGCTCGAGGTGCGCGCGGCCGGCCTCGGTGCCCTGGGCGGCGCCGAGCACCAGCCGGAGCGAGTCGGCGAGCATCTTCTGCTGCCGGTCCAGGTCCACGCCCTCGAACTTCTCCCGCACCGCGGGGTCCGACGCGAGGAAGGTCTCGTAGAACCGCGCGACGAAGGTAGCGTCCGCGAGGCAGCGATCGACGCTGTGCTCGAAGCGCACGAGCTGCGGGTGGTTGAGCCAGACCTCTCCCATGCGCGGAGGCTATCGCATCGCCGCGGCGTGCGCGTCGGTCGAGGGAGGGCCGCCTCGGGTAGAACGTGTGCTAGTTTCGCGCCGCCGTGGAGCAGCCCGTCTGCCGCCCACCCATCTGCGGCGGAGACTCCCATGGCTTTCATCGACCGTGTGCTGCGCCCGCCGGCGTATGGCTGGACCGACGCGAACGGAGAGCTCTCGCAGCCGACGCCGCGTCAGCTCTTCCGCGAGTGGTTCTCCCGCTTGAACTTCCTCCGGACCCGCAAGAACTGGCAGGCCTTCAGCATGCTGGTCTTCACCGGCTCGCTCGTCCCCTTCCTGCTGGCCTTTCTCTTCTTTCACTTCAGCTGGCCGCTGGTCGTGGTCGGGTTCTTCTACAGCATGGTGGCGATGGGCTCCTACGGGACGGTCTGGCTCCATCGTTTCGGGACCCACGGCGCCTACCGCTTCGAGAGCAAGCTCTGGCGCTTCATCACGCGGAATCTGGTGATTCGCATCTGTCCCGACGAGATTTATCTCGTCAGCCATCACGTGCATCACGCCAAGTCCGACCAGCCCGGAGACCCCTACAACCCGAAGGGCGGCGCGCTCTACTGCTTCCTCGCCGACGTCAACCATCAGCCCATCGCGACGGATCTCTCCGAAGCCGACTACGCCCGCGTGGTGCGCATGCTCGAGCGGACCGGGGAGCCGCACCACAGCTACGAGGAGTACCTTCGCTGGGGCACGGCGGAGAAGCCGCTCCGTACCTACCTGAGCTTTGGTGGCAACTGGGCGTTTTGGTACGGCACCTTCTTTCTCCTCGGCGGCCATGCGCTCGCGACGGCCAGCTTCGGGAGCGCTCTCTTCTGGGCCGTCGGGATCCGCACCTTCAACTACGGCGCCCACGGGTCCGGCAAGGATCGGCGCCGGGAGGGCGTGGATTTCAATCGCAACGACCTGTCCATCAACCAGCTGTGGTCGGGCATGGTCGCGGGTGAGTGGCACAACAACCACCACCTCTTCCCGTTGAGCGCCAGCAACAACTTCCTCTGGTACCAGCTGGACATTCCCTTCCTCTACATTCGATTTCTCGAGCGCATCGGCGCCGTCTCGAACGTGCGGGACCAGAAGCCCACGTTCCTCAAGCGCTACCTGGCGCCCTACCGAGCCGCTCCGGGCGGTGAAGCCGCGGCCGAGCCCCCAGCGGTGTCGTCTCCCGCGCGGCGCTAGCCGCGTCGAGGCCCGCCGCGACGCGAACCGCTGCGCTCGGCGTCTGCCGGCGGGGTCAGCTGCGGAGTCGGGGTCCGGCCGCCGCGGAACCCGCACGGCGCAAGCGCGCGCGATCCAGTGCGAGCCGCGGGCCGATCCACATCGCGTCGTCGGTGTGCTCGGCCCACACGTCGCCGTGCAGCGGGTGCACGAGGACCGAGAGCTCGCCGCGCTCCGCCAGCACCTGGCTCAGCACCGGCCCGAGCTCCGCGTCGGACACCGTCACCTGGTACATCGCGCGGGGGTGAAACGCGACGGGCCCGTCGTGGATGCGGCCCAGGATGGCGTCGGCGGAGAGGGCGGCGATGCGCTCGCGCAGGGCCAGGGCCGTGGGGCGCGACCGGGCGTCGAAGTACACGTGCAGATGGAAGGCCATGCTGCCCGCCTCAGGCCGCCGCTGCGCCTTGGCGCAGCGCGCGGCGGATGGCGCCCGGAACGTCGTCTTCCCCGCGCCCCGCGCCGCGGGTGTCGATGACGCGCACGTTGCTCAGGCCGAGGAAGCCGAGGACGTGCACGAGGTAGGGCGTCGCGAAGTCGGCGTCCGACCCGATCCGCGTGCCTCCTGACGCGACGACCACGTACACCGGACGGTCGGCGAGCAGGCCCCTCGGACCGTCGCTCGTGTACTGGAACGTGCGACGCGAGCGCGCGACCAGATCGATCCACGCCTTGAGCGCCGCGGGCACCGAGAAGTTGTAGATGGGCGTCGCGAGCACGATGGCGTCGGCGCTCTCCAGCTCCTCGATCAGCCGCTCCGAGAGCTCGGACGTGTCCGTCGGGCCTGCGTCGCCCGAGAGGTAGCCGAAGTGGCGCAGCGTATTCTCGTCGAGCTGCGGGAGCGCGTCGGCGCCGAGGTCGCGACGCACGACCTCCGTGGGGCCCAGCTCGGCGAGGAGCGCGTCGGCCCACGCGCGGCTCTTCGAGCCCTCGCGGCGCGCGCTGGCGTCGATGCGCAGGACCTTCACAGCCCCGTCCAGCCGCCATCGACGACGAGCTCTTCGCCCACCATGAAGGAAGCGTCCTTCGAGGCCGCGAAGGCGAGCGCCGCCGCGATTTCGTCCGGCTGGCCGAAGCGGCCGAGGGGCACGTTGCCCATGACCTGCCCGGCCATGGCCTGGAGCTGCTCCGGCGGCAGCCCGAGCTTCTGGTAGATGGGCGTCTCGACGGGGCCGGGGCTCACCGCGTTGACGCGAATGCCCTGGGGAAGCAGCTCGCCCGCGAGCGTGCGCGAGAGCGACCGGAGCGCCGCCTTGGACGCCGCGTAGACCGTGGAGTGCGGCATGCCGACCTGGTTGTTGATCGACGTATTGAAGACGAGCGAGCTGCCCTCGCCGAGCAGGGGCAGGAGCGCCTGCACCGTGAAGAACGCGCCCTTGAAGTTGACCGCCATCTGGTGGTCGAAGGCGGCTTCGTCGAAGCCCTCGAAGGGGCCGAAGGCGGCGATGCCGGCGTTGTAGATGACGGCGTCGAGGCGGTCGGTCCGGGCGCGAAGCGCGGTCACGAAAGCCTCGCGGCTCGCGGCGGACGCGACGTCGAGCGGGAGCGCGGTGGCCTCCCCGAGCTCGGCCGCGGCCTGCTGCAGGCGCTCCGGGCTCTGGCCGGTGAGGATGACGTGGGCGCCCTCCTGCTGGAGGCGGTGGGCGGTGGCGAGACCGATGCCGGTCGTGGCGCCGATGACGAGGACGTGCTGCTGGTCGAAGCGGTTCATGCCCGTACCTTGGTTGCCGGCGTTGCGATTGATAATGGCTGGCATTCGGGCATCACTGTCCCGATAATCGGGACAATGGACCGCTTCGAGAGCATGAAGGTCTTTGCCGAGGTGGCGCAGCTCGGCAGCTTCCGCGGCGCCGCGCGGAGCCTGCGGCTCTCGAGCACCGCCGTCTCGCGCCACGTGTCGAACCTCGAGGACCACCTGGGGACGCAGCTCCTGGTGCGCACGACGCGTCGCCTGAGCCTCACGGAGCCGGGGCGCGCCTACCTGCTGCGCTGCGTGGCGCTGCTCGACGATCTGGACGAGCTCGAGCGCGACGTGTCCGACGCCTCGGCCAGCGTGCGGGGCCGGCTGCGGGTGACCGCCGGGGTCTCCTTCGCGCAGGAGCAGCTCGGGACGCTGATCCCGGCGTTCGTCCGCGAGCACCCGGACGTCGAGGTCGATCTCGTGCTGAGCGACCACCACCTCGACCTGGTCGCCGAGCGCATCGACCTCGCCATCCGCATCGGTCAGCTCGAGGACTCGACGATGATCGCGCGGCGCCTCGCGCCGTGCCGCCACGTGGTGTGCGCGTCGCCGGAGTACCTGGAACGTCACGCGCCGCCGCGCGCGCCCGCGGAGCTGGCCGCGCACGACTGCATCCTCGACACGAACCAGCCGCGGCAGTGGTGGCTCCGCGGTCCCGAGGGCGAGTCGAGCCATGCGGTCCGCGGTCGCTACCTCGTCAACAGCGCGCACGCGGCCCGCGACGCCGCGATGGCGGGGGTCGGGCTGGCCTACCTGCCCACCTTCGTCGCGGGCCCGCAGCTGGCGCGGGGAGAGCTGGTCCGCGTACTCGGGGGCTACGACGCCCGTTCCCTGCAGCTCGTCGCCGTGTACGCCCACAACCGCCACCTGCGCGGCTCGGTGCGCGCGCTGGTCGACTTCCTCGCCGCACGCTTCGGCCCCGAGCCACCCTGGGACGCGGGGCCAGACGAGAGCTCCAGAGACCCAGCACCAACCTCCGACTTTGCCGGTCGGACCGCCCACGCTGGGAAGCGTGCGCTATAGGGGGCGCATGGTGCTGCGTCGTTGTCGAGGCCGGTTGGATTCGTCCCACTCTCGTGGGGTCATGGCGGCACTCCTCTCGTTGATTGTCGCGGGTTGCGTGGGCAAACAACGTCAGAGGATTTCCTCCGGACACACGGGGTGTGCCCCTGACGAGATCACCATCACGGATGGGACGCGCACGTCATGGAATGCGACATGCCGGGACCGGCTGTACCGATGTTCGGTGACCCCAGGAAGGAACGCGGCAACCAGCCGTTGCGCACTTGACTCGTCGTCCTGGGTGCCGCCTGCCGCGCAGGACACCTCGCTTCCCGTTGCAGCCTCTGGGGGAGAGGAAGCAGGGGCGACCTCCGAGGACCTCAACCCGGAAACGGAACGCGCCGTCCGCGAGCTGCTCTCAGCTCGTGGAAGTGCGTTCTTGGCTTGCACCTCGGGTAGACCCATCGCCCTCCGTGCGAGCTGGGATGTCTCGGGGGTGGTATCCGTGACCGCCCAAGGCGTTGACGACGAAGTCGCGGGTTGCCTCCGTGCTGCCGCCGACGGGTTGAGGGCGCCGTCCGGCGAAGCAGGTCAGCTTCTTCATCCCGTTGTGCCTGAAGCCTGAGCCGCGCTACTTCGTCTTCGCTTCGCCGCCGGCCTTGGCCGCGTCGTCCAGGCGCAGCAGTGACGCGAGCTCGGTGACGATGGCTTCCATCTGCCGTTCGCGGTAGCGCGGGCCGACCTCTTGGCGGGCGAAGAGGGCTTCGAGCTCCTCCGCGTCGTTCAGCAGCTCGTCCTTGCGGCGGGCGCGCGCCTGCGCGAGCGAGGCGGCGCGGTTGCCGCCGCGGGTCATCAGCAGCAGCCCGAGGAAGGCCAGCATCAGCGCGGCGCCGACGGCGATCCAGCGGCCCGGGCCCGGGCCCGGGATGCCCGTCACGCGGATGGTGAGCCGGTCGAGCGGCGTGTCGCTCGGCGTCTTCTCGACCGCCGTCCACAGAATGGAGCGGCCCTGGTCTTGGTGGCGCTCGGCGGCGGGGAAGCCCTCCACGCGGAGCGTCATGTCCGGCGAGGCGTCGGTCATCACCCGATAGCGAAAGGTCCGCTCGAAGGGCATGCGCTGGCTGAGGAGCACGCCCGAGCCCTCGAGGGGTAGGTCGTAGCTGAAGAGAAGCGTCGCGCGCCCCGGCGGGAGCGATCCCTTGAGCGCGAAGCCCGTGTCGTTCGGCACGAGAACCTGGTCGCTCATGCTCCGCTGGCTCTGGAACGCGGTAAAGCCCGCCGGGAGGTCCACCTGCAGCCCCTCGCCGAAGACCACGGTCTCGGAGCCCAGGTTCGCGACCTGCGACTGCATGGTCACGTGCACCCGGCTGTCCCGGTACTCGAGCATGGTCTGCCCGACCATTTGCACGAGGCTCTGCGTCGCCGTGGTGGTCGGAAGACGCACGAGCTGCACGCGCTGGCCGCGGTCCGGCTCCAGCCGGAAGGGCGGCGCCCCGTAGGTCGCGCCCTCGTGCACGAGGCTCACGCGGTAGGCCTGGTCGGAGCCCGTCGCCAGGCCCTCGAAGAAGACCACGCCCTCGGCTCCGGTGAGCTCGTTCTCGGCGTCGCGATCGCCGCCCGAGCCCATGATGCCGACGCGCACCGATTGCGCGGGCACGGCGCCGCCATTCTCGTCGATGACGCGCACGGCCACGGTGCCCGCGGGGAGCTCCGCGTCGGCCTCGCTCGTGGCGAAGGTCGGCCCCTGACCGAGTGCGCGCCGCGCCCGCGCCTCGACCTGCGCGTGGCGCGCGGCCTCGCGGGCCTGCTCCCGGGCTTCGTCTCGCCCGACGGGAGCGGCGGCCGCGTCTTCGGCGGCCGCCGCGACGCCTTCGAGTTGCTCGGCCTGGCGCCGGGCGACTTGCAGCGCTGACTCGAGGATATCGACGC
>CALCTH010000400.1 GCA_937893795.1 uncultured Myxococcales bacterium | reverse complement strand
GTCGCCCTGGGCGCGGCGTTCGCGCGCGGCGCGGGCTGCGGAGGGGCCGGCGCGTGCCGGCCGGGGAGCTGCGGCTTCGGCGTCTGCGACCTCGACGGGCGCTGCCGCGAGCTCGGGGTCCGGCCCGAGGTACGCGGCGCGCGCAGCGTTCGCACCTCGGCCATCGCCCCCGGGCGCGACGTCCTCGAGCTCGGCCGCGCTCCGCTGCGTCTTCGCTTCGACCTGGACGCGGCGCGCCGAGGTGCGGAGCCGGAGTCCATCGCCGAGGCGGTGCTGGTGCTGCACGCGGCTCCCCTCGCGACGCCCACAGCGCCCCGGCGAGTCACGGTGGCCGGTCCGGGACGCACCGTAGAGCGATGGCTGCCCCTGCGACCCGAGGTGCCGCTCCGCTTCGACGTGACGTCGCACGCCCGCCGGGCCGGCGACGAGCTCACCCTCACGCTCCGCGCCGGCGAGGCCCGCGACGCCCCCTGGCGGGTCACCGGACCCGCCGTGTCGCTCGGAGACCGGCGGCCCCAGCTGGAGCTCCGCCTCCGCCCCATCGAGCTCGACCAAGACGCCGAGCGGGCTAGTCCTCGGGCTCCTGCGGATCGCGCCGTCCCGGAGGCGTGATGCCCGTCGGCGTGTCGAAGCCGTGCCGCGTGGGCCGCGTGGCCCACGGCGCGAAGAGCGCTTCGTCGGCCTCGTCGCCGAGGAGATCCCGGCCCACCTCCCCGCTCCCGGGGTCGAGCTCGAGCGCCCGGTCCTCGAGGAGGCGAAGGTCCGCCTCGATCTCGTCGGCCCAGAGCTGCTTCATGTAGCGGGCGAGCTTGTTGCGCCGGTAGCTGGCCGCGTGGCTTCGTAGGAAAGCCACCAGCGCGTCGCGGAACGCGAGCGCGCTCTGGAAGCGCGCCGCCCGGGACCGGGCCATGGCGCGCTCGATGATCGCGGCGAGCTCCCGGGGGACGCTGGGGCTCCGCTTGCGGACGGGGACCGGTCGCGCTTCGCGCACCTTGAAGATGAGGTCCACCTCGTTGCGCGCCGCGAAGGGCACCTCGCCGGTGCAGAGCTCGTAGAGCACGCTCCCGGCGCTGAAGACGTCCGAGCGCCGGTCGAGGGCGTGCCCGAAGGCCTGCTCCGGGCTCATGTAGCGGACCTTGCCCTTGATGACGCCGGTCTTGGTCTCGACGCGGTTGTGGGACGCCTTCGCGATGCCGAAGTCGATGACCTTCACGGCGCCGTCGTAGCCGAGGAGGATGTTCGAGGGGCTGAAGTCACGATGGACCACGCCGAGGCTGGCGCCGCGCGCGTCCCGCGCCTGATGGGCGTGATGCAGCCCGTCGAGGGCGCGCGCGATCGCGTAGACGGCGTGCACCAGGGCCGGCTGCCGGCCCTTCGCCCGGGCCTTCTCGACCGTGGAGCGAAGGTCCTTGCCGTCGACGTACTCCATGGCGATGAGCACGGCGCCCTCGACCTCGACGAGCTCGTAGACGCGCGCGACGTTCGCGTGGGCGAGGCGGCGAACGAGCCGGTACTCGTCCGCGAGCATCGTCACGAAGCTCTGGTCCTCCGCGTAGCGCGGAAGGAGCTTCTTGACGGCCACCTCGTAGCGGTGTCCATCGGGCCCGAGGGTGAAGCCGCGGTAGATCTCGGCCATGCCCCCGAAGGCGATGCGGTCCAGAAGGTGATAGCGGCCGACCCGGCGCGGCGAAGGCATGCGCGCCCGGAGCATGCGACGCGGGCGCCCGAGGTCCAAGGCCGGCGGAGGGTCTCGCTCAGTTCTCCCGCACGATGACCCGGGTGCGGGGCGGCGCCTCCTCGCGCCCCAGGCGGGCGTTCACGAGCCGTTGCACCCGGTCGACGACGGTGTTCGCCGCCGGCGACATGTGCCAGCGCGGCACCACGCCGGTGCTCCCCTCGGGCTGATCCCACTTCACGAAGAGCAGGAAGCGTTGCTGGAGGATGCGCCGTTCGTTGCCTTCGAGCGTCGCGTAGCCGAGCGCACCCTCCCGGGAGCTGAGCGCCATGTCCGTGGGAAAGACGCCCAGGAGGCGCCGCTCCTCGTCGACGCGCAGGTAGAAGCTCACCTGCCGCTGCAGGTCCGTCTGGGTGGAGAAGGTATGAACCCGCACCACCGCGATCACGTCGGCGCGCTCCACGCGTGCCTCGAGCTCCTGCCGCCATTCCAGGGCCCAGCGGCCCTCCAGGGCTTCCGGGTCGACGATGAAGTCCACGCCCTCCTCGAAATAGCGACGATCGTCGACGGAGATCGGCTCAGCCGTCAGCGGTCGCGCCGACGGGGCGCTCCCGCCACAGGCGAGGAGGGGCAGGCAGAGGAGGATTGCGCGCGCGCCGGACATGCCGGGCGGATCCATAGTCGCTCACGTGGAAAAGCGCGATGGCGCGCGTCCACCGCGCCCCTCGAGCGCCTCCACACGCTCCGGATCCATGTCCGGTAAGGCGAAGAACGCGGCGAGGGCCCGCTGACGCACGTCGCGCCGCATGGCCTCGAAGGCCTCGAGCGCATCCAGCCGGAAGGACTGCAGAGGAGCTCCTCGGAGCAGCCCGCGCCATCCCAGACCGTCGCGGAGCGTATCGAGGGAGCGAAGCTGCGCCCGCCAGCACGCGTCCAGATGCGTCAGCATGAGGGCCCGAGGGCCACGTCCACGGCGCGCGCGGGATCCCGGGAGCGAGCGAGCGCCGCCGGGAAGACGACCTCGAGGGCGGCCCGGCGCAGCTCGTCCCGCCTCTCCGAGCCCTCGGGGCGATGCTGCGCCGCGTCCGCCTCGGCGTCGGCGACGCACGCTTCGGCCGCGTCGAGCCACCAGCGGCGAAGCGCGCTCAGGCCCTCCGCGACGTCCCCCGCGTGTCCGTCGTCGTCGAGCGTCGCCGCTTCCTCGGAGGCGACGTGG
>CALCTH010000399.1 GCA_937893795.1 uncultured Myxococcales bacterium | reverse complement strand
GCGTAGTGAGCTCAATGGTCGTGATGTGTTTACGGCCGACGCCGGGCAGGCGCTCGAGCAGATCGCGCGGGTCTTCGACCGGCTCGCGCGCGCCGCGGCCGCGCTCGGTGACGCCGAGGCCGCACGGCTCCTGCAGGGCGAGGCCCGCCGTCACCTGGAGCGCCGGGCCCAGAGCCTCCGCTCGGCGTCCATGCGGCGCCGCTACCTCGCGAGCGCCGCCGCGAAGGCCATTCTTCGCCCCGAGGAGCCGACATGAGGCCCGGGCTCGGCCTGGTGCTGAGCGGCGGCGGGGCCCGCGGCGCCTACGAGGCGGGAGTGCTCGGCTACATCTTCGGCGAGCTGGCGCCGAAGCACGCGACGCGCTCGTCGCTCCGCGTCATCGCGGGGACTAGCGTGGGCGCCGTCAACGGCGCCTTCGTGGCGTCCGTCGCCCACGACCTCGGGCCCGGCGTGGCCCAGCTGGAGGCGCTCTGGCGAGAGCTCGAGCTCGACCACGTGATGCGCTTCGGCGTGCGTCAGCTCGCGGGGCTGCCGCGGGTGCTCTTCGGCGGCGTCGAGGCGCCAGGGCTCTTCGACGCGACGCCGCTCGTGAAGCTCGTGGGCGAGGGCGTCGACTGGCGCCGGCTCCGCCAGAACCTCCGCGAGGGCATCCTCGGCGCCCTCGCCGCGACCGCCACCAACGTGCCGACGGGACGGCCGACGATCTTCATCGACCGGGCGCCCGGCGTGCCGCTGCCGGAGCGCTTCACGCAGCCGCGCGTAGCCATCAAGGCCGTGCGCATGGGGCCGGCCCACGTGCTCGCCTCGGCGGCGATCCCCATCGTCTTCCCGCCCATCCGCGTGGGGCGGCAGCTTCACTGCGACGGCGGCCTCCGGCTGAACACGCCCATCGCTCCGGCGCTCCACCTCGGCGCCGAGAGGCTTCTGGTCATCGGCGTATCGGACCCGGAGCAGGGTGTCTTGCAGGTGCTCCCGGACGACCGCTACCCGGGCGCGACCTTCCTGCTGGGCAAGGTGCTCAACGCCTTTTTGATCGACCACCTCAACTCGGACCTCGCCGAGCTCCGGCGCGTGAACCAGCGGCTGGAGGACGGCATCGAGGCCTTCGGGCCTCGTTACCTCGACGCGATGCAGGAAAAGTCGCTGGAGCGGGGGGAGTCACCGCGCGGCATCGTCCCGGTGGTGAGCGTGCGGCCGAGCGAGGATCTCGGCGGCATCGCGTCGCGGGTGCTGGCGCGGCAGCGAAAGCGCTTCGGCCGCGCCCTCGGCAAGCCGCTGCTCCGCCTCGTGGATGCCGGAGAGGGGCAGGATGCGGACCTGGCGAGCTATCTTCTCTTCGATGGCGCCTACGCACGGGCGCTGATGGACCTCGGTCGCCGGGACGCGGCCCAGCAGCGTGACGAGATCGCGTCGCTGCTCTTCGATCACACCTCGTCGGGATAACTCTGGGCCGCTCGGGAATAACTGTGCATCGATCGGTCCTAGCCTCTGGAATCATGGAGCTTTCCAGCCAATTTTCACCTGTTGCGTCATGGTGCGAAAGGCGCCGAGATTGAGCCGCCAACGCGCGAAACGGGCCGGCAACGGCTCGTCCCCTTCCGCGGAGGGGGAAGAGCCCGCGGTCGACCCGCGCGGCGAGCACCTCCGGCGTGCCCTGGGCGCGCGGGACGCGGCGTCGCGGGGGCGGCACGCCGCAGCCGGGCTGGGGCGCCC
>CALCTH010000398.1 GCA_937893795.1 uncultured Myxococcales bacterium | reverse complement strand
TCTCCGTCTCCGTCTCCGTCTCCGCCTCCGTCTCCGTCTCCGTCTCCGTCTCCGTTTCCGTCTCCGTCTCCGTCTCCGAGGCCGTCTCCGTCTCCGTCTCCGTCTCCAATTCCAAAACCGTCTCCGTGGCGGTTGCAGGCTCGGGCTCCGGGTCCGGGGTGAAGCGTGCGGACAACAAAGCGTCGATCTCCGCCTCCTCCGCGGGGGTCGGGACGCGCCAGAACTGCGGGATGCCGTCGGAGGGTGCCCAGGCGTAGGCGTAGGGAAGGGGCGAGGTCGTGTCCGGAGCGGCGGGCGCCGGGCTGAAGGTCTGGGGGTCGCGGCCCACGAGGAACCCCTCGCCGCGGCAGACGAAGCCCTCGCCCGGCACCTCGTGCCAGCCGCGGGCACAGCCGACGCCGGGGACGCGATCGCTCGCGCGGAAGAGGGCGCCGCGGCGGAGGTAACCCACGACCTTGGACGACGCGCGCGGCGCCTCGCGGACCCGGGCCAGGAAGTGGAAGGTGACGCCATGCAGCGGATAGGCCGCCTCGAACGCGGCGCGCTTCCGCTCCTCCTCGAGGCGCGCCTCCTCCTCGGGGTCGAGCGCGGGCTCCGGGGCGTCGAGCGCCGCGCGCGCTTCGGGCGGGTCGCTCAGCGCAGGCTCGGTCTCCGGCGGCGGCGCCTGGTCGCCAAAGGCAGAGACCGTCTCCGGCGGAGGGGCCGGCGGGCCAGCGTCGCCGGGGTCCGCCGGCACGTCCCGGGGGTCACAGGCGGCGAACGCCATCCCCAGGAGGAGCGCCGCGCGCGCGCGCGAGGCCGTCGTGCCCGTCATTCCCGGGCCCTCCCACGCTCGGAGGCGCAGCGTCCAGAAAACGACTCGCATGCGCTCCGCGTAGGAGCGGACGTCCGCCCAGCGCCTGGGCGAAGCTCAGGAGCGCCGCGGCGGCGAGGAGCAGCGTGGCCGCGCCCAAGACCAGGCCCCGGCCGAGGTTCGGCACGGGCAGCGCCAAGAGACCCCAGGCCAGCAGCGGGAGCGCCTGCAGCGCGTGGAGGGCCAGGAAGTGCGACACGCGGAGATCCCCATGGGTGAGGCTCCAGTTCAGCAGGGGCAGCCCCGCGCCGCCGTCCGGTGCGCCCACGGTGTGCTGGCCGCGACCGGCCATGCCGTAGCCGCTCGCCGCCGCGAAGAGGAAGATCCAGAGCCCCGCCCGCCAGGCCGCGGCGAGCAGGCCGGGCATGTGCAGCGGCCGCGCCGTCGCGACGAGGGCCGCGCCGAGCATGGCGAGGGTGAGCAGGGCGATGGCGCTCGCCATCGTGCTCCACACGGCGGCGTCGAAGGCCGTGGCCGTGTTGAAGTGGGAGGTCGTCCCGCGCGCCGCCTGCACGAGAATGCAGCCGCTCTCCACGACGAGGGTGCCGGCGACCACCCCGGCGAAGAGCCACCGCCCGAAGGGCCCGAGGGTCATGCGAGGCAGGAGCACCGCCAGCGCAGCGAGCATGACCGCCGCGCTCACCATGAACTTGAAGGGCTTGAGCGCCGCCGGGACACCGGTCAGCGTGCCGCCCCAGCCGAGGACGAGCGCGACGCCGCACGCCACCGCCAGCGCGACGTGGAGCAGCGCCGTGGCCCCGAGGAGACCAGCGGGACCGGAAAGCGGAGAGGCGGGCATGCCTCTTCGGTCGTTGCCGGTCCCCGATCGTGAGCTTCGCCCGGTCTCAGGCCGGCTTGCGCGCTCGGAAGTAGAGCATCGGCGTGAAGATCCCCGTGTCCCCGCCCTCGACCAGGGCGTCACAGCCCGCGTGGAGGAACTTGCTCGTCTCGAGCGTGCCCTTCGGGGCCTTCCCGATGCCCTCGAGCACCCGGATGACGCCCCAGGCGACGCGCCGACCGACCTTGCTCCGCCGGAACCCGAGCAGGCTCCGCTCCCGGCCCGTGATCGGCAGGTGCCAAGGCGTCTTCGGGTCGCTCGAGAGCGCCCGGTCCTCGTGCTCGACGATCTCGAAGCCCGCGTCGCGCAGGCATTGGAGCGTCGCCTCGACGGTCCAGATGTCCGGGAGGCCGTCCCCCTCCTCGATGCCCTTCTTGATGCGCCGATGCTCGGCATTGCCGCCGTCGTAGCGGTCCGTGAGGCACCACTCGTAGGCGGCGAACTCCGCACCGGGCTTCAGCACGCGGAAGACCTCCGTGAAGAGCGCGGTCTTGTCGGGCGCGTGGCAGGTCGCCTCGAAGCCGTAGGCGCCGTCGTAGCTCCCGTCCTCGAGAGGCATCTCCATGAAGTTCGCCTCGAGGAGCTCGCACAGGTGGTCGAGGCCCGCGGCTTTGTTCTTCGCCGCGGCCTTGCCGAGCTGGTAGCGGTTGTTGTTGACGCCGACGATGGTCGCGCCACTGAAGCGGGCGACGCCGCGCATCGGGCCACCGATGCCGCAGCCGAGGTCGAGGACGCGCATGCCCGGCTGGAGGTTCATGCGATGCGCAAGGAAGTGCTGGTGCCGGCTCACGGAGGCGTGGAAGGCCTCGCCCTCGAAGCGCGGCGCGAAGTGAAAGCTCTCGCCCCAGCCATGCTCGAAGATGTCGGTGACGAGGTCGTAGTACCCCTTCACCATGTCCTCGTAGCCGTCCTTGCGCGCGTCGACGGTGCCCCCGGAGGTCTCGTCGTGGAAGCCCCGGTAGCTGTCGACGTCCCGGCGGACGTCCTCCGGGCGCTCGATGGGCGTGAAATCGGTGCGGGGAAGGCTCTGCTGGGTCATGCGGTGGCTCGCGGGGGGGAATCGCCGGCTGGTGGGGCCGGATCGGTCGGGTGGAAGCGTCGGTACCAGCGACGCATGTCGAGGATCGGACCGTCGCCGCGGACCAGCATCGGCCGCGCACGATAAACCTTCGTCTCCCAGATGGCGATGTCGGCGCGCCATTGGGCCACCCAATTGCCGACGACGTACCAAGAGAGGAGCCGCGGCACGCTCCGCTCGGCGTACCAGCGGAAGTGAATGCGCTGGGCGAGCGGACCGACGGGGAGGTGCGTCTGGTAGAGGATGATCTTGCCGACGTCCGGGATGTCGAAATGGAAGGTCACCACGCCGCCCGGGCCCGCGATGCAGATCGCGGCCGACGCGCGCGTGCGCTCGACGCGTCGCCCGAAGAAGGAGAGCACGGCTTGGTCGCGGAACCAGGTGACGTGAGGCGCCTCGGCATCGGTCTCCCACGAGGCGTCGTGCTCGATGTGCACGCCGGGCAGCGGCACGCGGCTCCACGGCAGCGTCATCTGTCCGTGGAGCGGGGCGAAGTGCGCCGTGTCGGCGCTGTTCTCCGCGAACTCCTGGAGGTGCATGCGCACGATGCCGGCGTCGTGATCACCGCGGTGCACGAAGCTCCCGTCCGCGATGCCCGGCCACGTGGGCAGGCGATAGGGGGGCTCGGGGACGACACCCCGTGCGCGATGCTCGGGGTCGACGAAGGCGAAGACGAAACCGTCCCGCTCTTCCGTCGCCCAGGCGCGCGTCGCGAGCGAGCGCTTGGGTGCGCCCTCGGCGTAGGGCACGGCGGCGACGCGCCCGTCATCGTCGAAGCTCCACTCGTGGAAGGGGCAGGTGAGGCAGTCGTCCTTCACGCGGCCCAGCGAGAGGTCCGCGCCCATGTGCGGGCAGTGCGCGTCCAGCACCGCGACGCCGCCGCGGCGCCGGTAGACGACGAAGTGCTGACCAAGCGCGTCGACGCGGCGCGGGGTCGCGCCGAGCTCCCGGCTTCGGCAGAGCGCGTACCAGCCCGCCGGGAAGGGAGGCGGGTAGGTGGCGAGGCGCTCGGCCTCGTCGCGGGGCGAGGGCGCCGGAGACCCGGCGAGGGCCTCGGCGGCTACGCGAAGGCCGCGCGCGGCGCGCTCACGCAGGCTCCGAACTGCACGACCCACAGCGTGCGACGCTATCGACCCTCCCCGGTCGGGGTCAATGGAAATTAGAACGCATTCTAGTACGCGGCTCAGCGCAGGTAGAGGCGTGCGTCCGCGGGCCGTGCATCCAGGTGGAGATGATCGCGGTGCCCGGCATTGTAGTTGGGCGTGAGCACGGAGCTGAAGCGCCGGCTCCGCCAGAGGCGACAGGCGAGGGCCCGAAGCAGGCGGGCCGCTCGGCCGGTGGGTCGGGGGTCCTCGCAGGTGCGGTGCTCCGGCGTGGCGACGAAGTCCTCCGCGACGTCGAGCCAGCCGCCCGCGGTCCAGAAGCGTGAGAGGTCCAGGCCGAGGCCGCCGGTGTGGAAGCTCGTCGGTGGCGTGTCCCGATAGGCGCTGAGCACCTCGATGCCGTGAATGCCGAGGCTCGCCGCGAGCTCCGCCACTCCCAGGAGGCGTTTGGCGAGGGCGCAGCTCACGAGGAAGGGCTGCGCGTCGTGTCGCATCCGGAACCACACGCCGCCGATGGGCCCGAGGAGCTCCACGGGGCTGGGGACGAAGCCTCCCGGCGGCGCCGGGCGCGGGCGAAAGGGCACCCCCGCGGCGCGCAGGGCTGCATAGCACGCCTCGGTGGAGGTGACCCGCCAGGCCGCGCGGCGGTCCACGCGCCAGCGCGCGCCGGGGATCTCCGCCCGGAAGTTCGGCGCCGAGGCGATGCGGTCGAGCAGCGCGCGCGCGGCGTCCCCGGCAGGCCCGGCGACGT
>CALCTH010000397.1 GCA_937893795.1 uncultured Myxococcales bacterium | reverse complement strand
CCCCCGGCGCGCGCACGCCCTGGTCGAGGAGCACGACGCGCCCATTGCCCCCCGCGCGCACGCTCCCGGCGGCGGCGAGCCAGGTCCCGACGTCCGCGCTCGGCGCCCGGCCGAGGGCGATCGCCGCGTCGGCGCGCGACGCGGCCCGTAGCAGCGAGGCGTCCTCCATGCGCGACCCGTCGATGACGAGAAGGTCCGCCCGGGCGGCGAAGGCCCGCCCGTCACCGGCGTGGCTCACGGGGAGCGCGAGCACGAGCCCCCGCGCGGACGCGGCCTCGTGGAGGAGATCCACACAGCGGCGCCCTTCGCCCCTCCGGTGAACCTCGAGGTACGCGCCCCACAAGCCATCGGCCCCGAGCGCGGCGGCCTGCTCGGCGGCGGCCCGCACGTCGCGGGCGCTCGCGAGGTCCCGTGGGCCGGCGAAGAGGTCGGGCTCGGCGTCCCCGATCACGATGGGGCCCACGCGTACCTTCGGCACGAGATCCGCCTTCGGCGCCGGCAGCGCGACGCGACGCGGCCGGGCCGGCTGCGCCTCCTGGAGCGTTTGCGCCGGGTAGCAGCCGAGCACGCGAAGAAAGCTGGTCTCCGTCGCGAAGGCCTCGAGCGCGTCGGCGACTTCCGGCATGCCGAGGTGACCCTGGAAGTCGAGGTAGAAACGGTACTCCCAGGGCGAGCCCGGCCGGGGTCGTGACTCGAGCTTGGTGAGGTTGAGCTCCGCGGCCGCCAGGATGGCGATGGCGCGCGCCAGAGCCCCGCGCTCGTGGCGCGTCGCGAAGACGAGCGAGACCTTGGACGGCACGCGCACGTCGGGCATCCGCGCCTCGCGCGCGACGATCATCATGCGCGTGTAGTTCTCGCGCTGATCCTGGATGCCGCGTCGGAGCACCGGCAGGCCGCGCAGCCTCGCCGCCTCTTCGCTGGCGATGGCCGCCTGTCGCGGGTCCCCGTCGCTCGCGATCTTCGAGACGGCTTCGGCCGTGTCGCGGAACGCCTCCACGCGGCATCCCGGAAGGCCGCCGAGGAAGGTATGGCACTGCGCGAGCGCCACGGGGTGCGAGACGATGCGCTCGAGATGTCCGAGGGGGACGTCCGCCTCGAGGCCGATGAGGCAGTGCACCACGGGCTGAATGACCTCGCCGACCAGATGCAGGTCGAGCTCCGCGAGCAGGTCGTAGCTCTCGTTGATGCTCCCCGCCGTGGTGTTCTCGATGGGCAGCACGGCCTCGTCGAGCACCCCGTCACGGACGGCCTCGAGCATGGGTCGAAAGCCCTCGTAGCCCCGGAGCTCGAGGTCCCCGTCGCGGCCCGCGTAGTGGCGACGGGCCGCGGCATGGCTGAAGGCTCCCTCCGCGCCTTGGTAGCCGACCACCCGCCGGGCGTCGCCCTCCCCGTGGAGCCGGGCGTGCTGCGTTCGTAGCGAATGCTCGAGGATCTCGTGAAAGACGCGGGTCACGAGCCAAGGGTCGAGCGCGAGCTCCTCCCCGAGGCCGACGAGCTTCCCGAGGAGCGACGACTCGCGCTCCGTGTCGCGCACGACGTCGCCGCCGCTCGCCTTCAGCTCTCCGACCCGGGCCACCAGATCTCGGCGCGCCGCCAGCCCCTCCAGAATGGACCGGTCGACCCCGTCGAGGGCCGCCCGGAGGGCCTCGAGGCCTTCCGGCGCGTCGCCGCGCTCGTCGCTGCTCATGGCGTGTGCGTTATCACGTGGCGCGCGACTTGGCCCGGCGCGTGTACGGTTCCGCCATGAGCCGCCTCCTGCCGTTTCTGGTTGCGCTCCTGCTGCTGCCCCGGTCGGCCCGCGCCGACGACACCCACTACCAGACCTTCCTCATCGGCGAGCGCGCGCTCGGCATGGGAGGCGCCGCCACCGGCGTCGGGAGCGAGGCGTCGGCCGTCTTCTACAACCCCGGCGGACTGGCCCTGACGCGCGACAACGGGTTCAGCGGCAACCTCTCCATCAACGCCTACGACCGGCGCGACATCGACCAGGGCTACGGCTCACCCTTGGGCGTCCGCGACCTCACGGCCACGAGTCGGCCCGCCGTGCCCGTCTTCGCGAGCGGCGTGGCCAAGTTCGGCCGCCGAGATGCCGACGGCGTGCGGCCCCACGCCTTCGCCTTCACCACGCTGACTCCAGTGCAGCGAAGCCTGCGCATGACCGCGGACCTCGCCGACGGCGGCGTCGCCGATACGCTCCGCATCGACCAGGACAGCCGGGCCCTTTATCTCGGGCCCTCGCTCAGCTTTCGCCTGCCCCGACGCGTCGGCTTCGGCATGAGCCTCTTCCTCGTGACGCAGCGCTTCCGCCACGCGGAAGACCAGGTGGTGGTCACCGAGGGCGAGGGCGACCCGTCGACGGGCGTCTTCACGAACAACACGCTTTTCGTGCGGGAGTCGCTGCTCTCGCGGACGACGCGGCATCTCGTCGCGCGCCTCGGCGTGACCTGGCAGCCGGCGCCACGTTGGCGCCTCGGGCTCATGGTGCAGCCGCCGGGCAGCGAGCTCACCGGTGAGGCGTCGATCCGCGAGCGCATCAGCTTCGCCGATCTCCTCTCGGACCCCGCGACGGCGCTCCTGCTCTTCGACGACCAGAGGGGCCTCGACGCCAACGCGCCGATTCCCTTCGAGCTGCGCGTGGGAGCGAGCGTTCAGGCCACCGAGGACACGCTCCTGGCCCTCGACGTGAGCGTTCACGGCCCGCGGGGCAGCGCGGGCGACCGCTATCGCACCTACGGCGCGCCCTCGCCGGACCCGGTCACGGGGAATACGCCGCTCCCCGGGCTCTTCGTCGAGGAGGACGCCTACCGCACGGCCGAGGTGAACCTGAGCGTCGGCTTCGAGCAGGTCATCCGCGACGCGGTGCCCCTCCGCGTCGGCTTCTTCACGGACCGTTCGGCGGCGCCCGCCATCAGCGGCCCCACGGACGTCTTCCAGGCCGCCCAGGTCGACCGCTATGGGGCCACCTTCACGCTCGGCTGGCTGGCCGGCGGCTTCGAGCTGAGCGTCGGGGCCGCCGCGCTCTTCGGGCGCGGGACGGGGCTCCGCGTGAACCCGGACGCGGGCGGCGCGGTCCCCGAGACCTACCTGCCCACGGACGTCCGTGATCGCACGGTCTACTTCTTCGTGAGCGGCTACAAGCGGGCGGCGCAGGTCCTCGGAAGGCAGGCCTGGAACACCGTGCGCGACCGGCGGAGGAACCCGACGCCCGAGACCGAGACGCCGCCGGAGGAAGAAGCCCCGGCGCCCGAAGACGAGGCCACCCCGACCGCGGGAGACGGTGAATGAACACGCGACCCCACCCGTCCAAGGGCGCGATGCGCGCGGCCCTCGTCCTGACCTTCCTCTTCGCCCTCCCGGCCGTAGTGGCGGCGCAAAGCCGCGCCAACGTTCGCGTGACCGATTCGCGAGGGAGGCCCCTCGAAGGCACCGTGACCTTCGCGCCGGTGGCCGGCGGCGCCGCGCAGCGCTGTCGCACCCGGGCCGGCCAGTGCACGCTGAACGTCGCCCCGGGTAGCTACCGGGTCACCCTGGCGCCCTCGCGTGAACGAGCCCCCCAGCCCCGTACGGTCAACGTCGCGGCCGGCCGCACCGCGGTGATCTCGCTTCGCGCCCTGGCGGAGCCCACACCCGCGCCCACACCGCGGACGCGACGGCTGACCCCCGGGCGTGCGACGATGGCTCCCGGCACCCCCACGACCGGGACCACGCGGCCCGGCACCTCGGGCCCCACGCCGCTGCCGCCCTCCGCGGGCTTCACGGCAGCGGACGCCGTTCGGACCCCCCGCGCGCAGACGCCGAGCCGGACCGCGCCGCCCGCGATGAGCACGACGCCGGCGCGCCGCGGCACGCCCATGCGCCTTCCCCCCCCCATGCGGAGCACGAGCGCCCGCCGCGCCCTCGCCCGTGGCACGCGCCTCGTGGCGCAAGGG
>CALCTH010000396.1 GCA_937893795.1 uncultured Myxococcales bacterium | reverse complement strand
GCGCGGGGGCGCGGCCTTCGCCTCGGCATCGGCCGCCGCGCTTTCGACGGTCGCGGCGACCTCGTCGCGGGTCGCGAGGCGCGGCTCCGCCGCGTCGAGCAGCGCGCGGCGCAGCGCGTCGGCGTCCGGGCAACGTTCGGCCGGATCGACGCGGAGCGCCCCCTCGACCGCATCGTGCAGCGCGTCGGGAAGCTCCGGAACGAGCGCGCGGGTGCTCTCGTGCTCGCCCGCGACGATCCGGGAGAGCGTCACGGCCGGGTCACCCTCCGCGTCCTGGAGGGGCTGCCCCGTCAGGATCTCGAAGGCCACCGCGCCGGCGGCGAAGACATCCGTGCGCCGATCGAGGTCCGCGCCGCGCACCTGCTCGGGCGCTAGATAGGGCAGCGTGCCCTTCACGATGGGCCGTGTGGTGACCAGCGGCCCTCGCTCGGTGCGTGCGATGCCGAAGTCCGCGAGGCGTGCCACGCCGCGCCGGTCGACCAGGACGTTGTTCACCGTGAAGTCGCGGTGCACGAGGCCGAGCGGACGTCCCGCGTCGTCGCGGAGCTCGTGCGCGTCGTGGAGGCCCGCGAGCGCCTCCGTCAGCGCCCGGAGCCCCACCGCGACGCGCTCGGGCGCGGCGAGGTGGGCGAGGAGCGCCGCGAGCGTGACGCCGTCGATATGCTCCATGACCAGAAAGACACCCTCGGGGGCTTCGCCGACGTCGAGCACGGGGACCACGTGCGCGTGCTGGAGCCGCGCCGCGAGCCGCGCCTCGCGAAGGAAGCCCGCGACGACCTTCGCGTCGCGTCGGAGGTGCGGGTGGAGCACCTTGACGGCCACGGTCCGGCGAAAGCCGCCGATGGCGTGCAGCTCGCCGCGATGGACGGTCGCCATGCCTCCGACCCCCAGCACCTCGTGGAGCGCATAGCGGCCGAGATGCGTCGGGCCCTCGGGGCGCATCATGGCTTCTGGCTCCACGGGTGAATCATGACGCAAGAAGGGTACCGACGCGGCCTTCGGCGGCAGACGCCGGTTCCCGCGGCGCACCGGCGCAGCCTTTACAGGCCCCGTGAACGCCCGTTTACTGCGGTCGTGGCCGAGACCTTTCGCCACCGGCCCGCCCCGGCCGCGGCCCTCGACGGGGTCTCGGTGGTCGTCGCGCGCGGCGTGGACGAAGGCGCCCGAATCCTCCTCGACGGGAGCCATCCGGGCCGCGTGCTCGTCGGGACCAGCGCCTCGTGCACGCTCCGCTTGAGCGACCCTTCCGTGTCGCGGCGCCACCTGGCCCTCGAGCTCGAGGGCGGCACGCTCTCCCTTCGCGACCTGGGGTCCACGAACGGCACGCACGTCGGGGGCGTCCGGCTGGTCGAGGGCTTCGTGGAGCCCCCGGCCACCATCACCCTCGGCGATACGGAGCTGCACATCGCGCAGGAGGTCGGCGCCGGCGTCGAGCTCGGCCCCCGGGCCTCCTTCGGGCGCGTGCTCGGCGGAAGCCGCGTGATGCGCCGGCTCTACCCGCTCCTCGACAAGCTCGCCGCCAGCACCATCCCGGTGGTCATCGAAGGGGAGACGGGAACCGGCAAAGAGGCCCTCGCCGAGGCGCTCCACGAGCAGGGCCCCCGCGCGAAGGGCCCCTTCGTGGTCTTCGACTGCACCGCGGTGCCGGCGACGCTCATGGAAGCCGAGCTCTTCGGGCACACCAAGGGCGCCTTCACCGGCGCCGGCGAGCGGCGCCCCGGCGTCTTCTTCGAGGCCGAGGGAGGCACGCTCCTCCTCGACGAGATCGGGGATTTGGCCCCGGAGCTCCAGCCGAAGCTCCTTCGCGCCATCGACCGCGGGGAGGCACGACCCGTCGGCGCCCGCGCCCCACGAGGCGCCGACGTCCGCATCGTCGCGGCGACCCGCCGGGACCTCGACCGGGAGGTGCACGAGGGCCGCTTTCGCGACGCCCTCTTTCACCGGCTCGCGGTAGGGCGCGTCGAGCTTCCGCCGCTCCGGGCACGCCGCGGCGACGTGGGTACCCTCGCCAACGCCTTCTGGGACGAGCTCGGCGGGCGCCGGGAGGACCTCCCCCGCGCTCTCCTGCGTCGCTGGGAGACCCACGGCTGGCCGGGCAACGTGCGGGAGCTGCGCAACGCCGTCGCGCGCCGGCTGGCGCTCGGGGAGCTCGCGGGCTTCGCGGCCATCGCCCCGGACGAGGGTGACTGGGTCGCGCCGATCCTCGAGCTGCCGCTCAAGGACGCCCGCCAGCGCCTTCAGGAGGAGTTCGAGCGGCGCTACGTGCGCGCGATGCTGGAACGCCACGGCGGGAACGTGACCCGCGCGGCGGAGGGCGCCGGCGTGGCCCGCCGCTATTTCCAGAAGGTCAAGGCGCGGAGCGAGCCCTAGCAGGTGCGACCTCGGCGATCGCAGCGCGCTGCCAGGTGCGATCGCGCCGATCGCACCATGGCCCCCTCGGGAGCCCGATCCTCGAACGAAGAACGCCGGGAGCGGCCTGGCGCGATGCTTGCTGCTGAACGCGGCCCATGACGCATTCACCCTCGCTGCTCCGCCTCTTCCTCGTGCTCTCGCTCGCCCTCCTCTGCCTGGGCATGGAGGACAACCAAGGCTGCGTAGCCTCGGAGAGCTCGGAGGCCGTGGACCAGGACCGGATTCACACGAGCTACTGGCTCTATTACGACGCCGAGGGCGACACGACTTACGGCCGGGCGCAGTTCCGCCTCGGCAACGGGCTCGGGACGCCGCTGCTCTTGGCCGACGGGGCGAGCGTGGCCTTCGAGGGGCGCCTGCTCGGCTTCGACGCCGTGCTCGACTGGTACGACGCGCCGCGCGCGGGGTTCTTCGACGGTGGCGACTTCGTCTACATGGACCTCGACGGCGACACCTTCGTCAACACCGCCCCGCCGCTCGCGCCCGTCGAGGTCCCGGTGGACTTCCCGGCGACCCTGCGTCGCGACGGGTCGAGCCTCGAGGTGGCGTGGGAGGGCGCGCCCCTCGCGGTGGGGGAGTCGCTCGCCGCCATCGTGGCCCATGACCCGAACCGCTTCGTCTTCCGCCGCTGGGAGACTCGGCTCCCGGGCGCGACGAGCATCGTGCTGACCGGCGACGCGCTGCGGGACCTGCCCACGGGAGCGACAGTGCTCACGCTACGCCGCTGGTGGGAGAGCGCGCCGGCCGAGGCGCCGGGAGCCGGCGGCGTGATCCGCACGACCTACAGCTCGCGCGAGGCGGCCTTCGTCCTCGAATGATGCCCGATTGAGGGCGGACGAGACCGGCGCGTCCGCTATGCTCCGGCGCCTTGGCACGGGAGGACCAGCGCGCGACGCTCGCGGAGCTCTTCGCAGGGCGGCTACGCATCGGGGACGCGCTTCCCTGGGGCGGGCTCGCGCTCATGCACGAGGCGCAGCGCCTCGACGCGGAGGAGACCCGCCTCGCCCTCGCGGTGCTCCCCGTGGACTGCGAGAGCGACCCGGCGCAGGCCCAGCGCTTCGCGGCGCTGGGTGAGGCCGCGCAGCGCATCCTGCACCCCGCGCTCCTCCCGCTCGTCGGCCAGGGCGTCCAGCTGGGCGTGCCCTACCTACTCTACCGGCACGTGGACGCGCAGACGCTCGACGCGACGCTGGCCGAGAGGCCCCTGCCCGCGCCAGACGCGCGGGCGCTCGGGCGCGCGCTCCTCGGAGCGCTGGACGTCGCCCACGCGGAGGGCCTTCATCACCTCGACCTGACGCCCGCCAACGTGCTCCTCGCCGACGGCCGCCTGCGGCTCCTCGGCCTGGGTATCGCCACGCTGGTACGCGCGGTGAGCCCGGACAAGACGGGGCCCACGGGGCGAGGCTCCGGCGTCGACGCGCGTCGCTACCTGGCTCCGGAGCTCCTGCGTGGCGAAGCGGGTGACGCGCGAAGCGACGTCTACTCCGTCGGCGCGCTCCTCCACCGCGCCGTGGTCGGGGTAGCGCCGGGGCGCCCGCCCGTGCCGGGAGCTCTCGTGGCCTACGACGCGAGCCCGGGCCTCCGCGAGGTGGTCGAGCGCGCGCTCTCCATGGAGCCCGAAGCCCGCTTCGCGAGCGCCGCGGAGATGGCCGCCGCGCTCGATGCGACGGTCCCCGCGCCGATCTCGAGCGCCCCTCCGGCGCGCGGCGAGCCGATGGTGGCGCCAGCGCGCCCGCCCGACCGCGCGGGATTGCCCACGGGGCTCCTCCTGGCAGGCGCCCTGCTGGTCCTGGGAGCCGCGCTCATCGCCATGCTCGTCTTCGGCGGCGGGACGGACGACGCGGCGCCCGAGCCACTTGTGGTACCGGAGGAGAGCGCGGCACGGGAGGCGGGCGAGGCCGACGGCGCCCCCCCCGACCCCGCGACGCCGGGCCCCGCGGCGCAGGGCGCGGAGGAC
>CALCTH010000395.1 GCA_937893795.1 uncultured Myxococcales bacterium | reverse complement strand
CGAGTGTCATGTCCGGCGTGACGTCCGCGTACACCGTGGGCTGCACGAAGTAGCCGCGTGGCTGGCCCTCCGGGGCCTCGGCGCCGCCGGTGACGAGCGTCGCGCCCTCTTCGACGCCCTTGGTGACGTAGCCCTGCACGCGGTCGCGCTGCGCCGCGCTCACCATGGGCCCGAGCCGGGTCCCGCCGTCGAAGGGGTCGCCCACCGTGAACGACTCGGCGACCTGCTTGGCGACGGCCACGGCCTCGTCCCGCTTGTCCGCGGGGACGAGCATGCGCGTCCAGGCGGAGCAGGTCTGTCCGCCGTTCAGGAAGCAGTTCTTCACGCCGGCCTTCACCGCCGCCCCCAGATCCGCGTCGTCGAGGATGATGTTGGCGCTCTTGCCGCCGAGCTCGAGGTGCACGCGCTTGATGGTGCGCGCGGCCACCTCGCTCACGCGGCGACCGGCGCCCGTGGACCCGGTGAAGGTGACCATGTCGACGTCGGGATGCGCGACCAGCGCCTCTCCCGCGCCGGCGCCGTCCCCGCTGACCAGGTTGAACACGCCGGGCGGCAGACCGACCTCACGGAACGCCTTCGCCAGCGCGAAGGCCGTGAGCGGCGCGACCTCGCTCGGCTTCACGACCACGGTGCAGCCCGCGGCGAGCGCGGCGCCGACCTTCGCGACGACCTGATGACGCGGGTAGTTCCACGGCGTGATCGCGCCGACGACGCCGATGGGCTCGCGGAGGAGGAGCGAGCTGCCGAGCTCTTGCTCGAAGGGCATCTCGGCCACGCGCTTGGCGAAGGTCCCGAGGTTGCCGAGGGGCAGGAGCACCTGCACCGGGAGCGCAAGCTTGCGCGGCATGCCCACCTCGCGGCTGACGAGGTCGGCCAGCGTGTCCGCGCGGGCCTTGAGCACGCCGGCGGCCTCGCGGAGAAACGCTCCGCGCTCCGCCGGCGGAAGCGCGCTCCAGCCCGGGAAGGCCCCGCGCGCCGCCTTCACCGCGCGATCCACGTCGGCTTCGCTCCCGCGGGGCACGCGCCCCATCACTTCTTCGGTGGTGGCGTCGATGACGTCGAAGGGCGCGCCGCCCGTCGCCGAAACCCACTCCCCACCGATGAAGATGGACTCATGCGCATGAAAAGCCTGTCGGGGGCCCTCGCTGGTACCACTCATGAGCCGGATGCTATCAGCCGGGGCATGGCTCGGCCGTGTCCCCTCGCAACGCTCCTCGCCGTGGTCTGCGCGGCCTGCAGCGGCAGCGGTGGCTCCGACGCGGGGAGCAGCGGCGGCGACGCGAGCGTGGATCTCGCCGCCGACGCCGTGATGGACGAAGGCGTCGACCTGCCCCCGGAGCTCCGGGAGTGCGAGGGCTCCTTCGTGGTGGAGACCACCGAGGCGCTCGACGCCCTCGCCGGCTGCACGCGCATCACCGGTGACCTGACGATCCAGAACCTGCCGCTCGTCGAGTCCCTCACGCCGCTCGGCTTCCTCGCGCGCATCGACGGGAGCCTGGTGCTCCGCGACGACGTGGCGCGCACGGATCTGCGCGGCCTCGACGCGCTGACGGCCATCGGTGGAGATCTCGACATCGAGGACGCGGAGGCGCTGGAGTCCCTCGCGGGTCTCGACGCCCTCGCGAGCGTGGGCGGCGGGCTTCGGCTGCGAAGCCGCCGGGAGCTCGCGACCACCGAAGGCCTCGGCCCGGTGCCGCAGGTCGCCTTCCTCGCCATCGAGGAGAACGTGGCCCTCGCCTCGCTCGCGGGCCTGGCCGGGCTGCGGGAGGTGCTCGGCGACGTGACCGTCACCGGTCAGCTCGCGCTGCCCTCGCTCGCGGGCCTCGGCGACCTGGCGCGCGTCGGCGGGACGCTCCAGCTGGTGCGGCTCCCGGAGCTCACGGACGTGAGCGGGCTCGTGAACCTCGCCCGCGTCGAGGGGCGGCTCCTGCTCGACGACGTGCCGCAGCTGACGGCGCTCGGGGCCCTGGCCTCCCTCGCCTTCGTGGGCGGCGACCTCACGCTGCTGGACCTGCCGGCGCTCACGAGCCTGGAGGGTCTCGCGCCCATCGAGGGGATCGACGGCGTCGAGGTGCAGAACGCCGCGCTCACCAGCCTCGCGGGCCTGCCGGTGCCGGCGGACGCGAGCTTCCTGCGCCTCCGCGGGCTCGCTGCGCTCACGGACGCGAGCGCGCTGGCGCCGCTCCGCACCCTGGCCGGCGACCTGACGTTGAGCGGGCTTCCGGCGCTGAGCGATCTGACGCCGCTGGCCGGTGTCACGGAGGTGCGCGGGTCGCTGTCCCTCGAGGACGTGGGCACGGCCGATCTGGGTGCCTTCGCGGCGTGGAGCGGAACGAGCCGCGGTCTGAGCGTGGTCGGCTGCGCCGCGCTCACCGACGTGAGCGGGCTCGGCGCCGCGGGCGTCCGGGTCGCGGACGTGCGCTTCGAAGCGAACGCGTCGCTGACGAGCTTCGCCGGGCTCCCGGAAGGCTTCGCGCCGAACAACCTCCGCATCGCCGACCACGTCCTGCTCGCGTCGCTGGCGGGGCTCGAGGGGCTCGAGGTGCTCGGGGAGCTGCAGCTGGAGGCCAACCCCGCGCTCGGGACCCTGGCCGGCCTCGAAGGCCTCCGCGACGTGACGAACGACCTAGAGATCGTGGCGAACGCCACGCTCTCTACGCTCGGCGCGCTCGAGGGCGGCTCGCTGGCGCGCGTGGGGCGGGACCTGCGGGTGGAGAACAACGTGAGCTTGCCCCCCTGCGAGGTCGACGACCTCGCGGCGGCAGTGAGCGTGGGTCGCAACGTCCGCAACGCCGGGAACACCGGCGCCGGCTGCCCGTGACCGAGGAGGAGGCCGAGGCGATTCACCGCATCGTGGTGATGGGGCCCTCGGCCAGCGGCAAGACCGTGGTCGGCCGGGCGCTGGCCGCGGCGCTCGACCTCCCCTTCGAGGACGCCGACGACTTCCACGCCCCGACGAGCGTCGACAAGATGTCCCGCGGCGAGCCACTGGACGAGGCCGACCGGGCCCCGTGGCTCGACGCGCTTGCGTCTCGGCTCGCGTCCACGCCGGCGCTCGTGCTCGCCTGCTCGGCGCTCGGTCGCGCCCACCGCGACGCGCTCCGGGTCGGCGGCGTGCGCTTCGTCTTCCTGGACGCGCCCGCCTCGGTGCTCCTCGAACGGCTCCAGCAGCGCGAGGGGCACTTCGCCGGCACGGACCTGCTCCCGAGCCAGCTCGCGCGCCTCGAAGCACCCGGCGAGGACGAGACCGACGTGGTGACCGTCGTGAGCGTGGGCACCATCGACGAGGTCGCGGCGCGAGCCGCGCGCGCGCTCGCCGCCCGTCGAGGCGACGAGTAGTCCGCAAGCGACTCGCGGAACGCCGAACGACACGGGTCGGCGTCACGGAGCCCGTCGACCGACACAGCTCGCACGGATATCGACACACCCCGACCGCCACCGTGCGTCGGTCGTGTCGTCGGGGCCGCCCAGGCGACACCCGGGCGATCGCTCCCGCCCTCACCCATCGGAGGCCGAACGCCCGAAATTGCTCGATTTTTCGTCCGATCGGCATGGAAACGCGCCTGGGCGGCGCGAATGGCGTTGGCCCGGTGCCTGCAAAGGGTCGGGACATGACCAAGACGACGATGATGGTGGCGACCCTTCTCTCCCTCGGCTTCGGCGTGGCGCCCGGCGCGCTCGCCCGTGGTGGCGCGACGCCCGCCAGCCCCGCGACGGGAACGGTCGCGGAGCGCGCCATGCCCGTCTGCGCCGGCGACGAAGCCGCGCTCACCGCGGCCGAGGAGGCGGCCTACGTGTCGACGCTCCGCCCGGAGGCCTACCCGGCGTCGGTCGCCACGGTCACCTTCGCGGCGGCGGACGCCCACGCGACGGCGAGCTTCGACTGCGACCGCGCGGCGCCCTTCCACGTCCGCGTCTGGAAGGACCGCGCGGCCTTCCCGGCGAACACGCCGACCGACGGCGCCGTCGAGGCCACGGTCTTGGCCGATGCGGACGGCATGGTCCGCGTCGCGCTTCCGGGCGGCATGGACATCGACGAGGGCGAGCTCCTCTTCGTGTCCGTGCGCACCCAGCAGATCACCGTGGGCACCGACACCTTCGGCAGCTGCCTCGAGGCCTGCCCGAGCGCCCGTGCCGAGCTCCTCGAGAGCGTGAACCGTGGCCCCGAGAGCGTCTGGCGCTCGCTTCAGGAGCCGCTGACGGCGCGCCTGGCCGTGACGATGAGTGAGCCGGCCTTCGCGCAGCGCTGAGCCGGTCGCGGAGGACCGAACGCGAAACGCCCCGGGTGGAAGCCCGGGGCGTTTTGCGTTCCGTCGCGGGCCGGCGGTCAGTCGCCCGTCGCGGGCACGGGCACGGGCACGGGCACGGGGAGCCGGCTTCGCCGTCTCAGAGCAGTTTGTCTCTGCGGCTCAGGTCGCGGGTCATGTTCTTCTGGTGTGCCTCGAGGGTGCCGCCGCCGATCTCGAGGAGCTTCGCGTCGCGCCAGAGGCGCTCCACGGTGTACTCGCCGACGTAGCCGTAGCCGCCGAGCACCTGGATGGCGCGGTCGGCGACGTTCTTGCCCATGGTGGAGCAGAAGAGCTTCACGCCGTCCGTGTCGAGGCGGTTGCCGGACTCGCCCAAGCCGATGGCGCCGGCCACGGCGTAGGTGTAGGCGCGGCCGGCCATGTACTCGGCGTAGCCCTCGGCGATGTGCCGCTGGATCTGCCCGAAGCGGTTGAGCGGCTCGCCGAAGCTCGTGCGGTCGCGGGCGTAGCCGTTCATCACCTCGACGGAACGCCGCGCGATGCCGACGCTCATGGCCGCGAGGCCGACGCGCTCGATCTCGAGGTTCCGCATCATGCAGAGCATGGCGGTGTTCTCCTCGCCGACGCGGCTGTCCGCCGGCACGACGCAGTTCTCGAAGACGAGCTCCGCCGTGGTCGAGGCCCGCATGCCGAGCTTGTCCTCGATCTTCTGGCCGAGGCTGAAGCCGGGCATGCCCTTCTCGACGACGAACATCGTCAGCTCGGAGCGGCCGGCGCCCTCCATGCGCGCGTAGACGAGGAAAGCGTCGCCGAGCTCGGTCTTCGAGATGGCGCCGTTGGTGATCCACATCTTCGCGCCGTTCAGCACGTAGCTCTCACCGTCGCGGCGGGCCGTCGTCCGGAGGCCGAGCACGTCGGTGCCGGCGCCGGGCTCGCTCATGCACATCCCGCAGACCGTCCGGCCGTTGACCGCGTCGGGCAGGTACTTCTGCCGCTGTGCGTCCGTGCCGTTGACGTTCAGGTTGTTCACGAAGAGCAGCGAGTGCGCGAGGTAGGCCAGGCAGAAGCCCGGGTCCACGGCGCTGAGCTCCTCGTGCACGATGCAGCTCGCGACGGCGTCCATGCCGGCACCGCCGACGTCCTCCCCCGCCGTGACGCCGAGCAGGCCGAGCTCTCCGGCCATGCGGTGGAGCGCGACGTTGAAGGTCTCCGTGCGGTCGTGCTCGAGGGCCTGGGCCTCGACCTCCTTCTCCGCGAAGGCGCGGACCATCTCGCGCAGCTGACGATGCTCGGGCGTCGGGTTGTAGAGGTCGACCATGGCGGAGGCATATCAAGGTTCGCGCCCCCCGGAAGTCGAGGCCGTGCGCCGCCTCAGCGTGACCCGCGCTGGAACGAGGCCCGTTCCTCGACCACGGCGCACTCGCGGCGGGGGTCGTGGGGGCGGCAGCCCCACACGGCGGGGGGGACCGCGAAGTGGAGCCGCGTCCGGTCGAGCGGCGAGCCGTCGCCGAAGACCTCCACGAAGGCCGCGAAGACCTGCAGCTCCTCCATCGGCGGGACCACGCGGTTCGGCCGGACGACCACGCGCGAGCAGACGGGCTCGCCGACGCGAACGCGGCCGATGGAGTCGTCGAAGCCCGAGGGCGGGTCGCTCTCGCCGCAGAGCGGTGCCTCGCGCCCGAGCGAGCGACGGCTGACGAAGCGGAGCGCGTCCCCCGCGTCGCCTCGCCGATCACGGACCTCCACGTTGGCGAAGAGCGCGTGCGTGCGGACGAAGCGCCGCAGCTCGCGGACCGTGGCCCGCGCCGCGCGCGCAGCGTCGACGTTCACGATGTAGGGGAGCCCCGTCTCGTCGACGGTCCCGGCGGCCACGGCCAGGCTGACCATGTCCGAGTAGGTCAGGTTGACCGGCGAACCGGTGGCGTTGACCCCGAGGTAGCCGATGCGGTTCAGCAGGAGCCGTCCGCCCGCGTCGCCGGCGGTGTTGACCAATGGACAGGTGAAGTCGCCCGCGCCCCCGAAGCGGTCGCCGTCCTCGCACCGGTTTCGCTCGTCGCTGACCTGCGCCGCCACGCGCACCGCGCCGCGCCGGAAGTTCGGGCATCCCACGCCGCCGAGCTCACCGCAGGCGGCGCCGGTGCAGAGGCGCCGGTCCGCGACGCAGGCCGCGCTCTCGAAGAGGCTCTCCGTGCCGCCGGGCCCTTCGGCCCGCTCGGGCAGCGTGGAGGCGAAGGCACCGAGGTCCGGCGTGAGCGAGAGAAGGTTGCGGTAGGAGCTGCCGCCTCCCGCGTAGGTGCCCACGCCGGCCCAGAGATCCTCGACGCAGAGGCGCGCCGCCGGGTCCTCGACGCAGGTGCCCTCGACGAGACCGCAGGTGAAGCCCTCGGGACACACGCCCTCGTCACCGCAGCGCGTGCCCGTGTCTTCGCAGCGGAGCGACTCGAGCTCGCCGGCCAGCTCGTCGGCGAGCGCAGCGAGCACGCCACCCATGCCCGCCGTGGTGTCGAGCAGGAAGTAGGCGTCGACGTTCCGGATCCAGGTCCGGTGGTCGAAGCTCACGGCCGCGGGCTCCGGCGGCGCGAGGTAGGGCACGCGCACGACCTCGGTGCGTTGGCGAGCGAGCGTCACGTCGGCGTTCCACGGGTCCGTGGTGCCGGCGAGCTCCTCGAGGTCGCCGTCCCCGTCCCCGTCCGTATCGGCCCGGAAGGGATCCGTCCCGCGCCTTCGCTCGAAGGCGTCGGGCAGTCCGTCGTCGTCCGCGTCGAGGTCGAGGAAGTCGGGCACCCCGTCCGCGTCGGTATCCCGCGGCGGCGTGCGCAGATCGTCGTCCCCCGCCTCCACCGCGTCCGGGATCCCGTCGCCGTCCGCGTCCGGGTCCTCTTCGTTGAGGCGCCCGTCGCCGTCCGCGTCCGCGAGCCCCGCGTAAAGCTCGTCCGCGTCCCGAATGCCGTCCCCGTCGCGGTCCGGCGGCGCATCAGGCCCGGCGTCGCGGCCGAGATCCGGGCGGCCGAGGTCCGGCGGAGCGGCGTCGACGGCCAGGTCGGACGGTCCCACGTCCCCCGGTCCCCCGTCGGCCGTGCCGGCGTCGGTCGTGATGCCTGCACGCGGTGGAGACCCACACGCGACCAGGAAGATCACGACGACGAAGCGAAGCACGTGCAATTAAGGTGACCGAGACGCCGAGAAGGGCTCATCTGCGAGGCCCCGCGCTCGAGCGGCCGTCCCTTCATGGAGATTCCGGCCGCCCGCTACTCGCTGGGAGCCGCACACTCGCGCCGCGGGTCGTCGGGCTGGCAACCCGCAGGTCGCGGCGGGATCGCGAAGTGGAGCCGGGCGCGGTCGAGGGGCGAGGAGTCCCCGAAGACCTCGACGAAGGCGGCGAAGACCTGCAGCTCCGCGGTCGCGGGGACCGTGCGGTTCGGCCGAACGGTGATGCGTGAGCAGACCGGATCACCGGCGGGCACCTTTCCGATCCCATCCTCGAAGCCCGTCGAGGGGGACGTGTCGCCACAGCGGGGCGCCTCGAGCCCGATGGATCGTCGTTCGACGAACTGCAGGGCATCTCCCGCGTCCCCGGGACGGTCACGGAGGTCCACGTCCACGAAGAGCTCGAGCGTCTCGAGCAGTCGACGCAGCTCGGCGCCGGTACCGCGGGCGGCGCTCTCCGCATCGACGCTCGCGACGTAGGGCATGCCGCCCGGGTCGATGGCGCCGGAGGCGACGGCGCGGCTCACCATGTCCGCGTAGGTCGTGGACGTGGTGGAGCCCGTGGCGTTCACGCCCACGTAGTTGATGCGGTTGAGCTGGAGCCGCCCCCCGGCCGCGCCCGCCGTGTTGACGACCGGGCAGCCGAAGTCCGCGCCGCCCCCGAAGCCCTCCGAGTCCGCGCACTGGTTGTTCTCGTCGCTGACCTGCGCGAAGGCGCGCACGGCATCGCGGCGGAAGTTGGGGCAGCCGACGCCCGGCGCCGCGTAGCTGAAGGGGCCGCAGGCGGCGCCGACGCAGAGGCGGCGGTCCGAGACGCACGCGGCGCTCTCGAAGAGGCTCTCGGCGCCCCCCGGCCCCTCGGCCCGCTCCGGGAGCAGGGCTTCGAAGGCCAGGACGTCGGGCGTGAGCGAGAGCAGATTGCGATAGGAGCTCCCGCCCCCGGCGAAGGTGCCCACGCCGACCCAGAGCTCCTCGACGCAGAGGCGCGCCGAGGGGTCTTCCACGCAGGTGTTCTTGAGGCCGCAGGTGAAGCCGGCCGGGCAGGTGCCCTCGTCGCCGCAGGACGCGCCCGTGTCGACGCAGACGAGTGGCCTCAGCTCGCCGCCCAGCTCCTCGCGCAGCGTGCCCAACACGTCGTCCATGCCCGCGGTGGTGTCGAGCAGGAAGTAGGCGTCGAAGTGCCGGATCCAGGTGCGGTGATCGAAGGTGACGAAGGCGACGTCCGGCGGGGCGCCGAAGGGCACCCGCACCACCTCCGTGCGCTTCCGGGCGAGCGTGTCGTCGCCGTCCCGGGCATCGGTGCCCGCGGCGAGCTCTTCGAGCTCGCCGTCGCCATCGCCGTCCGTATCGGCCCTGTAGGGATCCGTTCCGCGCTCACGCTCGAGCGCGTCGGGCAGCCCGTCGTCGTCCGCGTCGAGGTCGAGAAAGTCCGGGACGCCGTCGCCGTCCGTGTCGCGCGGCGGCGTGCGCAGATCGTCGTCCCCGGCCTCCACCGCGTCCGGAATCCCGTCGCCGTCCGCGTCGGCATCGTCGGCGTTGACGTCCCCATCGCCGTCGGCGTCCGGCAGGCCCGGGAAGCGCTCGTCCTCGTCGCGAATGCCGTCACCATCTCGGTCCTGCGGCGCATCGGGCCCCGCGTCCCGGCCGAGGTCTGGCGGGCCGTGCTCCAACGGGCCAACGTCCGGCGGCGCCATGTCCAGCGCGCCGGCGTCCGCCGCGGGCCCGAGGTCGAGGGGGCCCGCGTCCGCATCGATCACGCCGCGGACGCCTGCCTCCCTGGAGCAAGCGAGCAACGAAGCGAGCGCGAGGAGACGCAGAGGCAACGACACGAAGGGAGCCCGAGCCGCCGTGGACGGCTCATGTTCGCCACCAAGCGTGGACCCCATAGGCGCGTCACGTGTCGAGCTTGCTCGGCGTGACCTTCATCTTCTTGAAGCGCTTGATGCGGACCTGGCCGGCCGGGGCGCCGCGTTCCTTCGAGACGTCGGCAGCCTTGCAGTAGTGCACCTCGACGCGGGGGGCGCCGCGGGCCTTCGAGTACCAGGCGGCGAGCTGGGCGGCCTGCTCGAGCACCTCCCGCGGAGGGTCGCCGCCGGTCTCGTTCCGGATCACGACGTGGCTCCCGGGTGTGCCGCCGGCCACGTGGAGCCAGGTGTCGCGGCCCTTCGCGACCTTCAGGCTCAGGTAGTCGTTGTCGGACGCGCTGCGGCCGACGAGGACTTCCCAGCCGTCGATGTCGACGGTGCGGTACGGCTTCGGCTGTCCCTTGCTCACGGCGCGGGACATACCGCGCCCTCGCGACGCCGCCAGGCCGGCTCTCCGCTCTTCGGCCTGGTCGGAGACCGCGTCCCTTCTATGATGCCCGCGTGAACGCGCCGCGCATGACCCCACCCGCCACCAAACCGGTGCGGTCCCTCGCGCGCGTCACGGACGATTGGTACGTCGCGGCGTCGAGCGACGCGCTCGGGGACACGCCGCGGGCCACCACGGTGCTCGGCATCCCCATGGTGCTCTTTCGGAACGCGCGCGGCGTCCCGGCCGCGCTCCTCGACCGCTGCCCGCATCGCAACGTACCGCTCTCGCTCGGCAAGGTCCGGGAGGGCGATCTTCAGTGCGCCTACCACGGCTGGCGCTTCGCCGCGGGCGGCCGCTGCACGGCCGTGCCGGGGCTCGCGCCGGA
>CALCTH010000394.1 GCA_937893795.1 uncultured Myxococcales bacterium | reverse complement strand
CGAGGCGTCGCTCCGCGCGGCCGACGCCCGCGTGACGCAGCTCGGTGCCAGCCAGCGCGCGGCGCGGCTGCGGCGCGGGCGCACCGTGGTTCGCGCGCCCACCGCGGGCATCGTCGCCGGGCTCGAGGCCGAGGTGGGCGACCTGGTCGCGCCCCAGGTGCCCGTGGCGGAGATCGTCCGCATGGAGCGCATCGAGGTGACGCTCCGCGTGGTCGAAGAGGACTTCGTGCGGCTCCGGCCGGGCCTCGTGGCCGAGGTCGCGCCCCCCTCGCTGCCGGGGCTCAGGCGCCAGGGAACGGTGCTGCGCCTCTCGCCGGTGCTCGACCGGGTGACGCGCACCGGCGAGGTCGTCGTGCAGGTCGACAACGCGGACGGCCAGCTTCGCCCGGGCATGGTCGCCGAGGTCGGCATCGAGCTCGAGCGCCGCGAGGACGTGCTGATGGTGCCTTCGCGGGCGCTGCTGCTGACCACGCGCACCGAGGAGGACCGGCTCGCCCGCGTCTTCGTGGTGGAGGACGGCGTGGCGACGCGGCGGGACGTGCGCATCGGCAAGCGCTACCCGGGCGAGCGCGAGCAGCGCGTGGAGATCACCGACGGGCTCGAGGCCGACGCGCTCGTGGTCGTGCGCGGGCAGACGCTGCTGCGGGACGGCGCCGAGGTGCGGGCCCAGCGCGAAGGCGAGGCGCTCGCGGCGGCGGAGGCGCGGCCGTGAGCGACGCGGACGAAGGCAGCGGGCCGCATCACCTCGGCGAGCTCGCCGCGGAGCAGGCCGAGCACGACGCGCGCTTCCTCGCCGAGTCGCGCGGCATCGCGGCGACGAGCATTCGCCGCGCCGTGACGACCACCATGCTCTACCTGGGCTTCGGGGCCTTCGGGCTCTTCGCCCTGCTTCAGCTCCCGGTGAACCGGCTGCCGGAGGTCGAGCTGCCGGTCATCGCCGTGGTCACGACCTACACCGGCGCCTCGCCGGAGGACGTGGAGACGCTGCTCACCGAGCCCGTCGAGCGCGCCGTGAGCGGCGTGGCCGGCGTGGAGACGGTGACCAGCACGTCGCGGCAGGGCGCGTCGCTCGTGCTGATCCAGTTCACCTGGGGCACGGACATGGGAGACGCGGAGGCCGCGGTCCGGAAGAACCTCGACATCTTCGCGGGCGAGCTCTTCCCGAGCGACGCGAGCCGGCCGCTCACCTTCGCCTTCGACCCGAGCCTCGCGCCGGTGATGTTCATGGCCCTCGAGGGACCCCTCGACGGGCATCAGCTGAGGCGCCTCGCCATCGAGCGCGTGCAGCCCTACCTCGGCCGCCTCGACGGCGTCGCCGCGGCGGAGGTCATCGGCGGCCTCGAGCGGCAGATCCAGGTGCGGCCGAAGCTCCGGCGCCTGCAGGCCCTCGGCATCTCGCCGGCGCAGCTCGTCGATGCGATCCGGGCGGCCAACGTGGTCACCCCCTCGGGCGCCCTCGACGACGGCACGCAGGCCATGAACCTGCAGCCCACGGGGCTCTTTTCGGACGTGGACGAGATCCGCGACGTGGTCGTGGCCTACCGCGGCGCCCGCACCGTGCTGCTCCGTGACGTGGCCGAGGTCGTCGACGGCTTCGAGGACGAGACGCACGTCGTGACCTCGAACGGCGCCCGGGCGGTCACCATGGCCATCCGCAAGCAGTCGGACGCCAACACCGTGCAGACGGCGCGGACGGTGAGCGCGGCGCTCCCGGCAGTGCTCGAGCGGCTGCCCGAGGGCGTGACCATCACGCCGCTCTTCGACGAGAGCCAGTCCGTGGTGCGCGCCGTGAGCAACCTGGGCCTCACGGCCATGCAGGCCTTCCTGCTCACGGGCCTGGTGCTGCTGATCTTCCTCCGGAGCTGGCGGACGAGCCTCGTGGCCGTGGTCGCCGTGCCGACCTCGATATTGCTCGCCTTCGCCGTGATGCAGTGGCTCGACGTCACGCTGAACCTCATCAGCATGGCGGGGCTGGCGCTCGCCATCGGCATGCTCGTCGACAACGGCATCGTGGTGCTCGAGGCGGCCTTCCAGGAGCTCGAGAAGGGCAAGGCGCCGGCGCGCGCGGCGCTCGAGGGCGCCCGCGAGATGGGGATGCCGCTCTTCGCCTCGACGCTGACCACGGTGGTGGTCTTCCTGCCGATCCTGCTCGTGGAGGGCATCGCCGGCGAGCTCTTCCGCGATCTGGTGCTGACCATTTCCATCAGCCTGCTCTGCTCGCTGCTGGTGGCGCTCACGCTGGTGCCGCTCATGGCGTCACGCTTCGCGAACCGCGACGCGGAGAGCGGCTTTGCCCGGCGCATGGAGCAGCTGACGGGCGGCCTCGACCGGCTCGGCCCGGCCTACGAGCGCGGGCTCTCGCGCGCGCTTCGCAACCGCGGACGGCTCCTGCTCGGCGCCTTCGGGGGCTTCGCGCTCGCCGCGGCGGCGGTGCCGCTGCTGGGCCAGGACTTTCTGCCGAAGGCCGACGTGAGCCAGCTGCGTCTCGAGCTCGAGGCGGCGCCGGGCACGAGCATCGACGAGATGCGGGAGCTCGTCGGCGAGGTCGAGGCCATCGTGGAGGAGGCGGTGCCCGAGGCCGAGGTCGTGAGCGCGGACTACGGCGCCTCGGAGGGCTTCGCGGCGCTCTTCGGCGCCACGGCGAACGCCGGCGTGATGCGCGTCCGGCTTCCGCCACCCGGCGATCGCGCCCGCTCGCAGCAGGAGATCGAGGCCGTGCTCGGTGAGCGCTTCCGCGCGGAGATCGCCGGCCTCGACGTGCGCATCGAGTCCTTCAGCCTGAACGGGGGCGCCGGGGACATCGCGCTCAAGATCTTCTCGGACGACCTCGAGGTACTTCGCGACACGGGTGAGCGCATCCGCGAGGCCGCGGCGCGCGTCGAGGGCGTGGAGCAGGCGCGCTTCTCCATGGTGCAGGGCAGCCCGGAGCTGGAGCTCGACCTGGACCGGTCACGCATGCGCCAGCTCGGCATCGCCCCCGCGGAGGTCACGAGCGCCGTGGCCATCGTCTACCAGGGCGAGACGGCGACCTTCTTCCGCGACGACGAGGGCGAGCATTCGATCCGCGTGCGCGCGGACCGTGGCGACCGCGGCGACCTCGACCAGCTCCGCTACCTGCCCATCCCGCTGCCGCAGGGTGACGGTGAGGGCCTGCTGGGCGCGGCGCGCTTCATTCCGCTGAGCGCCGTGGCCAACGTGAGCGACCAGCTCGGGCCCGTGGACATCGAGCACGAGTCCCAGCGGCGGCTGGCGACGGTGGCGCTCACGGTGGAGGGGCGCGACCTCGGCGCGGTGATCGCAGACGTGGAGGCCGAGCTGGCGTCGCTCGCGCTGCCGGAGGGCGTCGAGGTAATCACCGGCGGCGCGGCGGAGGACCTGCGTGACGCCTTCTTCAAGCTGGCGCTCGCGCTGCTCGCGGCGCTGACGCTCGTCTACATGGTGATGGCCTCGCAGTTCGAGTCGCTGGTGGAGCCCTTCGTCATCATGTTCACGGTGCCGCTCGCGAGCGTGGGCGTGGTGCTCGCGCTCGCGCTCACGGGCACGACGCTCCAGGTGACGGCGCTCGTCGGCGTCATCCTCTTGGGCGGCGTAATCGTGAACAACGGCATCGTGCTCATCGACGTGCTCAAGCGGCGGCGGGCGGAGGGACGCGATTTGGTCGACGCGGCGCTCGAGGCGGCGCGCACGCGCCTCCGTCCGATCCTGATGACCGCGCTGACGACCATCCTCGGCATGCTCCCGCTGGCCCTCGGCATCGGCGACGGCGCCGAGACCTGGGCGCCCATGGCCCGCGCGGTCATCGGCGGCATGGTCGTGGGGACGGCGCTGACGCTCTTCGTGATCCCGGCGCTCTACGTGAGCGTCCGCGGCTTCCTCGACCGGCCGCGCGGCCAGAAGCCGGAGCGCACGACGGTGGAGGTGCCCGCCAAGGTCGACGTGCAGCCCTCGGCGGGCGCCGCGCGCGTCATGACCTGAGCGGCGAGCTGCAAAGCTTGCTCCGGCGAGCCTGCGCTGTTAGCCGGACTCGGTGATGGGTCGACGAATCGCCGCTGCCGCGCTGCTGCTCATGCTCAACCACTGCGTCGCGGAGCCTATGTCGGGTGATGTCGGCCGGACCGGGCAGGAGGTCTTTCAGGGGACGGAGGTCGTGGCCGGCGACTATCCGTGGCTCGTGTTCACGGCGGGCTGCACCGGCGCGCTCATCAGCCCGGACTACGTGCTGACGGCGGCGCACTGCTACGGCTACCGGGAGCGCAACGCCGAAGGCACGCTCGAAGGCATCGCGTTTACGAGCGCCCCGGTGACGATGGGGCATCCGGACCTCGACGACCCGGACGCGACGCAGCACGTCGTGACCGAGGTCCTGCTCCACCCCGAGTACATCCCGCTCACGCGCGACGAGGTGTGGGGCCTCGAGCCCTACGACATCGCGCTCTTGCGCCTCGAGGAGCCCGTCTACCTCGACGAGTACCTGCTCTTGCCCTCGCGCCAGCCGGACGAAGGCGAGCTCGTGCAGATCGCCGGGTGGGGCCTGACCGAGGACGGGCGCACGCGGCACGCGCGCGAGGCCGTGCTCCAGGTGCGGCCGCGGGGCGGCTGCTTCGACGGCGACGCGAAGCGCTTCTGCAGCCGCGGCGGGCCCGACGACCCGCGGTCCAACGTCGGCTCCGGCGACAGCGGCGGCCCGGTCTTCGTCGCCGAGGGCGACGGGTACATGAGCCTCGGGATCAACTCGACGAGCAACGGCGGCGCGCTGAATACCTTCGCGTCCCACGCCGCGACCTTCGCGCTCCTCGACTTCGTGCTCGACGCGACGGGGGACGCCTTCTTCTGCCCGGAGGACGACCCGGTGAACGGCTGCGTCGCCCGCCTCGACGAGTGCGCGCTCGGCTTCGGCGAGTGCGGCGCGAACGCGACCTGCGAGGACCTGGAGATCGGCTGGGACTGCGCCTGCGACGCGGGCTTCGAGGGCGACGGCCTCACGTGCGCCGACGTCGACGAGTGCGCGACCGACGCGAACGACTGCAGCGCCGACGCCTTCTGCACGAACACGCCGGGCAGCTTCAGCTGCGCGTGCGCGCCGGGCTTCCTCGGCGACGGCGTCACCTGCGAGCCGGACCCCGCCCTCGCCGGCTCCGGCTGCAGCGCAGCGAGCGACCATGGTCTCCCGCCAGCGGCCGGCTGGGTGTTGCTCGGCGTTTGGCTGGCCGTCCGTGCTCGCCGCGCGCGCGTCGCCTGAAGCTCACTCGATGAGGAAGCAGCCGACCTCACGGAAGACGGTCGCGTTGTTGCCCTCGAGGCACTCCGCGACCGCGTCGGCCGCGTCGACGCGCACGTGCACGTCGATGGACTCGCCGGCCGGCGGCGGGACGAAGGCGCACTCCACGTCGACGCGGTTGCCCGGGCCCAGGGAGATACGCGTCGCGACGTCGCAGAGCTGCTCGGCGTCGGGCTCCTCCGGGTCGCGATCGTAGAAGACCACCCGGGCGCCGGCCTCGAGGCGACCGGCGCCGCGGTTCGCGACCGTCGCGAGGAGCGTGATGCGTTCCGGGCAACGCTCGCGCTGCACGCGGCCCCGGCTCACCGTCGCGTCCGGCGAGCGCAGCTCCTGGGGCTCGCCCACGCCGGGCTCGTTCTGCCGGTAGTTGTTGAACGAGTCCCAGTTGTTCGGCTCCGGGCTCGGGATCGAGCCGTCCGCGTTCACGTTGGTGATGTGGTAGCTGTTCTGGTTCCAGACGGGCCGCGACGGCACCCAGCGCCCCTCCGGATCCTCGTAGACGGTCACGCCGTCCACGCCGCCGCGGTAGGGCGTGCCCGTCTCCGGATCGACCTCGGGACAGCTCACGAGCGAGACGTTTTCGCTCTGCACGATCTCCGACTGACCGTCGCCGTCGGCGTCGGCGATGACGGGCACCTCGAAGCACGTGCCGCTCGTGTGCGTGGCCGCGAGCGTCGCCCGCCCCGTCTCGCCGTCGTAGGCGCGGAGGAAGCACTCGTCCGCGTAGACGACCTCGGGCTTCCCGTCGTCCTGGAAGTCGAAGACGCTGACTCCCGCCGCACCGGACTGGTCCTGTACGGGCCGCGTCCAGAGCACGCCCTCGCCTTCGCACTCCGCGGGCCGCGCGTCGCCGAGGCAGTCGAAGTCGTAGACGTTGAGCTGGCGCCCGGCGGCCGCGGCGAACTCCGTGCGCCCGTCGCCGTCGAGGTCCGCGATGGTGGGCACGCCGGCGAAGCGGCCGCCGAGCGGCATGTCGAAGGGACCGAAGACGATCTCGCCGTCCGAGGCGCGGTGCACGCGAATGGTCGACGTGGGCGTGCCGAGATAGCCCGCGGAGCTCGCCACGACGATCTCCGGCTCCGGCGTGTCGCCGTCGAGCTCGCCGATGGCGACGACGCCCTGGCCCGAGTCGGCCATGGCCGCGGGCGTCTCGTCGATGCCGGTGGCGGCGTCCACGATGGAGCTCCCGCGGATGATCTCCGGGCGTCCGTCGAGGTCCACGTCCGCCACGGCCGGGACCGGCCAATCGTTCGGGGCGGAGCTTCGCGACCAGAGCGCGCGTCCCGTCGCGCCGTCGAGCACGCCGTTGGCGAAGACGACGTCGGGGTCGCCGTCGAGGTCCGCGTCGGCGATGGCCGGCGCGTTCGGCTGGGGGACGGCCTCCGAGCTCCACATGGGGATGCCGAGACGGCCCGCGAAGGCCTGCACGCGACGGTTGCCGACGACGACGATGTCCGGGAGGCCGTCCTCGTCGAGGTCGCCGGCCGCGAGCTCGCCGCAGAGCCGGTAGTCGCCTACGGGCTCGCGCCAGATCTCCCGGCAGGTGTCCCCGGTGATGGCCACGAGCTCGCCGCTCGTGGAGCCGAGCGAGGCGTAGGTGACGAACACGATCTCCGGGATGAGGCGCCCGTCGAGCTCGAGGCCGTCGAGGTCGATGACCAGCGGCGTCATGATCACGGAGCCCTCGCGCCACGCGCACTGGATCTCCGGCTCGAGCACGCCGGGATCGGGCGGGAGCAGGCTGACGCAGGTCTCGTCGGAGTCGCCGTCGGCGCGCGAGGACCACGGCAGGCAGAGGCCCTCGTCGCAGTAGGTGTCGTTGGCGCACTCGTCGTCGTCCGCGCAGGGCCCTTCTCCGAGGACGCACTCCCCGTCGATGCAGGCCTCGCCCTCGGGGCAACGGTTGAAGAGGTCGTTGCAGGGCGGCGGCGGCATGTCGGGCGACGGCCCCTCGTCCGGCGGACCCATGTCGGCCGGGGCCTCGGCGTCGCTCCCTGCGTCCCCGGGCGAGCCGGAATCGCCGACGGGCCGGCGGGTGCTGGTTCCGCAGGCGAGCAAGGTGAGGAGACACGCGAAGGCGAGCCCCCGCGCGGGTCCACGCAAGCAATCCCCCATGTACGGAGCCTACCGGCCAGTCGCCCCTCTCGCCCGCGACTTCGGCGCGATGACGCAGGCCCGTTGCGGGAGCGCCTCCCGGCGTAGGCTACGCGCCATGCGCGAGATCGAGACCGCCGCGGAGCTCGCTTCGTGGCTCGCCGAGCCCGAGGACGAACGAGGGGCCGTCGCCGTGCAGGCGCAGGACCTCGGCCCGCACGAGACGCAGCTGCGGAACGAGGACTTCTCGGGCTCGCTCTTCCTCGGCTGCGCCATGAGCGAAGCCGTGGCCGGACACCTCGTCGCGACCGGCGCCGTCGTGCTGCCCAAGGTGGGTGACTTCCTCTTCCGGGCGCATCGCGCCCGCCTGTACACGCCGGAGGAGCTCTTCCGGGGCTTCGATGCCGACGACCCCGACGCGCACCGAAAGACGCCGGACCACCTCATCTACGAGGAGTACGTCGCGTCGGGGATGCCGAACGGCGAGACCATCGAGGTCACGCTCGCGCGGCGGCTGCACGATCACAGCATCACGAACGCGCTCCAGGACACGCTCGGTGACGCGACGGTCGTCGCCATCATGGGCGGCCACGGCATGGAGCGGAGCGACCCCATGTACGCGGCCATCGCGCGCATCGCGCGGGCGCTCACGCGGCGCGGCTACCTGATGGTGAGCGGCGGCGGACCCGGGGCCATGGAGGCCACGCACCTCGGCGCCTACGTCGCCAACCACCCGGACCCCACTCTCGGCGAGGCGCTCGGCCTGCTGCGACCGCGCCCCGCGGGCAGCCCGCCGGGCAAGGAGTACGCGGACGCGGATTGGCTTCACCGCGCCATGCGGGTGCGCGCGCGCTTTCCGCTCGAGGCGACGCCGCGCTACCACAGCATCGGCATTCCGACCTGGCACTACGGCCACGAGCCGCCCGCGGCCTTCGCCACGCGCATCGCCAAGTACTTCGCCAACAGCGTGCGCGAAGAGGGACTCCTCGCCATCGCCAACCACGGCGTCGTCTTCGCGCCGGGCAGCGCGGGCACCACGCAGGAGATCTTCCAAGACGCCGCCCAGAACCACTACCGGACCTTCGGGCCCCCGGCGCCCATGGTCTTCTTCGGCGACGACTACTGGAAGCGCGTCCGCCCGGTCTGGCCGCTCCTCGTGCACGTCGCGCAGGAGAAGGCCTACGGACGGCTGCTCACCATCACCGACGACGAGGAGCGCGTCGTCCAGGCCATCGAAGCGTACGACCCGCGCGACTGGTGAAAGCCCGCGATATGCACGCGCGTCGTGCTCGTTCTTGCCTTGGACGCCGTGACGACCCGAAGCTTGAGCCGCGGTGGCTCCTTTCGTGGGGCTTTCCGCCGCGTTTCCATGCCTGAACGACCTCTTCGCGTCCTCTTCGTCGCCCCCGACTGCAACCCGAAATGGCACTCGCTGCCGGCGCTCATCGCGAACTACTACCGGGCCGTCGCAGGCGTCACGGACGTGACCCTGGCCACGCAGGTCCGAAACGAAGAGAACCTCACGCCCTTCGTGCGCGAAGGCGCGAAGGTCGAGTACCTCGACACGGAGTCCGTCGCCGCGCCGGTCTGGTGGCTGACGCAGAAGCTCGTCCCGGACCCGAACCAGGCGATGACCCTCCGCGTCGCGCTTCGCTACCCGAGCTCGATGGCCTTCGAATACGCTGTGTGGAAGCGCTTCCGGCCCGAGCTCGAGGCCGGCGCCTTCGACGTCGTGCACCGGGCGAGCCCCATGTCGCCGGTCGTGCCGAGCCCGCTCATGACCTGGTCGCCGGTGCCCGGCGTGCTCGGCCCCGTGCTCGGCGCGCTCGCGTGGCCGAAGACCTTCCGCCGGGAGATGCGCCGCGAGCGGGAGTGGATGAACTACCTCCGCCCGGCGCATCGGCTGCTGCCCTACTACCGCTCGGGGTACCGGAGCGCGGCGGCGATCCTCGCCGGCTACCCGCACACGGTGAACGACCTGCCGCAGGAGAACCGCGACCGCATCATCGAGTTCTCGGAGGGCGGCATCACGGCGAGTGACTTCCCGGAGCGGACGCACGAGCCCTACGAGCGCGCGACGGTGCTCTTCGTGGGGCGCATGGTGCCCTTCAAGCAGCCGGAGGTGCTGGTGCGCGCCTTCGAGAGCAGCCCGAAGCTCCAGCGGCACCGCCTCGTCATGGTGGGCGACGGGCCGGAAATTCCGCGGCTCCAGGCCATCGTGAAGGATGCCGGCCTCGAGGACTGCGTCGAGCTGACCGGGTCGCTGCCCTTCGACGAGGTGCTGGAGCAGACCTACGCGGCGCAGATCTTCGGCTTCCCCTCGATCCGCGAGCAGGGCGGCGGCGTCATTCACCTGGCCGCCATGGCGTCGGTGCCGAGCGTGGTCGTGCGCTACGGCGGCCCGGCCTATCGCGTCCCGGAGGGCACGGGCGTTCGCGTACCGCTCGGCGACTTCGACACGCTCGTCCGCTCCTTCCGCGAAGAGCTCGAGGCGCTGGTCGACGACCCGGAGCGCATCGCCCAGATGGGCCGGGCCGCGCGGGAGTACACGGCACGCGTCTACGACTGGGACCGAAAGGCGAAGAAGACCGTCGAGATCTACGAGTGGGTGCTCGGACGGCGGGGGGAAAAGCCCGACTTCTACCGCTGAGCCGGCCTTGTTCTTTCGCCGGCGCTCCTGTATTTCCCGTCACCGACAGGCGACAGAGGCCGGCGCATGGGTGCAGTTTCTTCCCAGACGGGCGTGACGACGCGACAGCGCTTCTTTCGCCGCGCCGACGAGCCGACCCTGGGGTTCTTTCCCTGGGGATTTCTGGGCGTTCTGCTCCTGCTCGCGGCGCTGGTCTACGGCGCGACGCTCTTTGCGCAGCGCACCATCGAGGCGGGCGTCGCCGCGAGCGTCGAGCACGACCTGCGCGAAGCGGGGCACGACCACATCGCCGTCGAGGTCGATGGGCAAGACGTTACGCTGCGCGGTCCCGCGAGTCCCACGGTGACCGAAGGTGAGCTCCGGCGCCTCGCCAACGCGAGCGAAGGGCCGACCTGGGTCGGAGCGCTGCCCGTCACGCGCTCGGTCCGGGTGGAGCTGATCGAGCCGACAGAGCCCGAGCCCGAGATCGCGCTGCCCCCGGAACCGGAGCCCGCGCCCGCGACCTGGGCCAACCTCGACGCGACGATCCGCGACGGCGTGCTCACGCTCCGTGGCGAAGCGGCGAGCCTGGCCGACAAGGCGCTGCTCCAGCGCCTCGCCATGGCGGCGACGACCGAAGACGGCGCGGCCGGCGTCACCACGCAGGTCCGCACAGTCCGTGCCGAGGAGCTCGTCGCCCGGGACCACCTCCGGCCCTCGCGGGAGGGCTCGCGGACCCTCGCGGAGCGCGCCATGCGCACGCTGCGCATGTGCGAGAGCGGCGAAGCGAAGATCGCAGGCGGCGTCTTCGAGCTTCATTGCCTCGTGCCCGAAGCGGACCTGGACGCGCTCCGGGCCATGGCGACGGCGCCGACGACGGGCGGCAGCGTGGGCGGCGTGACGCTCGTGGCCAAGGAAGAAGCCGAAGCCTGCGCCCGGCGCTTCGAGACGGCGCTCCAGGGCCAGACCATCGAGTTCGCCGTGAACAGCGCCCAGCTCACGCGCCGCGGGCTCCGGCGCATCGACGCCATCGCCCGGGTCGCCGAGCAATGCCCCGGAGGCATTCGCGTGGAGGGCCATACGGACGACACCGGCGACCGGGATGCGAACCTGGGCCTGAGCCGCGCGCGGGCCGACGCCGTGGTCAACGCGCTCGAGGAGCGCGGCATCCCCGCCGAGCGCCTTCAGGCCGTGGGCTTCGGGCCGGACCGCCCGCGGGACACGGGGGCGAGCGACGAGGCGCGGGCGCGCAACCGCCGCATCGAGTTCCACGTCGAGGCGCTCTGAGGGACGATCATGGGCTTTCTCCTCGCACAGATCATCGTGCTCCTCCTCGTCGCGGCGCTCGGCGGCGCGCTGCTCATGTACTGGTGGCTGCGGCGCCAGTTCGAGGACGTGACGGTGGAGATGAGCCGCCGGACGGTGGAGCGAGACCGAGCGCTGAAGCAGCTCGACGAGCTCGAGCCGGCGCACGCGGCGCTGCTGGCCGAGCGCGAGGCCCAGCGGGTGATCGACCCGGATTGGCGCGCGCGCGTGGAG
>CALCTH010000393.1 GCA_937893795.1 uncultured Myxococcales bacterium | reverse complement strand
GCCCTCAGCGCGCTCCGTGAGCCGGCCACCCCAGCGTGCGTTCGCCGCGCGCGCGGCGTGCGTCGACGCGCCCGGTGTCACCGAGCGCGGCGCCGAGGGAGGCGTCGGCCGCCTCGAGCCGTTCGAGCACGGGGGCGGCGAGGAGGTTCCGCTGCCGCCAGCTCGTGGCCACGCGCGCCTGCCGCCGCAGCTCGTCGCGGAGATCCATGAGCAGCATCGCGACCCCTCGGCGGATGACGAGGTCGTCGTGGTCGAGGAGCGGCAGCAGCGTCAGCGCGCTCTCCATCTCCGAGCCCTGCGCCCACACGTGCATCAGCGGCGCGTCGTCGCCGGCCATCAGGCGGGCGACGTTGGCCTCGGCGGCGAGGCGATGGGTCGGGACGACGGCGTAGAGCACGAGGGCGATCGCGAAGGCGTCCGCCTGACGGTCCAGCAGCCAGCCCAGCGGGCGCTCGCCGTGCACCTTCGCGATGACGAGGAGCACGCCCACCACGACCAGCGTCGTGCCGAGGAAGCCCACGATGCGCAGGTCCGACAGGCCGCTCGCGCGTACGTGCAGCGCGATGCGCCCATAGGTGAGCGCCGCGAGCACCAGCCCCTGGCAGGCCCAGAGCAGAGCGAGGCGCCGCGTGGCCCGCGCCCCCGGATCTCGGCCGAGCGGACCCTTGAAGAGCGCGCCGACCACGAGGGTCAGCAGCGCGAGCGCGACCGTGAGCCAGAACGCGCCCCGATGCGCGAAGGCCTGCGTGGTCATGCCCTCGGGTGGCGCGCCATGAGCGACCGTGACCGCCTCGAGCACGAGGTAGGCGGCGAAGACGACGTTCAGCGCGACCATCGTGTTGCGGGCGACCTCGCGCTGGCTCGTGGTCGCCTCGGTCACCGCGCTCTGCCGCCGGCGCCCGGCACGCACGACCGAAGGCCGGACGAGCACGAGGGCCGCGAGGAGCGCGAAGGCCCAGCTCACGACGCGGCCCGCGGCCGGAAGCTCGATGCGCCCGAAGAGCGCTCCGAGCGCCTCCAAGGCCTCGCCGACGAAGGGGTTGGCCAGCGCGAAGACGCCCACGAAGAGCAGCGAGAGCAGCGCCGGGAGCAGCAGCGCCGGGCCCCCGCGAAGCGTCGGGAAGCGTCGCGCGACGTACTGCCGGCTGGCGACGAGATGCGTGAGGCGCCGCGGCAGGGCGAGCAAGCTCCGGCCGAGCGAGCGAAGCCACGGTCCGCCCGTGGTGTGCGGTGCCCGAAGCGCCACCGCGATGGCGAAGGTCGAGGCCACGCCCGAGAGCACGGCTACCCAGTTCGGAGCCACGAGGCAGCGAAGGGACACCAGACACACGCCGGCGATTAGGAAGAGGAGGCGCGGGGACACGCGCCGCGGCCGCGCGAAGGCGACGAGCAGCGCAGGGAGCACCGCGAAGACGAGCGCGAGCCCGGCGCCGCCCGTCGCGAGCCCGTCCGGCCCGAGCCACGCCACCTCGACCAGCAGCACGACGAGCCCGCGCGCGGCGCGCTCGGGGCGTCGCAGCGGGCGCCGCGGCGCCCCGCGTCGCGCCGGGGTCGGGACGGCCGGCGCCGGCCGATAAGGCCCGGCCGAGCCATCGCGAGCGCTCGGGAGGAGGTCGGAAGCGGGCAGGGGAGGCGGCGGAGCGGGCGTCGTCGTCATGGCGAAGACGCAACGCGGGCCTCGCGGCGCAGGATTCCCGAAGCGGGCCGCCGCCCGTGGTCGCCTTTCAGACGCACCGCCGCTCAGTGCGTCAGCCGCGTCGTCGTGGAGTCGCGCGCGTCCACTCTTGCCTTGACCCGGACCGGGCGTTCCGCGTCCGATGAAGGCGCGGCGCTCGTTGGGCACCGCTCTTGGCTCGGAGTTGCCGGTAGGGCTCGCCATGCGTCTCACCATCACCCTCGTTCTCATCGCCGCCGTCGCGGCCATCACCTCGCTCGTCGTCCTGCTCCTACAGCACCGCGACGACCTCGTGACCGCGCGGCTCCGCCTCGATGAGGTACAGCGCACCGCCGGTGAGCTTCGTGAGGAGCTCGGCGAGTGCCGGACGCCGCCGCCCATCGAGCCCTTCCCGCTCGCCTTCGTGGGGCTGCGTGGGCAGGAGATCGGTCTGCCCATTCCGGAGCAGCGCAACGGCTCCGGCGTCCTCCAGCGGCAGCATTCGCGCACCGTCGGGCGCTTTCAGTGCGTCTTCACCTACCGCTGGGAGCCGGAGCTCGACGGCTACACGGTCTTCATCGACTGCACGGGGCCCGAGGGCGAGGAGTTCAGCACCTTCGGGGAGGTCCTCGCCGACAGCCCGAGCTCGCGCGTCGGCCTCCGGCAGCGCGTCGACGACGTCCTCTATGGCATCACCGTCCGCCGTCGTCGTCGACCCGCGGGCGAGTGACGGGCCGCGCGAGGCGGGCGACCCGCGAGCGCCGGAAAGAACGTGAGGTCCGTCCCGCCCGGGCGGCTGCGGGTCATGGCACTGTCCGCGCCATGCGAACGCTGGGTCTTCTCGCGTGCCTGCTCGCGGCATGGACGAGCGCGAATGCTCACGCGCAGCTCACTGCGGCCCTGGAAGCCGAGGTCGTCGCCGACGACGCCGCCTTCTTCGGCGGTTTCGGCATCTCGGTGGCCATGAACGACGCGGGGACGCGAGCCGTGGTCGGAGTCCCCGGGTTGGTCACGGGCGCGACCAGCGTCGGCGACACCGTCGGTGGAGTGGTGTTCCTCGCGCGCGGGACGGGCGATTGGGAGGTCGTCGACGTGGCCTTCGGTGACACGTCGCGGGCCGGCTTCGCCGAGCGCGTCGCCATGGACGCGGCGGGCGAGCGCGTGGCCGTCGGCGCGCCTTCCGATGGCGATGGCGTCGTTTTCGTGTATCGGCGCGACGGAGATCGCTGGCGCATCGAGGACACGCTCGAGCCGCGCCTCTCGACCCGCAGCATGCGCTTCGGCGCCGACCTCGACCTGGACGGTACGGGGGACCGGGTCGTCGTCGGCTCGCCCTCCTACGACCTGGGCGCCATCGACGGCGCTGGCGCCGCCTATGTCTTCACGCGCTCGGGGACCCGCTGGACGGAGGAGACGCGCCTCGACTTGGGCACGGCGGCGCAGCGGGGAGACGGACTCGGAGGCTCCGTGACCATCGACGCCGACGGGCGACGACTGCTCATCGGGGCGCGAGCCGATCGCGTGACACCCACCGCCGCACGTACGGGGACGGCGCGCGTCTACGTCCGGGCTGGGAGCACCTGGACCGAGGAGGCGCTCCTGCAGGGCGTCGGTCTGGCCGATGGCGACCTCTACGGCGACAGCCTCGCGCTGAGCGACGACGGCGACCGCGCCTTCGTGCTCGCCCCGCGCGATGTCTTCGGCTCGGTCACGGTCTTCGGTCGTAGCGGAACGACGTGGACCCGGCAGACGACGCTTCGGGCGTCTTCGGGCTCCAGCTACGATCGCATCTTCATCGACGGCGGCGGCGAGCGCCTCGCGATCCGATTCATCAACGACGAGGTCCAGCTGCGCGCGAGAAGCAGCGCCACCACCTGGACCGTCGAGCAGACGATCCGGCCGGCCCGGACGGTGTCTTCGCTTGGGACGGGGCTCGCCTTCGACGCGACGGGCAGTCGCATGTTGCTGGGCGATGGCGGCGCCGCGTCGGCGCGCAGCTCCAGGGGGGGCGAGGTTCGTCAGTACACGCGCGCGGGCACGACGTGGACGGCCGGCCAGCGCATTTCGGACGACGGCGCCGGCCGCGGGGACCGCGCCGGCCAGTCCGTCGCCATGAGCGAAGCGGGCGATCGGTTGCTCGTGGGGATCCCGGAGCGGGACGCCGGGGCCGGCGAAAAAGTGGGCGCGGCGGAGGTGTGGTTCCGGGATGCCGCGGGCTGGACCCTCGAAGCGCGGCTACCGGCCACTGGCATCCCGCAGGACGGTGGCTTCGGGAGCGCGGTCGCGCTCTCGGCTGCGGGAGATCGCGCATTCGTCGGCGCTGATGCCAATCTCTCGTTTGGCCGGGGGGCCGTGCTGGTCTTCCTTCGCACCGGGACGACGTGGGCCCTCGAAGCGACGCTCCGAAAGCCCACGAGCGCGATCCGCGACGAGTTCGGGGCCTCCGTCGCGTGCGACGCGGCGGGCACGCGCGTGATCATCGGCGCGCCGGAGGACCCTGCGAGCACCGGCATGCGTACCACCGGGAGCGCCCATGTCTTCCTGCGGACGGGCACCACCTGGGCGTCCGAGCAGAGCTTCGAATCGCCCACGCCGGCGTCGTCGGAGCGCTTCGGGTCGGCCGTCGCGATCGATGATGGCGGCGACCGCCTCGTGGTCTCGGCTCCCCTCGCCGACTCACGCTCGGGCGAGGCGAGCGTCTGGGTGCGTGGCACCGGCGCGGTGGCCTGGACGCGCGAGGTCACGGTCGTGGGCGCCGCGCGCAACGACGAGCTCGGCATCGCCGTCGCCCTCGATGCGTCCGGGACTCGCCTGGCGGTCTCCCTGCCCGTGGCGACGACGACGGCCTCGGTGGCGTCAGGCTCCGTCCGGATCTACCGGCGCTCGACGACCTCATGGTTCCTCGAGCAGACGTTGGTCCCGGACACGACCGTCGCCACCCGCATCGGACAGTCGCTCTCCTTTGACGACGACGGCGATCTCCTCGCCGTCGGGGCATCCGGCTTCGCCGGGTCGACGCTCCGAGGTGGAACCGTTCGGCTCTTCAGCCGCGCCGCCACGGTCTGGACCGAAGAGAGCCTGCGCGCCCTGCCTGTGGACGAGAGCCAGGCCCTCTTTGGCCAGGCCGTGTCCCTCGACGCCTTGGGTGAGCGACTCGCCGTCGGCGCGCCCCAGCTCGACCTCAGCCCGCCGGGGACCGCGCGCTTTCTTCAGAACGCCGGCCGGGGTTTCGTCTTCCGCATCGGCGAGGACCTCGGGAGCGCGTGCAGTAGCGACGCGGACTTCGGCGGCGCGTCGGTCTGCGCCGACGGCGTGTGCTGCACGTCGAGCTGCGGCGCACGCTGCGAGGCGTGCGACGTACCGGGGCAGGAGGGCGCCTGTGTCGCGGTCGTCGGGGCGCCTCGCGGGACGCGCGCCGCCTGCCCGGGCACGGGACTCTGTGCCGGGGCGTGCGACGGGAGCTCGCGGAGCGCCTGCAGCTTCCCGGGCGCGGAGGCGGTCTGCGGTCCGGGATCCTGCAGCGCCGGCGTCGAGACCCCGAGGGTGGTCTGCGATGGCGCGGGAAGCTGCCCGGCGCAGCTACCGACGCCGTGCGCGCCCTTCCAGTGCGGTGGCGACGCGTGCGCCACGAGCTGCAGCACGAGCGCCGAGTGCCTGACGGGCAACTTCTGCATCGCCGAGATCTGCCAACCTCCCCTCGCCGATGGCGAAGGCTGCAGCGCCGCGAGCGACTGTGCGTCGGGCTTTTGCGTCGATGGCGTGTGCTGCGACGGCGCCTGCGGAGGCCAGTGCGAGGCGTGCGACGTGATGGGCAGCGAGGGCGCCTGCACGGCGGCGCTGGGCGCGCCCCGGGGCACACGACCGGCATGCGCGACCGACGGTACGGTGTGCGGAGGCAGCTGCGACGGTGTGCTCCGCGCGAGCTGCGCGTTCCCCGACGCGACCACGGAATGCCGGAGCGGGAGCTGCGCCGCAGGGGTGGCCGTGCTGCCGGCGGGCTGCGACGCAGCCGGTGCATGTCCGCCGGAGGCCACCGCGCTCTGTGCGCCCTTCGTGTGTGGCGCGGACGCGTGCGCGACGACCTGCGCGGACGATACCGGCTGCACCGCCGGTAGCTTCTGTGACGGGGCGGCATGCGTCCCCGTGCGTGGCCTGGGCGTGGCCTGCGGCCAGGGTGAGGACATCGAGACGGGTGACAGACAACAAAGCGAAAACAGACGAAGGCAGTGCACGGCGAAATACGAAAACAACGACCCCGCAGGCAACG
>CALCTH010000392.1 GCA_937893795.1 uncultured Myxococcales bacterium | reverse complement strand
TGACGCTCGCGGCCGACGAAGAGGTAGCGGGCCGCGCTGAAGTCCCCACAGCCGCCGGGGTTGCAGGAGGCCACGCGCCAGACGTAGCGACGGCCGACGGGGGGCACCTCGTCGACCGGGAGCGGGTCAGCCGGCCGGAAGCGGAGTGCATCGCCGGTCAGCGCCGCCTCCCCCGTCACCTCGTCGTCGACCACCGGGCGCAGGAAGTCGCAGGCGTCCCACGGTCCTTCCGTGCACGCCGCGAGCTGTACGCGGTAGCCGGTCGCCCCGGGGGCGGGCGCCCAGCTGAGCCAGGGGCGGAGCGGCGCGTTCGCGAGGTCGAGCGGCGCGTGCAGGCTGCCGGTGAAGGCGCCGAGCGCGGGTGCGCGAAGCGCCGGCGCCGCAGGCGGCGGGCCGAAGTCCGGCAGGTCCGGGCCGGCGTCGACGGGGAGCAGATCAGGCGCCGCGTCCATGGGTCCGCCGTCATCGGGTCCCTCGTCACGGCCGAGGTCCATGGCGGCGTCCGCCTCCCCCGCGTCCATCGGCCGTGGACCGGCGTCGGCCGTGCTCTGGGAACGGGCACACGCCGCAAGCTGGAGGGACAAGACCAAGAAGCCGAGGGCACGCACCGGGAGAGACTACACGTTCCATCCCGGCCCCGCGGCCTGACAGGCCCGCGGGAGCCCGCGTCACGCCCTTCAGTCGGAGACGACGCGAACGGTCACCTTCGTGTCGTAGAAGGCGACGTGGTCGAGGATGCGCGGGAACTCCTCGAGGACCGTGTGGTAGGTCCACGCGGCGTTCCCGATGGTCTGGTCGCCGACGCGCAGGGTCAGATGCGACCAGTCGCCCTTGTAGGGGCAGTGCCTCGTTTCGGAGTCGCGCTCGAGGTGCTCGAGGCGCACGTCGTCGGGCGGGAAGTAGCGCCGCACCGGGTAGTTGCCCTCGCGCACGAGCAGCGTGCGGCGGCTCTCGGCGACGACCACGCCATCGAGCTCGACGACGACGTGCGCGTCGCTCTCCTCCGCGGAGACCGTGTGATTGGGGTTGATTGGCTCGCCGAGGCTATTGACGGTTTGGGACATCACCCCCTTGGACGAGGGGACCCACGGCGGCGTTTCGCGCTTCTCCGCGGAGACCGGCCAAGGTGGGGCCTCCCAGGTCGACACCGCGGGTCGGTTGCCCCGGCGAGCCAGGATGGTCTCAGAAGCCGAACATGCCGTTGTCGTTGGCGAGACCTTCGGTGGGGATCGCCACGATGACGTCCCAATGCTCCACGACCTTTCCGCCTTCGAACCGGAGGAGGTCGTAGAACGCCGAAGGCACGCCTCTCGCCGTGCCCTCCGAGATGGCCAGTACGAAGTTGCCCTCGCCCAACACCTTGTGGTTCCTGGTGTACACCCACTCTTCGCGTCCGAAAGCCTCGAAGAGAGCAGGGATCCCGTTGCCGACGCCGGGGCTGTGGTTGATGTAGTCGGGCGCGAAGGTGGCGTTGACGGCTGCGCCGACTTGCTCCTGCGTTCCGTGGACGACGGCCTCGAAGAGCCGGGTGACCGCCTGCTTGTGCGCGTCGGTCCGGCCGCGGTCCGTGACGGCGGTCTCGCCGTCGAACTGCGTGGGCCCGCCGGCGGGCTGCTCCACGACGGGTGTGGGGACACCCCAGTGCTCGGCGATGCGGCCGTCCTCGATGCGGTACACGTTGAACGAGACCATCTGCGCCGCGCCGAAGGGCTGCGCGTTGTCGAGCGTGTTGTGCATGATGGCGAACTCGCCATCCTGGAAGAGGCGCCGGTTCTGGTAGGTGGTGCCGGCGTCTCGGAGCACGGGGAGAAGGCCGAGGAGCGCGTCGCGCCCGGTGGGGACCCGCACGTTGTGTTGGATGACGTCTTGCGCGAACACGTCGCGCAGGCCGTCTTCGCTGTAGTCTCGGAACAGGGCGTCGAAGGCGCCGATCGCGAGCTGCTTCGGCGTCCTGGACGTGGTCGCCGCGGGGTCGCCGGAAGCTTCCGCGCCGTTGGCGTTCGCCGGGGCGACGTTGGCGGCCTCGGCGGCGCACGCCGCCACGAGGCCGGCCAGAAGGAGGGGAGTGAGTCGTTTCGTCATGTCGTGGTGGATTGCTGAAGGTGGTTGCGGAAGGCGCGGAGCACGCACGCCGCGACGGAGCCGCGCGTCACGAGACGAGCAAGCGAGCGCGGGCCGGCGAGCCCCTGTCGGGCGTCAAGTGCGTGCGCCGCGGAGGACGGTCTCGAGCTGCCACTGCGGGAGCAGCTCGCTGGCGCCGGTGGTCACGGCCCCGGGGTGTCTTCTTCCATCCCCGTGACGCCGTCCCGCATCTGCGCCGGTGGCCTGGGATATTTTATACTCTGTGGTATAAATACCACCTAGCGGTGCCATGGTGCGCTGTCAACGGTTAAGTTACTGGGCAGTATAAATTGAGTCGGAAGAAGTCCCCGGGCCGACCAGGCCGGCCTCGAACCGCCGATCCGGAGCGCATCCTGGACGTCGCCATGGATGCCTACTGGTCGCAGGACCCCGCAGACGTGTCGGTGAACGCGATCTGTCGCCTCGCGGGCGTGTCGAAGCCATCGGTGTATCGCGACTTCGGCAGCGAAGACGGGCTGATGAGAGCGACGCTCGACCGCTACGCGAAGAAGGTGCTCGTCGACGTCTTCGCCATCTTGGAGGCGGGACGCGGACTGCAGTGGACGTTGAATGCGCTCGTCGAGTTCGCGTGCGACGACCCTCGGATGGAGCGGGGCTGCCTGTTCTACAAGATGCGCAACGGAAGGCACCGCTTGGGACCCCAAACACGGGCTCTCGTCGACGAGATCGATGCCGCAGCGCGAACGGCCTACGCGAGCTTCCTGCGCGCCTGCCGGGAAGCGGGCGAGGCGGTCGGTGGACCGCCGGTCGAAGCGGGTGGGCGCTACCTATCGGAGCAAGTCGGACTGGCCATCACCCAGCGTGCTTCGGGCGAGGACACCCGACAGGTACGCGAGTCGCTCCGACTGGCGCTGTCGGTGTTCACGCGGTGACGAAGCGCTCCGGACGTACTTCCTCGAGCCGCGGACGTCTCCTTCTTGGGCCGTGATGGCGGTCCACCCCCGCTCGGGCTCCACCCCTCGAACGCACTAGAAGAGCTGGAGGCCGACGCCGAGCTCGAGCTGGAGCCGTGAGATCGCGTCGTCTTCGCTGACCCGAAGCGTCTCCGGGAAGATGCTCAGGCCTAGCTGGACGCGCAGCCGCTCGATGATGGCGAGCGCCGCGTAGGCCTGCGCCACCGCCTGCGTGCACTGCCGGTTGTCGTCGATTCCCGTCGCCACGACGTTGCCCCCCGCATCGATCCGCGTGCTCCTGCAGGGGCGTCGGCCGGCGCGGTCCGCGATCCCGAGCTGATAGCCCCCGCGCACGCCCAGCATGGGCTGAAGGACCGGCGTGGTGATCGGCAGAAGGTGGAGCTCGAGGCCCGCCAGCGCGCTGAAGGCGACGGTGCGGTCATCGTCGACGAGGGTGCGGAGCGAGTCGACCTGGAGCCCAAGGCCGATGCGTAGCCAGCTCCGGTTCCATTCGAAGGGCAGGACGCTCGCCCCGATCTCGAAGGTGTTGCCGACCACCCCGTAGACCCAGTTCTTCGGCGGCTCGTAGGCGATGCCGTTCACCACCGCCCGTCCGCCCGTCAGGAGGGCGATGCGCGTCGCACCCGAAGGCTGCGCGTCGGCGAGGGCGTCGATCATTCCGAGCAGCTTCCGGCGCACCTTGATCAGGCCGAAGCGCGACTGTGTCGGGCGCAGATTCAGGTCGCGGAAGTGAAAGCGGTACCCCTGGAGAATGCGGAGCGTGTGCTCGAAGTCGCCTTCGTCAGGAGAGCGGCGGTCGGGGCGCTCGGCCTCCGGGTAGGTGATGATGCGCGGCGAGGGCGCACCCTGCGCGGCCCGATGGCAGTGGACGTGGTCGCTCCGCGCGGGTACCTCCGCGCCTTCGAGCTGGCTGCAGCGCGCGTAGAGCCGGTCGAGGCTGACCTGGAGCAGGTTCCGAAACTGGTTCAGCTCGGGGTCGTTGCACGCCGGCCGCCAGCGCTCCGACGCGGGCTCGAACCAGCCGAGCATGCAGGCGAAGGGCTTCCATTCGGCCGCGAGCGTCTCCGGCGTCGCGCCCGCGAAGGCGCGCTCGAGGGCGCCCAGCGTGCCGACGAGCTGCGGCTCGCCCAGCTGGTCGAGGGCCCGCGCGCTCTCCGCGTAGGCGTCGTACATCCCGAGGTAGAAGTCGAACTCGCGAAACTCGCGCTCGAAGAAACCCAGAAACGCGTAGAGCAGCTGGCTGAACGTCGGATAGTTGCGCTCGGTTACGAGCAGCTGACGAAGCAGGTCCGGCTCGCTCTCGGCGAGCGCGTAGAGCTCCTGCGAACGGGCCGTCGTCACGAACTCGCCGGCCAGATGCCCGAGCAGGTCGAGGAGATCCGGGCGGCCCGTGAAGGGGGCGGCGGTCTCGAGCTCGGGGAAGTTCGTCGTGTCAGGGTCGAGGTACTCGAACACGAGATCGGCCGGGGCGCCGCCCGTCGCGTCCCCCTCCGCGTCGCGCCAGCGCGCGCGGCCCGTCGGCAGCCGCCCGAGGCCGAAGCGGGCGATGCGCCGCGCGAAGCGGAGCGGGTTGTTGTCGAGCACGCCGCCGTCGATGAAGAGGCTCTCGTGCGGCGGGTCCCTGCAGACGAGCGGGTGCGCATCCTGCCCGGGATCGGTGGACATGCAGAAGCGCAGCCGGACCGGCGCGAAGGCGCCCGGGAAGGCCGCGCTCGCGAAGGAGAGGTCGCGAATCAGGTCGAGGTTGTGGTTGCCCGTCGCCTCGTCCGTGCCCTCGCGGAACGGGAGCAGCGGGTGAGGCAGCGGCCAGTCGGGGTCCAGGTAGTTGCTGATGCGCGGCGGCACCCCGGGCCCACGACCCTGCATGCGAAAGGCGAACTTCGCGCTCAAGCGGGGCAGCTCCAGCGCTTCGTGGAGCCGCACGGGAAAGCCCTCGACGCGGGTGACGGTAATGCCGACGACGACGTCGCAGTCCTCCGGAAGGCCCGCTGCGAAGGTCGGCCGAATCCGGTCGATGGTGGCTTCGAGGGGGTCGCGCGTGAAGATGTGCGTCGCCTCGACCTGCGCCGGGTCGAAGAGCTCGCGGTAGCCCATGGGAATCCACGTGTCCCAGAGCGCGCTCGCTGTCGGATCGTCGACCGGCTCCATGCACCCCTGGAGCGCCGCGAGGAAGGCGTTGGCGCTCCCCGCGCTCGCCCCCGTGAAGAGCGGCCGATGCAGCCGGCCGCCGGAGTGCTTGGCCGCCTCGGTCGCCAGGTGGAGGTACCCGGCCTCGTACGCGCCGAGGCTCACGCCGCCGCTGATGACCATGGCGATGTCGTGGTGTTCTTCGCCGTCGACCTGCGCCGGGACGGGCGCAGCCTCCCGTTCCGGCAAAGCGTCGCGGGCAGGCTGCGCGGCGAGCGGGGCGGCACCGAGCGCGAAGAGGCCGAGGAGCGCGAGACGAAGGGGCACGCTTCGGGGTCGCCGAAGCGCGCCGGTTGTTTCAGCTGGTGGCCGAGCGGGCCTCCGCGGCGGCCGGCGAAGGGCGGCACCGACAGGGACGTCGCCCTCGGCACGATGCGCTGATTCGTTACGTCCGACGGCGCCGCGCTGTGAGTCTGCTCGGGCTTCGCGCCGCGAGGGCTAATGCCGACCCCGACGTCGCGTACGGCAGGTCAGAAGGAGGTTGGCATGCAGGTCAACGACATCATGGAGCGCCGCGTCCCCGTACTGAACGAAGAAGACGCCCTCGCGGGCGTCGGCCGGGCGATGGAGCGCTTCGGGCTCCGGCGCGTTCCCGTGGTCGACGGCACCCGCCTCGTCGGCGTGCTCGACGAGCGCGAGGTCTTCCGGCGCATGGCCGCGCCCGAGGACCCGGCGGGCGTGCAGATCGCCCGGGCGCGGTCGGGCGAGCGCTTCGCCGGTGGCCTCGTCGAGCGCGACGCGCCGCGGCTCCGGGAGAGCGACGACGTCGATGCGGCCTTCGAGGCCTTCGCCCGCACGGGGCACCCCTCGCTTCCCGTCGTGAACGCCGCCGGGAACCTCGTGGGCGTCGTGCGAACGGGCGGGCTCGGTCGAGTCACGTCCACGCTGCTCGCGACGGACTGTGCGCCCACCGCGCTGAGGCTGGTGGCCTGAGCGAACCCGGCCGGCACACGGGCGTGCCCTCATCGGAGCCGAAGGGGAGACCGAGCGACTCTTCGCGTCGCGACGGAGGCCCCGAGCCACTCCGCGCGCTCACCCCTCGCCGAACCGAACCAAGGCCACCTGCGGGGCGAGGTCGCGCAGGCCGGGGGTGCGCGCGAAGAGCTCGAAGACGTAGCGGTTGAGGAAGCCCCGCGGGAAGCGGGGGTAGCGAAGGGGCGTCACGGATCGAAGGGAAGGCGCCCAGGACCTCAACGTGGTCTCGAGCGCGCTCCGCTTGATGCCCCAGGGCATCGGCGGCGTCGTGTAGTGCGGCGTCTTCTGCCAGCCCCCAGGCGCCATGGTCTTCTTCGAGAGCCAGGGCGGGATGGCATCGAACATCAGCGCGCCACCCGCAAAGCGCTCCGCCATGGCGGCCACCAGCGGCCGGAGGTCCGTCTCGGCGAAGTACATGAAGAGCCCCTGCGCCGTGATGAACGTCGGGCGGCCCGGAGGAACCTCGTCGAACCAGGCCGTATCGAGGGCGGAGCGCGCCACGTGGCGATGCCGCGCGTCCGGCGTGATGAAGCGCTCGCGAACGCGCTGCGCGTCCGGCAGGTCCACGCTGACCCAGTCGAGGCCCGGCACGTCGACGCGATAGCGCTGCGTCTCCAGGCCCTCACCGAGATTCACCACCACCGCGTCGGCGTACGCCTCGGCGAAGCGACGGAGCTCTCGGTCGAAGAGCATGGAGCGCAAGGCGTGAGACGCTTCGGCCGGACCAAACGAGCGTTCGTAGTCGTAGTCGAGGGCCCGGTAGATACGGATCGCCTCGGGGTCGTCGAAGACGCCGTCGGGACGAGAGGCCTCGCTCGCCCGGTTGTGAAGGGTCCAGAGCATGGTCTCGGGGACGTCTGTGAGCGCGGGGTTCATGCCGCACCCCCTTCCGCCGCTCCCCGGGCGACGAAGCGGTTGATGCGATAGCCGCCGACGACCCGGCGCATCAGCCAGGGGACGAGCGCCAGGAGCACGCGGTACTTGCCTGGCATCACGGCACGAATCTCCGGGGGAGCATCGACGAAGCTCTTCGAGTGCACGAGCTCCCAGCCCCAGGCCGCGAGCGCCGCCGGGTCGTCGCAAGGCCAGCGAAACCAGCTCTCCTTGGGGAGCGTGTTCATGATGCTGTGCTCTTGGCGCTCCAACATGCGCGACGACGCGGTGTCGGTGACGAGCCAGGCGCCGGGAAAGGCGCGCGCCAGCCGCCGGAGCGCGACCTCGAGCCGCTCGGCGTCGAGATAGATGAGCACCGCTTCGGCGACGAAGCAGACGGGCCCGGGCCGCGCACGCACCGCTTCGAACCAGTCGTCCTCCAGGGCGCTCCCCGCGATGATGGTGCGGCGCTCCGTGTCCTCGAAGAAGCGGCGACGAAGCGCCGTCGAGTCCGGCAGATCGAGCTCGAGCCACTGCGCACGGCCGTTGCCGAGGCGCTCATAGCGCGTGTTCAGCCCCGCGCCGATCTCCACCACGGTGCCCGCCGGGTGCGCAACGAGAAAGGCCTCCACCTCGGCGTCGAAGAGCCGCGCGCGCACGGCCGATCCGACCAGTGCGTCGTGGCCGGCCCACTTGCCGAAGTCGTAGTCGAGGGCCTCGACGATCGCGACGGCCTTGTCGTCGCGAAGCGCACCACCTGGCTTTTTCGTCTCCTCGGCGCGACCGAGAAGGGGAATCAAGAGAGTCTCCTGGACCGGCCCGAGCTCCACCGGGATGCGTCCCCGGCTCTCCGTCGTCGTGTCGACGTTCATGTCCACTCCGCGTGGTGGTCGTCGGGCGACGCGGGTTGGCTTGACGTGGGCCTCGTGTATCGCGCCCGTGGCCGATGCGCTAGGAGCGCGTTCCGGGGCCGGGGCGCATTTCGAGGTCCCGGGCGGGCACCTCGCTGCCGTCGGCGCGACGAATGCGCAGCCGCTCGATGGGCTTCCCCGTCGCCCGGTCGACGACGACGAGCGGCTCGTTGCCCTCACCGAAGATCCACCGGTCGCCCCACTGACGAAGCGCGGTGATCACGGCGGTCAGGTCCTTGCCCCGCGACGTGAGCTCGTACTCCTGCCGCGCCCCGTAACGCCCCGCCTCGACGCGCGCGAGGATGCCGTGCTCCACGAGGTGCCCGAGCCGCTTGGCGAGCACGTTCTTCGAGATGCCGAGGCGCGCTTCGAAGTCGGCGAAGCGCCGCGTGCCGAAGAAGGCCTCCCGCACGATGAGCAGCGTCCAGCGGTCTCCGAAGATCGCGAGGGCCTTCGCCACGGCGCAGTCCGGCTCGTCATAGTCGCGAAGCACGACGGCAGCTTAGTACGCGCGGGGCGCTAGGAGCATGAATCGAAGTCCGCGAAGAGGCCGCGGAACGCCACCTGCGCCGCGGCGCGCAGCGTCGCGGGATCGTCCCCCGCGTGCATGGCGAGCAGCACGGCGTGAAGCTGCAGGTCGACCACACGCCCGGCCAGCTCCGGCGCGAGGCCCGCGTCGACCTCACCACGCTCCCGGGCGCGCGCGTAGGCGGCGGCAAAAGCGTCGCGCCGCTCTCCTTCGAGACGCTGCACCAGCGCCCAGGTCTCCGAACCGACGCGCTCACCGGCTTCCCGGAGGATCGTGAAGAGGCAGCCCGGCGGCTGGCCCTCGGCCCGCTCCGTCGTGAAGGCGAGCGCCTGTGCGAGCGCGTCGGTGAAGGGCTGGTCGCGCTCGAAGAAGCTCATCAAGGGCAGCACGGCGTGCTCGCGATACGCGCTCAGCGCCGCTTCGAGGAGCCCGTCCTCGCCCCCGAACTCGCGGTAGAGGCTCGGCTTCGAGAGACCGAGCGTCCGGCAGAGCGCGTTGAGCGAGGTCCCGTGCACGCCCTCCCGCCAGTAGTGGACGAGCGCCCGCTCGATGGCCGCGCCTCGGTCCACGGTCTTGGGTCGCCCCCGCGGTCGCTTCTCGCTCATTTTCGTACCACTTGGAAATTTATTCTTGACGCACCCGGGACCATCGCGCTAGCTCTTATTTTGTACCAACTGGAACGAATATCTGCCCCGCTCGGGGTGGGGAGACCTCCGATGCTCGCTGGACACTACGCCACGGCCCTCGTGGCCAAGCAGCACGCGCCGCGCGGCGCCCTGGCCTACTACCTGGTCGCGTCGCAGCTGCCGGACCTGCTCTGGCTCGCGTTTCACTTTCTCGGCCTCGAGCCGACGACACCGACGAACCCGATGGACGTAAGCCTCAAGGCCATCGCGGTGGACATGACCTACAGCCACGATCTCCTGCCGACGCTCGGCTGGATCGTGCTCGTCACGCTCGCCGGGCGGGCGCTCTTCGGGAGCTGGCGCCCGGCGCTGGTGGGCGGCCTGCTCCTCGTCGCCCACGCCGTGACCGACTACGTGGGCGGCTTCCCGCACCACGTCTTCGGCCCGGACTCGCACGAGGTCGGCACCGGGCTCTATCTGACGGCGCCCTACCTGGCCGTCGCCCTCGAAGGCGCATTCACCGTGGCGATGCTGGCCTGGGTCGTGCGCACCGACACGAAGGCCGGCGTCGCCCGTAGTCGGGGCACCTGGCGCGCGTGGATCGGCGTCTTCGGGGGCGGGCTCGCCTTCATGTTCCTCTCGGCCGACATGTCGCTCTCCGAGCTGACCGGGATGGAGCCGCCGCCGGCGATGGACGGCTGGGCCGTGCCCGTGCTCGTCACGACTTACGTCGCGATGATCGCCGCGCTGCTCTGGGCCGACCGCCAGCCCACGCGACCGAGGCTCGCGCGAGACGCCGAGCCGTTGCTCTCGAGCCCCGGCGCCGCGTGAGAGTCAAGCGGTCTCGCCGCGCGAGTAGGCCTCGAGCTCGTCCGGGTCGAAGCCCGGGTGCTCGTCGATGAGCGGGTCGCGCATGAAGTCCTCGCCGGGCGGCATGAGCAGAACCGCCGCGAGCCAGCGGCAGGCCTTGTCGAGGGCCGTCGCGTTGCGCGAGCCGCGGCCGGCCACCCAGGTCACGAGGCCGAGCTTTCGCTCGAGCCAGCGAAGCCCGATGTCGCGGGCGCTGCGAATGCTCTGGACGATCATGCCCTCACCGCCGTGGGCTCGTCCGTCGCCACCGGGAGGTGGACCGTCTTCGTGAGCTTGCACGGCACGCCCTTGAAGTGGGGAATGCCCTGCTCCTGGTCGAAGTAGTCCGGGTCGTCGCCGGTAAGCTGCGCGTCGGAGTAGGTCATGGTGCCCGAGAGCCCCGCCTCGAGGCCGCGGCCGAGCTCCGGTTTCCACCAGCCGTGGAGAATGCGAACCCGGCCGTTGGGCATCCCGTCGCGCACGCTCACCTTCATCGAGACCGTGCCCGTGGTGGACTCGACCTCGACCCAGTCGCCCTCACGAAGACCCTGCTTCTTCGCAGTCTTCTTGCTGAGGAAGCAGACCGGTTCCGGGTTCTTCGCCCGCATCTCGGCGATGTGGCGATGGCCCGTCTGGAAGAAGCCATCCTCGCGCACGCCGGTGAAGAGCATCAGGTCGAAGCCCTCGGGGGCCGGCGGGTCTTCGCGGAAGTAGGGAAGCGGGTCGAAGCCGAGGTCTTCGAGAATGGACGACTTGAGCTCCACCTTGCCGCTCGGCGTCGCGAAGCCCGTCTGTTCGTACTTCTTGTAGCGGGGTTTGTTGAAGTAGACCTCGTAGTTCTTGGAGAACTCCTCGAAGCTCATGCCCGTCTTCTCGAGGCGCCAGTCGTAGAGCTCCTCGACACTCTCCCAGGGAATCACCTCCGGGCGGTCGAGGGCGCCCGCGAGACGCTTCAGGAAGCTGAAGGTGCTCTCGCACTCCCCGGGTGGCTCCATGGACTTCTCCGAGGGGCGCGACGCGCTCATCCAGCCGAACATGTCGCTCATCCACGGACGCTCGAGCCAGCTGTCCGCGGGCAGCACGTAGTCCGCGAGCTGCGCGGAGGGCGTCATGAACTGCTCGTGCGCCACGATGAGCTCCTGGTTCATCATGCCCTCGAGAATGAGCGGCATGTTCGCGTAGCTCAGGAGAGGGTTGTTCCCCATGAAGACGAAGGCCTTCACGGGGTAGGGACCCTTGCCCGCCATGGCCTTGAAGGTCGAGTTCGGGTTGGCCATGTAGCAGCCCACGACCTGGTTCACGTACTCGTGCCCCCACACGCGCTTCATGGGTTCACGCAGCGCATCTTGCCCCCGGTACGTGAAGACCGGATGGTCCTCGGTGCCGAGCTGCTTGAGCTTCTGCTCTTCGGGCAGCACCTCGTGCGCCTCGATGACCGTCTCCGGGATGATGTCCGGGTTGAGCCCCTGAAGCGTCTCGCCCCCGACCACGTCGAGATTGCCGCAGATGGCTCGTAGAATCGTCTGGAGGCGGATACCCGAGGTCGAGTTGCGCTGCTGATCCGTGATGGGCGTCCAGGGAATGAGCGAAGGACCCTGCGTCGCGTACATGCGCGCGGCGGCCCGAATGTCCGCCTCCTTGCAGCCCGTCAGCTCGGCGACACGCGAGAGCGGGAACTCGTCGACGCGCCGCTTCAGGTCCTCCCAGCCGACGGTCCAGTCGCGGACGAACTGCGCGTCGTAGAGCTTCTCGTCGATGATCACCTTGAGCCAGCCGAAGAGCATGGCCGTGTCGCTACCCGCCTTGAGCGGGAGCCAAATGTCCGCGCGCGCGGCGTTCTCGCTCTTGCGCGGGTCGAGCACGATGAGCTTCGCGCCGCGGGCCTGGCGCGTGCGGATCATCGAGTAGATGGGGCTCCAGCTGTGCCGCGTGGGGTTGTGCCCGATGAGCACGATGCAGTTGGTGTTGTTGAAGTCCCCCATGGGGAACCAGCCGTAGGTGAGCCGGTTCACGGCAGCCGTGTTGCCGGCGCAAAGCGCCACGCCGCTGATCCAGTTGGGCGAGCCGATGTGGTTCATGAGCCGCCGCGAGAGCCCGCAGTCCGTACCCGTGTTCCATTGACTCGTAGAGACCGCCCAGGACTCCGGCCCGTACTTCGCGATGATCGCCTTCAGGCGCGCGCCGATGTCGGCCATCGCCTCGTCCCAGGTCACGCGCTCGAACTTCCCCGAGCCACGCTCGCCGACGCGCTTCATGGGGTGCATGAGGCGGTTCGGGTTCGCGAAGCCGCGCGGCGCGTAGACGCCCTTCATGCAGATGTTGTCGCGAAAGAGCGGGTTGTCCGAGGCGCGGACCTTCACCACGCGACCCTTCTTCGTCTCCGTGCCCACGCTACAGGCGATGTCGCAGGTCGCACAGAGTGCCCGCTGTGCCGTCGCGCCCTCCTTCGTGGCGACGGGTCTCCTCGACTTACCGACCTTCTCGGCATCGAACGGAACGGTTGCGGGCATCGGGTACCTCCTCGGGCAATGGGTCGTGGCGACTAGCGAAAGCGGGCGAGCAGCGAGTGCATGCGTTCACGGAGATTCGTGAGCGCATGGGGGTCTCCGGCGATGTGCTGGAAGAGATGAAAGTGGAAGGCCGCGTGGATGCAGAGGTACGCCTCCACAGCGAGCGAGACGTCGACCTCGAGCTTCACGAGGAGGCGGCCGATCATGGCGATCAGCTTCTCCTCGAGCTCGCGCACCGGCTCCTGGAAGCGAGGCTCGAACATCGCCTGCGCGTGCAGATCGTCCCAGAGGCGATGGAGCGATGCGTGCTGGCGCACGGACTCGGCCATGCCCTCGACGAAGAGCTCCACCGCGTGGTCGGGGCCCGTCGCCTGGGCGACGACGGCGTCCACCTCGGCGATGAAGTCGCGCTTGTAGAGGCGCACGCAGTGCGCGATGAGGTCTTCCTTGTCCTCGAAGTAGTAGTGAATGAGCCCGACGGAGCTCCCGGACTGCTCCGCGACGTCGCGCAGGCTCGTGCGTGCGTAGCCGAGCTCCTGAAGCGTCAAAAGCGCGCTGCGCGCGAGCTCTTCGCGCTTGGCCTCGCGGCGTTCGTCGCGCTCCCGGGACTTCTTCTCCAGACGCGCGAGCTTCCGGGAGGCACGCGAGGTGCCTTCCTCCGTCGTCGCTCCACTCCCGTCCGCCGCCATGCAACCCCCGTCTTGGGCGCTCAGTTTGAACGACCGTCCAACTCTTTGGTTTGTAACATCCCGGTTTCCTGCGAGGGAAGACCTGCGCTCCAACTTTTTCCGATCACCCTATTTTCGAGGGTGTTGGGGGCCGTCGAAGCGGAGTACGCCGGATGGGCTCCCTCGCCACACCGTCGATCTGGTTGCATTTAGAGACCGAATCCCCGATGCTCCCTTCATGAGCACGACCGCCTCGAAGCGCGGCGAGTGGAAGCCCACCGCCTGCATCCTCTGCGAGTGCAACTGCGGCCTCGAGGTCCAGCTCGGCGGCGACGACGGGAAACGGCTGGTGCGTTTCCGCGGCGACAAGGCGCACCCGGCCTCGAAGGGCTATGCCTGCGAGAAGCCGCATCGCCTCGACCACTATCAAAACGGGCCGGACCGGCTGACGGCCCCGCTCGTTCGCCAGCCGGACGGGAGCTTCGCCGAGGCCAGCTGGGACGAAGCCATCGCGCTCGTCGCCGAGCGCCTCGGCGCGATCCGCGACGCACACGGCGGCGAGTCGATCTTCTATTACGGCGGCGGCGGCCAGGGGAATCACCTGCCCGGCGCCTACGCGACGGCGACGCGCAGGGCGCTCGGCATGCGCTACCGCTCGAGCGCGCTCGCCCAGGAGAAGACCGGCGAGTTCTGGGTCGGCCACCGCATGATGGGGCTGAGCACCCGCGCGGACTTCGAGCATTGCGAGGTCGCGCTCTTCCTCGGCAAGAACCCCTGGTTCTCGCACGGCATCCCCCGCGCCCGGGTGACGCTCAAGGAGATCGCGGCCGACCCGGCGCGCACGCTCATCGTCGTCGACCCGCGGCGCACGAAGAGCGCCGAGCTCGCGGACATCCACCTCCAGGTCAAGCCCGGCACGGACGCCTGGCTCCTCGCCGGAATCCTCGCGGTGATCCTCGAAGAAGGCCTGCTCGACGAAGCGTTCCTCGAGGGCGCGAGCGGCCTCGACGAGGTCCGCGCCGTGCTCGGCGCCGTCGACGTGGCCGCCTATGCGGACCATTGCGGCGTCCCGGAGGCGCAGCTCCGCGAGGTCGCGCGGGTCATCGGGCGCGCCGAGAGCTTCGCGAGCTTCGAAGACCTCGGCGTGCAGATGAACCAGCACTCGACGCTGGTGAGCTACCTGCACAAGCTCGTCTGGCTGCTCACGGGCAACTACGGCAAGCCCGGCGCGCACTTCACGATGCCGGGCCTCGTGAACATCGCGGACGGCCGCTCGAAGCACACGTCCCCGGTGACCGGCGCGCGCATCGTGGGCGGGATGATCCCCTGCAACAGCATCGCGGACGAGATCCTCACGGACGACCCGAAGCGCTTCCGGGCCATGTTCGTCGAGGCCGCGAACCCGGCGCACTCGCTCGCCGACGGGCCGCGCATGCGCGAAGCCCTGGCGAAGCTCGACTTCGTCGTCGTCGTCGACGTCGCCATGACCGAGACGGCCAGGCTCGCGGACGTCGTGCTGCCCGCGAGCACGCAGTACGAGAAGGCCGAGGCGACCTTCTTCAACTTCGAGTTCCCGGAGAACGTCTTTCATCTCCGGCCGCGGCTGCTGGCGCCTCCCGAAGGCGTGCTCTCCGAAGCCGAGATTCACGCGCGGCTCTGTGAGGCGCTCGGCGCGCTCGAGGGCGCGCCCATGGACGAGCTGCGCGAGGCGGCTGCCAAGGGCATGGCGGCCTATATGCCGGCCTTCGCCAAGGTGGCCTTCGGGCCGCAGGCGAAGATGGCGCCGGTGATTCTCCACCGAACGCTCGGCCCGGCACTCCCGGAGGAGGTGCGCGAGGGCGCCGTGCTCCTCGGGCTCGCCGTGCAGGCCGCCATGAAGAGCCCCAAGGCCCTCGCCGCCGCGGGCTTTGGCGGACCGCCGCCGCTGGCGGGCGTGAAGCTCTTCGAGGCCATGCTCGCGTCGCCGCACGGGCTGGTCTTCGCGAAGGGCGACTGGAGCGACGTCGCGGGCACGGTGAAGACGCCCAGCAAACGCATCGAGCTCGCGCTCGGGGACCTGCTCGAGGAGGCCGCGAGGCTGGCCGCGGGACCGCCTGCGCCAGACGCCACGTACCCCTTCGTGCTGAGCGCCGGCGAGCGCCGGAGCTTCACGGCGAACACGATCATCCGGAATCCGGACTGGCGGAAGAAGGACGCCGAGGGCGCGCTTCGCGTACATCCCGAGGACGCGGCGGCGCTCGGCGTCGGCACGGGCGACCGCGTTAAGCTGACCACCCGCCGCGGCATGGCGACCGTCGCCGTCGAGGTGAGCGAAGCGATGCAACGGGGCCACATCTCGCTGCCGAACGGCACGGGCATCGGAGCCGCCGGCCTCCACGGCGGCATCTCCCCCAACGAGCTCACGGAGACGGCGGCCCGCGATCCCTTCGTGGGCACGCCCTGGCACAAGCGCGTCCCGGCAAAGCTCGAGCGCGCGGAGGCCTGATCGCGGGCACGGGCGGAGGCGCGGACGCCCCCACGCGCACCAACGATCAGTCCGGCCACTCGACGACGGCGGGTACCGCGGCGGCGCCGGGGTTCGCGAGGCATCGGCCGCCTGCCAGCGGTGGGTCGAAGGTGCCCGTCGCCACGCATTTCGTGGTGCGCGTGGAGAGGCGGATGCGCCCGACGGCGCCCTGGCCGCCGAAGTTGCTCGCCGTGCGGGAGCCGCTTTCGCCGCGCCCGCCGAGGCCGCCGGCAGCTTCCACGCGGCCGCGCACCTCGAGGAGTGGCGCCGCCAGGTACACGACGCCTCCGGACCCGCCGCCTCCGGCGCCACCCGGACGACGCGGATAATCGGGATCGATGGTGCCGTCGGCGAGCTCCGTGGGCTCGCGAATCAGGAGCACGTCCCCGCCGTCCCCGCCGGAGGCCAGGATGATTTCTGCCCCATCAGCGATCGCCTGCTG
>CALCTH010000391.1 GCA_937893795.1 uncultured Myxococcales bacterium | reverse complement strand
GGTCATCGGGGCGGCGGCCAAGGGGCCAGCGGAATTTGCGGTCGTTCTCCGCGATGGGGTGCTCGTTGATGCTGGCGTGGCGGTGGGTCATGAAGCCGTCGTCGTCGAACGCCCAGTTCTCGTTGCCGTAGGCGCGAAACCAGTGCGCGGGGCCCGCGGCGCTGTCGAGCTGGAAGAGCCACTGGTACATGTCGGTCTTGGCGACCTCCGACTCCGTGGTGCTCACCGGGATGGCGCGCGCGCCGCCGGGGCCCACGCGGTACGCGATGGGACGCTCGGTGGGGTTCGAGCCGTTGACGAGTGCCCAGGCGTTCGCCGGCATGCGGGGCACGACCACGACGGTCGAGGTGCCCTGGTAGACGTTCTGGATGGCCGCCACGGCCACGCGCGTGCCCGACTCGGCGCCGGAGCTGTCGACCGCCACGGGGCGGTTCTCGGCGCCGGTGATCTCCAGCGCAGTGCGCTCGAGACCCTCGCCCACGAAGAGGTGCGTGCCGCCGCTCTGGTTGACGTACTCGCCGTTCTCCTTCCGGTAGCCGCGAAGGGCCGCCTTGGCCGCGTCGTACGCCGAAGCGTCGAGGGCCGCGGTCGTCAGGTTGTCCTGCGTGCCGCCGCCCGGGGCGAAGGGGTGGGAGTCGCTGAAGAGAGCGACGTCGTCGACGCCGAGGATGGCGGTGTCGAGAAACGTGGCCCAGAGGCGCTCGTCGAGGAGCGTCACGGCATCGGCAACGAACTTTCGGATGGAGGCCGCAACCTTGCCGTTCTCGTCGAACTCGACCTCCTTGCGCAGGAGCGAGAACGTGCGGTCGAAGGTGCGAAGCCGGTACTTCGCGCCGTACGCCCGGCCGCCGTCCATCGTGAGGGTCTCGCCCGGAAGCCGCTCGCGCGTGCCGCCGGCGTTCTCGACCCAGCTGATGTCGAGCGACTGGCCCGTGAGCGGGCCGCCGTCGTAGGAGAAGAGCTCCGACGTGCCGGGGAGGATGTCTCCCAGTGCCTCGACGGCCGTCTCGAAGGTGGTGTTGGCCTCATCCAGCTTTGCCTGGAGGCCTGCGATCTCAGACATGAGTCAGTGTCCTTTCGGGTGATTCAGGCCGCTCAGGCGTCGGTGTCGGAGAAGATTCCGACGTGAACGAGAGCGCTCGACCCATCGAGCGCGAGGAGGGTGCCGACCTTGACGTCGTTGGTGGCGCCGGCGGCGTCGGTGACGACCTCGTCGTCCACGAGGACCACGTTGCCGCCGACCTGGGCCTGCGTGAGGCCGGTGCTCGGGAACCACTCGAGGTGGGCACGGTCGATGGTGACGTCCGCAGCCGCATCGGCTCCCGACGTGTTGTCGACGCCGATGCACGCCACGCCGATGCACGAGGCGCCGGCGGCGTCCGTGGCCGGCTGGGCGTGGCCACTGGCGCTAAGGGTGATGAGGGACCCGACGTAGATGCGGGCCGCACCCTCGACGGGCGCGGGGAACGACAGCGCGTCGCCCTTCGTGGCTCGGACCTTGTCCGCGGTGAGTGCCATTGTTCATTTCTCCGGTTCTGTAGAAGCGGCGAAACCTGCCGCGGAGCTACGCGCCCGCCTTCTCGGCCGCCTTGGCCATGGCGTGCTGGTGAGTGACCTTCGGGCCCGCTGCACGAGCCGCCCGGTAGAAGCGCTGACCGTCGGCGCTGAGCGCGCGTACCTCGGCCTCTTCCTCTTCCTTCGAGAGGGAGACCTTGTCGTCGCGCTTGCGCTTGACCTTCGGGGCGTAAGCGGCGCCCTGCGGCACCGCGGGGTTCTCGGCAGCGAGGGCGAGCTCCTCGCGCGCCGCGTCGCGGTCCTTCGCGCCGAGCTTCACGAGGAGGCGCTTGCCGGCGTCGGTGATGTGGCCCTTCTCGAGGGCTGCCTCGATCTCGGCCGCGAAGGCGTCGTCGTCGCGCTTCGTCTCCGCCGCTTCGAGCTCCTGGACGCGGGCCGTCAGCTCCACGACCTCGGCGTCGCGCTTCTCCAGCTTGCGGGTGAAGGTCGCGATGCGGACCGCCGCCCGCTCGGCGCTGAGCGTCGCGACCTCCTCGCCAGCCTCCCCGTCCGCGCTCTCGCTCGTGTAGAGCTGCGCGATGGCGGGGGCCGCGCTCTGGAGGAAGGCGATCACGGCAGTTGCGTCGGCGTCGCCGCCCATGGCCGAGATCTCGTCGGCGATCATCTGCGCCGCCTGCATCATCTGGTCGCCCTCGGCGGCTTCGGCGCCGTCCATGGGCTCCTCGAGAGTCACGTCACCCTCAGGCGCGTCACCGGCCTCGACGGACTCCGCGGGCTCGTCGCCGGCGGCCATCTCGTCCTCGTCCTCCGGCTTCATGCCGGCCTCGGCCTCTTCGGGGGGCGGCTCCGGAGCCTCGGGCTCGTCCGCGCCCTCGACGGTCTCCTGCGTCATCAGGGCCGCGTCGAAAGCCTTGCGGAGACGGTCGGGCGAGGCGTCGCCTTCCATCTCAGCCACCAGGTCGGCGAAGCGCTGCTGGAACGCCTCGAGGTCCATCGCGAGCGCGACCTCGGTCGCCTCGGTCGTCTCAGGGGTATCGGTCATGGATTCGCTCCCATGGCCGCCCCCGCGGGACAGCCGGATTTCGTTGAGGTCCGCGAGGAACGGGGTCAGGACGAGCCCGACCTCGTAGAGCTCCGGGCCGATGTCCTCGCCGCTCTCGCGGTCGACGGAGTCGAAGCCCACCACCACGGAGCAGAACCGGTGCTCGCCCTCGCGCACCTTCGCGGCGGCCTTGCGGGTGAACTCGGTGAACGCCCAGAGGCCGTCGTCGCGGACCTCGAGCTTGGTGATCCACCCCGCCGCCCCGGTGACGTCGCCCTCGATCCCGCGCGGGTGGCCGTACGTCAGCGGGATGGGGTTCGGGTTCGCTTCGAAGTTCGCCAGGATGCTGGCGAACACCTCGCGCGTGAACGTGAAGTCGCCGGCGGGGTGACCCTTCCAGGTGCCCTCGACGGCGACGTGAATCCACGTGGACGCCGCGTCTTCGCCGACCACCGGGAGCGCCGAACGCAGCGCCACTCGGCGCGAGTCGGGCTGCGCCGTGACGATCATCTGCATGGAGCTCTCCTCAGGTCTCAGGCGTCTCGACACCGACCGTGGTTGTCGGCGGCGCGCGAAACCCGTCCGTGACGGCGCCCTCGACGTCGACGATGCGCCGCAGCGCGCTGTCGTCAGCGTCCTCTGCGTCCCGCACCACCATCACGCAGCGGCAGTTGAACGAGTTGGGCGGATAGGCCCGCGCCCCGTCGGGGTCGCCGATGCGCCACTGCTTGCCGTGAAGGGCACGGTGTGACGCGCGGACCCGGGAGTCCTGCGCCGTGACGTACTCCCAGACGCCGCCGGCCGCGACGACCGTCGCGTCGACCTGCTGCCGATAGCGGCCCGCGTTGTAGCTGGACGCCGTCGACGTCCGGAACACGTTCTCGAGGTAGCCGCGCGTTCCACCCGGGAGGTCGCCGGCCTGGATGCCGTCGCCCTGAAACGCCTCGATGAAGGCGCGGAGCCCCGGCCCCTCGGCGTCCAGCGCGTCCCGCAGCTGCCGCATGATGGCGCGCTGCAAGCCCTCGCTCGCGGCGCGACCCACCGTGAAGGAGCGGGCGCGCTCCGCGTCGAGCAGCGCCTCGAACTCCTCGGGCGGCACCAGCTGGAGCGCTTCGAAGAACTCGATGGCCTCGGTCAGCCCGAGGTTCAGGAAGGTGCCCGGGGGGCGGTCGTCGAGGGCCCGCGTCGTGTTGGAGCGCTCGACGTGTCGCACGAAGAGCTGCCCCGCCATGTGGAGGTGCAGGTTCGCGCGGAAGAAGTGGTTGGCGAAGTCGGCGTTGTCCGCGAGCTCGTGCGTCGACTCGGCGACCCAGCGGGCCGCTTCGGCCTCGGTGAGCACGCCAGCCAGGCGCGCCGCGAGGCGGTCACGCCACCCGTCGAGGGCGCCGGCTAGCTCTTGGGTGGCGCGGAGGACGCGCTCTCGGGGTCGTCCGACGATGAGACGGGCACGGTCGCGATCTGCTTCGCTGAGGCAGAGGACATCGGCGAAGTCCCGGACGTCGTCGGCAGCAAGCTCATCTGGTGCCCCCGGCTCCTCAGCTTCCGCCGCTTCCGCGGCGCTCGGGAGAAAGGGGCGGCACCCTCCGGGCTCGGAGAGCCTCGCTCGGGCTGCGTCTTGGCGACGGGGGAGATGCGGCGGTCGCCGCCCTCGATCTCGTCGAGCCCCCGGCTCTGGCGAATCTCGTTCTCGCTGACGGCCCCGACGCTGACGATCAGGTCGTCCACCACCGGCGGCGCGTCTTGCTCGAGCACGAGCTCGGGCCGCGGGAGAGGCGGCATCCGACCGCCGAAGAGGTGCGCGTTGAAGTGGAGCGCGGGGCGCGCCCACTGCGCCATCAGGGTGTCCTGAATCTGCTGCGCGATGCCCAGGAGGCGGGGGAGGATCGTGGTGTCCGCCTGGCTCTCGCCGAGGGCCCGGTTCCCGCCCGTGCTGCCCACGTCGACGTTGAGCGTGGAGCCCAGGAGCGCCTTCGTGAGCTGATCGTCCTGGTACTTGGTGAACCGCTCGTGAGCCTGGCCCGCGTTCGTCGAGTTGGCGTCGAGGGTCTGGAGCGTCGTCTCGCCGCGGACCGCCGCCGACTGGCCGGCCGCGAGGTTCTCGAGCGCATGGATGAGGGCATCAACGACCTTCTCGTCGGCGTTTTCGGGCAGAACGCCGTAGATGAAGGGCTGGGCAAGCCGCTCGATGGCCTGCGCCCCGTCCACCATGGCTTCCTTCTTCAGGAACCAGGGCCACACGCACGTGAGCAGCAGCCCGGAGAGCTGAGGGGCGATGCCGGCCTGCCGCGGCGCGTGGACCAGCCAGCGGTAGGGCTCATCGGCCGTGTCGACGCGACGACCCTGGTAGCGCGATTCGGCGAAAGTCCGGACCGTGGCGTGCCACTCGGCGTTGATACGGACGTCCCGCGTCATCACGGGGCGCTGGAGCTGCGACCACCAGGCGCCATCGGCGCGGTCCCAGTCGTGCTCGGCGACAGCGACACCGACGCAGTGCCCGTGGATGAGGTGAGAGATCGTGTCCGTGAGCCGCCGCGCCCGGTCCGTGGCCTGCCGCATGTGCTCGGCGGCCCGCTCTGCGAGCTCGGCGAGCGGCCCCTCGGTCACGCCGGGATGCCAGCGGAGCTCGGCGGAGGCGACGCCCCGCGTCAGCGTGTCGTAGACGCTCCGGAGGTGGGGGTCCTGCCGGAGCATGTACTCCGAGAGGTCGCCCCAGTACTCAAACTTCCCGTCCTCGAGGTCGTGGAGGATCGCCGAGATGCGCTCGGCAGAAATGCCCTCGATGCGCTCCCGACGGATGCGCTTCGGGCTCCGTTGGACGGTGATCCGCCCGACCGGCGGTGTTCCGGTGTCGGGCATGGGTTCTCCTGGTCAGAAGGCCTTGCGCAGGCCGGAACTGCGGCGAGGGGTGCCGACCTTGAGGCGAGGGCCCGAGAACATCGGCAGCCTGGAGAACGCGGAGCCGCTCGCGTCGACCTGGTCGTCGCGGACATCCCCGACGCCCGTGAAGGCCTCGAGCTCGGTGAGGTAGGCGCGCGACCATGGCGCGTCGCCGGGAACGAAGATGTAGCCCGGCTCCGACATGTACTCGTCATCGACGCCGTTCCACGCCGCCGCGAAGGGTTGGGCGCGCGCCAGCTTGTCGGTGCCGGCGTGCTCTTCGGTGAGCGGGACCCCCGAGTCCTTGAGCCAGTCGCTGTTCCCCTTCTCGCCGCCGTATCCGGAGTGGAACGTCATCGGCGCGCCAGGGTAGCGGTCGCGAAGGCGCAGCAGGTCGACCTTGAACTCCGGGGCGCGCACCTGCTTTCGCACCACGTGCTCGACGTAGATGCGCTTGAGGTTCGGGTGCCTTCGCAGGACAACGGCGACCGAGAAGTCGGCGTGGGTCTTCTTCGAGTACGCGAGGTCGATGCCGATACTGACAGCGCCCTGCGTAGGCACATCGGCCAGGTCGCAGAGCGTCGGGGTCCCGAAGACCTGCCCGCCCTTCCGGCGGGGGCTCTGCATGTAGAGCGACCACCAGTCGTACTCGCTGGCGGCGCGCTTCTTCGCGAGCAGCTCGAGGGGCATGCCCTCGGCCCAGAGCGCTTCACCCGCGTCGTTGATGGCGGGGAGCCGCGTGTATTCGTAGCCCTGCTCGTTGTCGCCGAGCTTGTTCTCGGGGTCGATAGCACGCCCGATCACGTCGTCGGGGTGCCACCGCGAGCCGATGATGATGATCGACGTCTGCGGGTGGATGCGCTGGTAGACGTCGCCCGTCAGCCAGTCCCACGCGCGGTCGCGGTAGAGCAGCGACTCGGCCTGCTGCCGGTTCGCGTGGGGGTCGTCGATGATGACGACGCCGGTCGCCGGGTTGCCGGCGATGCCGCCGCCGACCCCCGCGGCAACGAGACCGCCACCCTGCGGCGTCTCCCAGGCCGCGTTCGCCTCGATGGAGAGCTGCCCGCCGGCGCGGGTGTAGATGCCGCGGATGTTCCGGCTCTTCTTCAGAGCCAGCTGAGCCGCGTAGCTCAGGTACATGTGGTTGAGGTGGGGGAACTGGCCCACCACCTTCGACAGCGCGTGCTCGGCGAACGTGCTCTTGCCGTGCTGCGTCGGGACCGACCAGCACTTGAAGACCGGGTCCCGCTCACCTCGTAGCGCCGCCTCGACCTCGGCCCAGTCGTCCGCGAGGGGCTGGAGCCACTCCGGGTACTGGAGGCGCGGGGAGACCGCGGGGAAGTACTCAGTGAGTGGTCTGCGGAACGTCGCCGCGACCGGGGGCGCCACCCGCACCGCCCGGCGCTTCGCCCGCTCCTCCCGCGCCTTCCGAAGCGATGCCGTAGTAGCGCTCGACGGCCTCGAGAAGATCATCCGCGGCCTCCGTGGTCAGGTAGGTCTCGGCGATCATCTCGATGTCTCGCAGGAACCTCGCTTGGTACTGCTCCTCAGTCAGCGCTGCGTGGCCGAACCGGTCGGCGTGCGTGATCTTCAGCAGGCGAAGCGCGAGGTCCGGGTTGCCCGGCTTGCGCTTGGTGTCGCCGTGCTCGTCCTCTTCCTCGCGTCCGAACGCCGCCTCGCGGGCGACGTTGAGCAGAGCGTCAGCTCCCTCCGCGCGGGCGCGCGCGTACTCGTTGCAGAAGGTTGCGTACGGCTCGGTCCCGCGAGCGCCGAGGCGCTTCCATCGCCAGAGAGTGGACGGGTTGATGCCCACTAGCGACGCCGCGTAGTCCTCTGTCTTGCCGTCTCGTAGCGCGTCGCAGAGGGTCTCTTGGACCTTCGGCGTCAGCTTGGTGGGGCGTCCCATGGGGTCAGCTCCCTCGCCCGCGCGCACACATGGAGTGTGGGCAAAACGTACGAATCCCGATCGACGTCCGCACGGGTCACCTACTCGCTCTCTTGCGCGGCTTGCGCGCTATAGACGCTGATGAGCGCTTTGCTCTCTCGATAGCGGGCCCGGAACGTCTCCACGTCCGCGGTCGGGATGCGCCAGTGGCCTCCGGGGACCCGCCAGGCGCTCGGAAAGTAGCCAGCCTCGAGCCATCGCCGAACGGTGGAGACGCTGGTCTCGAGCTGGGTGGCGGCCTCGTTCGTGGTCAGGTCGCTCACGCGCCCTCCCCTTCGCTCTCCCGAAGCGCCGCGATCTTCCGCTCGACGCGCTCGAGGCGTGCCAGGACTTGCTCCGCCTCTAGCAGGTGCCCCACGTGGAGGCGCTCGTTGGTGCGACGCATGTACGCAAAGAGGTTGGCCTCTTCGCGCAGGTGGTCGCGTATGCGGATGAGCTCGACCTCGGTGAGGTTCACGCCGCCCTCCTCTCCTTCGCCGCGCGCAACGTGAGCACGGCCTTCATCTCCACCGGGCTCCGCACCGGGTCCGGCATCATCCGCAGCACCGCGAGCGCCACCCGCATCCGCGAGCGCCCGACCTTCAGGACCCCCGCGATCACGCGCGCCTCGAGCGCGTACTCCGCGCACAGCCACTCGACGCTTCGCGGCACCAGCACGCGGTCGGCGCGCGTTCGCGGCCCCGACTCCCCAGGCTTCCGCCTCCGGCTGACCTCGGTGACCTCCTCGGTCCCCACCAGGTTCGCCATGAGGATGGCCTCGCAGTCGGCGGCGCTGACCCCGTACCAGTTCGGCGGCTCCCGCCGGTAGGGCCGGTGCCGGTACGCGGCCTGAAGGGCCCGCCGCACGTGCACGACGTCGGCGACACGGTCGAGATGCGAGAGCCGGGGCCGACGGCTCGTCGTGGCGCCCTCGCGCTTCTCGAGGCTGGCAGACTTCGCCCCATGCCCGTCGAGCTGGTGGACGCGGAGCGCCTCCAGGGCGTCCTCGACGCGGTAGAAGGCGAAGCGCTCCGGCCCCCTCCCCCGCTCCGAGTCGGCGAGGGCGTGGCGTCCCTCGAGCTCCCACTCCTGGCGCGTGACCTCTCGGGGCGGCGGCGGCACCCAGTCGTCGAGCTCGGCGTGCGGCAGGAACCCGGGGCTCCGCTCGTGGAACTCGGCGAGGCACCGCTTGCAGTCGGCCTGCTCGGGGTCGCGGGTGAAGCGGGCCGCCTCGCCCGACGGCCATCCGCAGAGCGCGACGAGCATCCCGCTCGCGCCCTTCTCGCGGAGGAGGTGGGTGCGGGGCTTACGGGGCATCGACGCACCCCTTGGCCTCGTCGAGCGCGGCGCGAACCGCAGCCTTTGCTCGCGGCGCCATGGCTTCGGCATAGAGCCTGCGCTGTTCCTCATCCCGCTTTCGAGCCGCGCCGAGCAAGTGATGCGTGAACTGCGCGTCTCCACCGCGCTTGACCAGTTGCTCTCGCCAGTCCGCCAGGGTTTCACCCGAGGCATGCGGCACGCCCAGGTCCGTCTCGCAGTACCCGGCGATGGCCTCGTACAGCGTCCAGAAACCGACGCCGCCGGCCTTCGGCTCGCCCGCTTAGGCGGCGACGCAAAAGGCGACCGACGCCTGCGTGCAGATGGCGAAGAGGTCGTAGGCGATGCGCTCGCGCTCGGTAGCCTCAGCCATCGACAACCCTCCAATCCGTGGCCTCGAGGTCTGCGCGAACCGGCGAGAACGCCCAATTGAAGCTCTGGCTCCCAATGCGATCCCCGTCTCGGTAGAAGTAGGCGAGCGCGTCTTCGTCGGGGTCGAGATGCACCGAAGGTTCGAAGTCAGGCCAGCGACCGCGCCGCACCACCTTGCCCTTCAGCATCCGCCGGCATGCCCACGCCCACGTGCCCTTCTTCGTGGCCTCCCGCGCTCTCTGCAGCTGGCGACGCAGCGAATCCACACGGTCCTCAAGACCCGTAATGATCGTGTCGATGGTGGGAGGCTCCGGCGCATGCTTCTCGCTCACGTAGTCCGGCGACCACGACACGCTGCCGTGCTTCATCTCGCCGCCGCTCATGACAGACCCCGCTGCGGGTCGACGCCGGACTCGCGGAGCTGCTGCCCGATGAAGCGGATGGCTGCCACCTGCGTGGCTCGGGGGAGCCCGAGAAACTGCCAGACGGCCCTCTCGCGTGTGCCGCCGAACATGGCCACCAAGTCGGTGCCGTGCTCCTCGTCGAAACTCTCCAGCGCGCACGCGGCGCAGAAGTCCACGTCCTGCTCCATCGACGCCATGAGGAGCGCGACGTCCTCCGCCAGTTCCGCCAGTTCATCGCTGCCCACCCGCTCAGGTCCCTTCTCCACCATCACGCGCCCTCCCCTCTCGTGCTCTCTCTGCCATCCTCTGACCCATGCGGGACGAAGGGCTGGCGGCTGTGGTGTGTGTGGGATGCGAGGCCGGTATCGAGGCCACCGTCCTCCCCCACGCCTGCTTCCGCTGCGGTGCCCGCTTCGACCTCGAGGCCCCCGCCCTCCTGGTCGTGCTGACCGTCGGCGTCTCGAGCGGCCTCGCCATCGACATCGGCGTCGAGCTCCGGCGTCACGGGGCCTGGGGGGCCGAACTTGCCGGGGTCGAAGAACGACTGCGGCGCGGGGCTCTGCGGCTCGTCGAGGACGACTAGGTCGGCGTGGTGCCCGGCGATGCGAGGCGACTCTTCCAACCCGCGGCTCTCGCTGTTTTCGCCAGGGCGAGCCGACCCCTGGTGCAACCGCCGTCGCGCGGGACCCTTACCGGCCCTCCGCCCTCCTTCACCGCGCGGAGCGCTCGAAGTTCCTAGCGCCTCGTGCAGGCGCGCGTTGAGCTCGGTCATCGTCTGACCGACGGCCAGCGGGCCGTTGTAGGCCTTCGCCTCGCCCCGCTCTCGCAGGACCAGGTGCTGCCGCCCATGGCGGTCGAGGAAGGCGGTGAGCTCGAGGTGGAGGACGGTCACGCGGCACCCCGACAGCTAGGGCATGGCCTGGACGCGAGGCGCTCCGCCTTCGGCCCCATACATCGGCACTGACGCACGACGCTGCGGCACGAAGGGCAGCGCTCGACGAAGTGGTGGTGGGGGCGCTCGTGCGCCCGCTTCTCCTGGAGGAAGAGCGGCACCTTGTCGCTCATCGCGCCTCCCGTTCCGCGACCTGGCGCAGAAAGCGCTCCCGTCGTCCCGCCGGGTTCACCTGCGCGCACTCCGTGCACAGCGCCGACTTCTTCCGCCGGTGCCCGTAGTCGGTCCAACGCACCACGACGCGCCGCAGTCGCAGGCACGTGTGGCAGTGCTCGAGCGAGCTCTCGAACCACATGCGCTTCACCGCATCACCTCCGGCCACACGGCCTCCACCAGCGCGCGCAGCACGCCCACGAAGAGCCCCAGCGCGATGCGGGCAAGGCCGAGCAGGACGGCGCCGGTCACGACATCACCTCGACCGTGACCTCCGCGCGCGGCTCCTCGCGGTCCACGTGGCGCTTCACGAAGAGCTCGTCGACCTGCGAGTCGTCGTCCCAGAGGACGCCATTCAGCGCGTCCATCAGCTGCTTCGAGACGTTGTCGATGTCCCGACGGCGCCGGTCGCCGAAGAAGGCGTGGACGTGCATCCGGTAGCGAGCGTCGAGCGGCCACGCGGGGACTTGCGCCCCGCGGACGGCGAGCGCGGCGTAGCCCACGAAGCGCTGATAGCGGCGCGTCTCTTGGGCCTTGAAGCGCTTCCCGCCCTTGCCCTGCGTCCGCTGCCAGGGCTTCGGCGGCCCGTTCACGGTGAAGTCGAGCCTCACGACCTCCACCCCCTGGCCGCCGTTCGGAGCGCCTCTGGCACTGGCTCCCCCATGTCGTGGAACGCGCCCATCACCTGCCGCGCCTGCTCCGGCGACAGCCGCTGGTAGCCGCGCTCCCGACGCGCCTCCGTGACCCGCTGCCCCGCCCAGAAGCCGAGGGCCAGCGCGAGGAAGAGGAAGACGCCACCGATGAGGATGGAAGCGCTCACGACTCACCTCCCGTCGGCACCCGGCCAAAGAACCGCTGGCGCGGATGCAGCTCCGCACAGACCCGCTGGAACCCTCGGGGCGCGTCCCCATCGAGATGCGCGGGCCCCGCGAAGTGCAGTGCCTCTGGGCAAGGGTCCGGCACCGTACCCACCAGCACGTCGCCGACGAAGCCGTGGAGCTCCCGGAACCGCTCCTGGGTCAGCGCCCATGAGGCGCGCTCGCGGAAGGCGCGCGGCCGGCGGCCGTGGGTCGTGATGCGGCGCTTCCACTCCGCCCGTCGCCAGCGCTGAACGGCCTCCCGCGACCAGTCCCCGGCGGGACGGCGGCGCATCGGCTGCGAGTAGAGCCGCACCATGGCGAGCGGCGTCATCCCGCGGAGCCGGGCACGCCGCTGCATCACGTGGACAAGCGCGGCGCAGGCCTCCTCGTGCCAGCCCGTCTCGGCGAGGCAAGCACGCGCCATCCAGTCGTGCGTGGGGCTCCCCACGAGGCCATGCGCCACGACGCTGGGCTCCGCCTGCGCCACCCCCCGCACCGCGCTGAAGGCGAGCCACGCCGCCACGAGGAGGGCGATCACCACCGCGAGGCGGCGCTCGTCTTCGCGAGTCATGCGGCCTCCGCGGCGGCCCGCAGCCGCTCAGGCCACTGCGGCACGAAGCGAGTGAACAGCCCCACGTGCTTGCGAACGTCGCCAAGCTTCGGAGGGCGCCGCTCGGGGTGGGACTTGTAGATCTTCTGGACTCGAGCAAACGCCGAGACCTGCTCGAGCATCTCGGCGCGGGTCATCGACCGGGAGTCGAGCACCTTCCCGAGCTGGACGAGCTCCACCTGGCTGGGCGTGAGGCCGAAGGCGATGCCGTGGTGAGTGACCCACGCCGAGTTGAGCGCCTCGTAGAGCGCTTGAGGAGTCCACTCACGAAGAGCGTCCGCCCGGGCCTGCCTGCCCGCCTCTCGGTTCGCCTTGGCCTCGGACTCTGACGGTGGCCGCAAAAGGGGGTGCAGGGGGGTTTCTTCTTCTCCCTCTTCCTCTCCCTCTATATCTGTCATTTCGGACTGAGTGTTTTCGGGCACTTGGGTCCTCATCACTGACGGATCATCGACCGATCTCTTACCGATCACTGACCGATCACTGACCGATGACCGACCGCTCTCGGGCCGCTCGTTGACCGGTCGCGCCCCCCTCCTCGTCCGCGTCGTGGTGCTCGCTTGCTTCTCCTCGAAGCCCGGAAACCGGAGCACGTCGGCGGCCTCGTCGAGGGCCAGGTGGCCGTGCTCGAGGAGCTCGTCGAGGGCCCGATGGACCACCCTTCCCTTGCGCTCGGCGGCGGTCGCTCCGAAGTGCCGCTCGAGCCAGGCGGCGGGCTTGAGACCACCGAGCTCGATCTCGCCTCGCTCGTCGGCCGCGGACAGCCAGAGGCAGAACGCGCGCTGCGCGCGATGGCTCCGGGCGCGAAACCGGTTCGAGTGGTGGGCGCTCCGGTAGAGCTTGAGCCACGTGGTGATCACCAGCCGTCTCCTTTCTGGTCGCTGATGTCGCGCGGCTCATCCTCCAGGAGGGGCTCCGAGAGCCCGGTCACGACGCCCGCGCTGCCGCGCACCACGTCGAAGAGCTCACCGCCGGCCGTGTTCTTGCTCTTCGCGACACGACACCGCGTCGGGCGTCCACGACCCGGTCGCCAGAGCAGCAGCACCACCTCCGACTCGTTCTCGAGGTCGCCCGTCTCCTTCAGGTCGCCCACGCCGGGCTCCGACTGGGCGCCGCCTCGACGCTCCCTCTCGGGGCGCCTGAGCTGCGAAAGCAGCAGGACGGGGACATCGAGGTCCGCGGCCAGGGCCTTGATGCGCTTCGCCCCGTCGGCGACGGCCTTGTCGTACCGGACGCCCCCGCCGAGCTCGAAGCGGATCGCCTGGATGTAGTCGACGACGAGGTAGCCGCAGCCCTGCTCCTTCACGAGCCGGCGCATCGCGTCGAGCACGTCGACCACCGGCCGCTTGACGGCGTAGGCGATGTGAAGCGGGCACTCCGCGACGGCCTCCGCCGCGCTCAGGAAAGCGGTCGCCTGATTGGCCGTCATCTCGCGGCTCTTCACGACGTCCGCGGGGTTCGTCGGTGGCGCCGTGTGGTGCGCCAGGATGCGCTTGCCCCACGTCGTCGGAGAGTCCTCGCAGCTGACGATGCCGGGACGCCGGTCCTGAGCGCCGAGCGCCATGCACAGCGCGAGAGAGCTCTTGCCGGTGCCCGTGTAGCCGCCGATCACGAACTGGTCGCCGGCGCACAACGTTCCCACCGTGGCGTCCAGCGCCTCGATGCCCGTGGAGTCCTTGGGTCCGTCGCCGCTGTGGTCGACGATGCGTGCCAGGCTCTCCCAGCCGTCAGCGACGGCCTCCGCGGCCGTCTGGATGCGGATGGGGGCCTCGGACGCCGCAGCCGCCGCGGTTTGCAGGCCCACGACGGCCGCGCGGGCCTCCGGCAGGCTGCCGCGCTCCGTGGCCGCCGCGACCTCCAGGGCCGCCGTGCGGACGCGCCGCAGGTGCGCAAGCTCCATGAGGCGCTCGACGGCCGCAGGGACCGACTTGACCGGCGTCTGCTTGCTGAGGTCCTGAAAGAGGCGCGCGACCCGGTCCTGGCTCCAGCCTTGGGCGGACGCGATGGCGGGGCGCAGCGTCTCCGGCCACGGCACCTTTCCGGCCGCCCGGATCGCGAGGGCAGCCTCCAGCACGGCGCGGTGTTCGGTGACCGAGACGTCGTCGGACGTCAGCGACCCGAGCCGCATCGCGGAGCGCGGACCCCGGATGAGCTGAGAGAGCAGCGCCCGCTCAAGCTCCGGGTCCTGGCAGGTGTCCATCACGGCCGGCGCCCCCATCCGGCTCGCACGTACCAGTCCGGCAGCCCTGCCCGGACCTTGTCTCGGGTCCGGTTCAGCCGGCAGCGGTACACGTAGCTCGTGACCCGCAGCGGTCCCCGCGCGTCAGTCAGCGCACGCCCGCACCGAAGCCCTGGAAGGCCGCGCCACGCCCTATATCCGCTCACGCCGCCGCCTCCAGCTGCTGCGCGACCCGGTCGAGCCACTCGCGCGCCACGTCCTTCGTCGCGTCCAGCCAGTGCTCGACCAGCGAGGGGGAGCCCGCCAGGGCGGCGCGGAGAATCGACTCGACGACGCCGTAGTCCTCGGCCTCGAGCTCCATCGACAGCGGCGCCGTGCTCGCGGACCAGCGCAGGTTCTCCGCGGTCTCGCTGTCGGGCTCTGCGTGGACGATCCAGCGCGCCAGGGAGACGCGCTCCGCCGGCCCCACGATGCCGCCGAGCGACGTGTAGATGAAGGCGACGTCCAGGTCGCGAGCGACGTTCACGCGCCCTCCTTCTCGGGTCCGACGATGCGGCGCCGCGCCCGCTCCACGCAGAGCCGCGCGTTGGCGAGCTCGGCCGCGGCGACGGCGTCGTGGGCCTTCGCCCGCTCCGTCAGGCGACGGAGGTCGAACATCGTGTCGACGAGCTCCTGCTCGAGCGTCTTCACGCGCTCGGGCTCGCGGTCAGGGAGGTAGATGACCCCCTCGTCGCCCATGTCGTACGGCACCTTCATGCCGCCCTCGCGAGCGCGTAGACGCCGCGCCTCACGCGGACGATCAGCCCCTTGTCGACGAGCTTGGTGGCGGCCATCCCGCAGGTGCACCGGTGGCGCCGTGAGTCCTCGCCGTGGACGGCGAGCGCAAACTCCCGCAGACCGGCCTCGCCCTCCGCCAGGACGTCGAGGATGGCGGTCAGGGTTGAGGCGTCCTCCCGAAGGCCGGCGGCCTTTGCGCGCCGCGCGCGCGGGGACCGGATCCTCTGGCGCCGCTCCTTCCGCAGGACCTCGAGGCGCTGCCGCGACGCCGGCGACAGGCGCACCATCTGCGTCCCGAAGGTGGAGGTCTCCGAAGGGGCGTCGCCGCGGGCCTCACGGCGGGCGACGACCTCAGCACGCTTCTTGGCCCGGGCGCGGTCGGCGTCGCGCTCCGTCAGCGTCTCGGCGGCGCGGGCACGGGCCCGGATCGTGGCGGCGGTGGCCTCGTCGAGGGTCACGACGCACCTCCCACCGCGCGGAGCCCCGTCGTCGCGATGACGCCCTCGCGCTGCGCCAGCCGCGCGCGCTCCCGCACCGTGAGCAGGATGGCGATGGCCTCGTCGCACTCGCGCTCGATGCGGTGGCCCTCGCGGGCGCACTTGTGCCCGTCGGCGAGCGCCTTGGACTCCTCCCGGACCACGTCGGCCGCCTCCGCCATGACGCGCGTCGCGTTGGCGAGGTCGGTCGCCACGTCGGCGGACTCGGGGAGCCTCACCACCTCACAGCCCGTCCCCTCGAGCAGAGCGCGGGCCATGTACTCGCGTACGCGGGACGGCATCGCCAGCAGCGCGTGGAGTGGCGGCGATGTGTTGCGGTCGTCGAGCCCGCACCAGCGCTGCACGACGCGGGCGCTGACCCCCACCGCAGCACCGAGCTGGGCACGGCTCATGTCGAGCTGGTCGAGCGCGTCGCCCATGAGGCGCTGCGCGTGACGGACGCGGGCCGGCTCGTGTTCCTCCGGCAGACCGCTGAACGGACGACGCGGCAACGGCGGGAACATCACGCGACCTCCCGGGTGGCGCCGTCCACCGGCATCGTCTGACGGTGAGCCTCTTGTCCCACGTCCTCTGCGGTGCTTGCCGCCACGCCGCCGACGCCTCCGACGTCGGGGTGCCCAGCGCCTGCCCGGGGTGCGGCGCCGACTTCGCCGGGGGCGCCCTCGTCTGGCT
>CALCTH010000390.1 GCA_937893795.1 uncultured Myxococcales bacterium | reverse complement strand
GAGCGCGACGTGCGCGGCGTCCGCCAGCAAGCGCAGCGAGGCCAGTAGCGCGTCGCGATCGGCGCGCGCCTCGTCGTCCCCGCTCGGCGCCTGGGCCAGGACGTGCCATCCGACGCCGTCGGTGCCGAGGGCCAGCGCGTCCACGCCCTCCACGATGGTGGGCACGGTGGGCGCACCCGCCCGAGCCCCCGCGGGCTCCGCGGCCGCAGCGAAGAGGAGCAGGCTCGCTGGAAGGCCGCCGAAGGCGTTGCGTTCTTCGCTCCCGAGCGTTCGATAGGCGTCGCGCGCCGCGCGCCGGCGTTCGAGGAGCCGTGCGCTCTCGAGATCGAAGAAAGTGGACCGCTGCGCGGCGTCGAAGGCGCCGAGGCGTCGTACGCGCACCTCCGGCGCGACACCGCCCAGCCGCGGTCGCTTGGCGACCCACTGATCGGCTGCCGCTCCCGCTCTCTAGCCGGGCTGTAGCGTGGCTTCGTGCGCTCGGTCGATGGCCTCGTCCGTGCGCGGCGCCGGCGTGAGCGCGCGCCCGTAGATGACCGCCCCCCCCAGGACGAGGGCGATGAGGACCCCGACCCCGGCCCCGGAGGCGGGGGTTCCGGCGGGCGGGAAGGCGGAGACCTCAGCCACGGGCCACCCCCACGGGCTCGAGGTGGTCGAGGACCCGCCGCGCGTGGCGCGCGGCCAGAAAGTGGGTTCCGGCCAGCACGGCCACGCCGAGACTGGCCGTGACGGCGAAGGCCGTCCAGGGCGCGAAGCTCGCTTCCCGCGTCCCCGCGCGCAGCGCGAGCTCGCCCGCGACGGTCTGGACGACGACGGCGACGGCGAAGCACGCCGTCAGCCAGCGGCCTCCTGGCGCCCCGTCGAAGCGCGCGCGCCCGAGGCCGTAGCCGAGCACCACGGCGGCGGCGACGTGGGCGAGGACGGTGTTGGCCACGAAGGTCGCGCCGGCCAAGGGGAGCAGCCCCTGCTCTCCAAGCAGGAAGCGCACGTTCGCGACCGTGGCCGCGCCGAGCGCCGCCGCGGTTGCGTACACGATGGCGTCCACCGGCTCGTCGAGCTCCTCGCTTCGAAACACCGTCGTCCGGACGGCGACGTAGGCCGCCGTCAGCTGAAGCGTCGCCTGCACGAGCGCGGCGAGCGTCGCGCCGGGGCCGCCGAGGGCGCGCCACTCGTGCGCGCCGAGGAAGTCCATGAGTGGTTCGGTGATGGCGTGCGCGAGGAGTGCACCGAGCGCCGCCACGCCGAGCACGTGGCCGGGAGGCTCCGGCTCGAGTCGGTCTTGCCGGTAGACGAAGACCCCCCAAATGGCGGCGGGTACGAGCGCCAAGGCGAAGTCCGCGAGGGCGTCGCCCGGGAGGGGCGACTCGCCGAAGATCGCCGCCACCAGGGCGAGAAAGGCGGCCACGCGCGCCGCCTCCACGAGGCCCGCGCGGCTCCACGAGGCTTCCGTGGCCCGAAGCGCCTTGGCGTGGTGCGTCGCGCAGAAGGGGCGCCCGCCGAGCGTGTGGACCTGCCCCTCGCCGAGCTCCAGCCCGCAGACGCAGCAGCGTATCGTCACTCGTGGCTCCTTCCGCGGGCGACCGAGAGCGCGCCGCGCACGGGAGAGAGCATCGGCGAAGCGCGCCTCGTCTTTCAACGTTCGCGCGTCGACGAAGGACGCGCAGGGGCGATGGACGCGCCGCGACGCCGGCTCCGCGGGGAGGCCTCCTGCGCGACGAGGGGCTATTTGGCGCCCCCGAGGCTCAGGGCGGAGGCGCCGGAAGCGCGCGGAGCCTCGCCAGGACGTCCGCGAGCTCCTTGGCCGCCACGGACACCCGCGTCGGCATCCCGCCCTCGAGGCCGAGCGCCGCGAGCAGGTCGATCCCCGAGTCGAAGCGCGCTGCCGCGGTCACCGTCGTCTCGTCGTGCACGACGCTGATGGGAGCGAGCTGCTGCCCGAGCAGCAGCAGCGTAGTCTTGTCGTACGCGCCGTCGCGCACCCGGGCGTCGCAGACGGCGACGCCCTCGTCCACGGCGTAGCGCGTCGCGAGGCGCCGCGACTCGCGCTCGAGGGAGAGCAGCCGCTTCGAGGCATCCTTGAACTGCTCGAGGAGCGCCACGTCGCCGGCGCCCTCGACGAGGTAGCGGATGATGAGCCCCTTGAGGGCGTCGTCGCGCGGCCGCGCCCGCAGCGCGCGGTCCAAGACGGCGGCGCGCTCGCTCGGTGTGCCGAGGCGCGTGTCGATGGCGCGCGCGTCGTCGTCGGCGCCGGGGTAGGGCTCGATGCCGTCGCGAATCCACTTGGCCGCGGAGCAGAGCCCGTCGAAGTCGACGTGGCAGCAGATGGTGTCGACGGCGCCCGCCCAGCGTACGCGCTCCGGCGTCACGAGCTCCGGGCAGGCCCCATGCTCGGCCTTCGTACGCAGCACGAAACGCGGGTCGTCGGCGAAGTCCGCGTGTCGCTCGTGGTCGTGATGGTCGATCCACATGGCGAGGCGCGACCCGAGCCCCTCGATGAAGGGTCGTGTCACCTTCTCGAAGCTCACCCCGCCCGCCCGGGAGGCGAAGGCGACGTCGAGCACGACGACGCGGCCCTCGAGGCGTTGCGCCTTGGGGAGCTTCCGAGGCGTCCCGTAGGCGATGTGGGGGAAGGGCACCGCCCCCAACCATGGTGCCGCGGCGGGGAATCACAAGGCACGGCGCGCCTCCCTGCGGTCGGCACATGTCACCGATCGAGCGTCACCGTCCGCGGATTCTTGCTACATGGACCGTATGCTTGCCCTTCGCGCAACCGCGCTCCTCGCGTTGTCCCTCGCGCTCGCGTGCGGCGACGACCCCGAGGACGCCGTCCTGCCGCCGGACGTGGATCGGCCCACGAACGCCACGTGCCTGGCGCAGCCGCCGCCTCCGCCCGACGGGCGCGCCCGCCTCGAGCGCGTGGCTCCCGAGCTGGCCGGCAGCCTCGCGCGCGGGCTCACGGCGGCCACGCTCCCGGCGCCCGGGCTACCCGGCTTCGCGACGCTTCAGCAGGGCCGCATCGTGCGCTTCGGTGACGATGGCGCGAGCGTCGCGCTCGACCTCGACGGACGCATCGACCTCAGCCTCGGCGAGGACGGCCTCCTCCGCCTGGCGCTCGCCCCGGCCTTCGCCGCCAACGGCC
>CALCTH010000389.1 GCA_937893795.1 uncultured Myxococcales bacterium | reverse complement strand
CGCCCCTCGCGGCCTCCCCTCCCGCCGCTCCGGCCGCGGCCGTGCCAGGGCCGCCCGCGGCGTTCCCTCCCGGCGCCCCCGCGCCACAGCCCAAGCGGACGGTCCTCGGAATGCAGGGGGTGCTTCCTCCCGCGTCCGCGGCCCTGCCCACGCCGGCGTCGACGGCGCCCGTGGTAGGCGCCGGGTCGTCGCCCTTCTCCTCCGCGCCGCCGACGGCGCAGGAGTCGTCCGCCGCCTCGGCCATGTCCTACGCCACCGGGGCCGACACGGCGCGGGACCCGCACCCGCCGGGTCTGGCCCACCCGGCGCCCTCGTCTCCCGGCTTCAGCAGCGGTGAGATCGGCGCCATCGGGGGCCTCGGCCGATCGCGCCGGGCGCCCGCGAGCGGCGCGAGCCGCAAGGTCGCTTTCGCCGTGGCGGCGCTCGGGTTGCTCGCGCTCGTCGTGGGCGGCGCCTACGCCTTCTTCGGCGGTGGGCCCTCGCTCCGCGCCGCGGTCGTCTATGGCGCCGCTGGGGAGGCGCTCCGCATCGAGGCGCCGGACGCGCCCGAGGGCGCCAAGGTGCGCTTCGGGGGCGAGGAGAAGCCCCTCGAAAGCGGCGCGGCCGAGCTGCCCCTGGCGGCCGACGCGCTCCGCCTCGGCGACAACGAGCTCGTCGTCGGCGTGGTCGCTCCCGACGGGAGCGTCGAGGAAGTGCCGCTCACGCTCCGCGTGAACTATCGGGTGCGTCCAGACTTCTCGGCCCTCGGCGCGGACTCTCCGGAGCTGCGGGTCGTCGTCGACGCGGCGCCGGGTGCCGAGGTGACCCTCGATGGTGCGTCCGTGACCCTCGATGCGGTCGGCCACGGCGTGCAGGCCTTCCCGCTCACGGCCGCCGAGAGCGAAGGGGACGCCTACCAGCGCACGGTGGCCTACCGTATCGTGATGCCGGGCGACGAGCCGGTGGCCGGCACCGTCGAGGCGCGTATCCCCTTCTCGACCCTCCGCGTCGACCGGCCGATGACCTCGAGCGTGACCGACCGCGAGCGCATCGAGGTGGCGGGGAGCGCTGCTCCCGGGAGCACCGTCACGGTGAACGGTGACCGCGTGCCGCTCCGCGACGGCCGCTTCGTTCGCGTCGTGCCGCTGCCGACGGCCGGAGAGCATCGGCTCATCGTCGAGGCGCGGAGCGACGGGCGCGCGCCGCGCCGCCACGTGCTCGACGTACAGCGCGTCGGCGACCTCGCCGTCGAGGCGTCGCATTACGAGACCGAGGAGGTCGACTTCGCGCGCCTCGTGGCCGCGCCCGAGAGCTTCGAGGGCACGCGCGTCGCGCTCAGCGGTCGCGTCTACCACGCGGACACGCAGCAGGGCCGCCCCTTCCTCCAGATGCTCGTGGCCGGCTGCCGCGGCGACGACTGTTCGCTCTGGGTGCACTACGACGGCGCGCGCGAGGTCGCGATCCACGACGCCGTCCGGGTGCTGGGCGTTCTGCGCGGGGAGCAGCAGTACCAAACGGAGGGCGGCCAGGTGCGCACGGATCCGAAGCTCGAGGCCGCCTTCGTGCTCCCCGACGCTCCGCGCCGCGGCCGCCGACGATGAGCCGGGCCCCGACGGCGGACGAGTCCGCCATGACCGTGGACCTGCGCGCCTGCTCGAACTGCGGGCGCATGAACCCGGGGGACGCGCGCTTCTGCGGGGCCTGCGGCTATCAGCTCGGCGCCGACACGCTCGAAACCGAGAAGCCCGCCGTCGCCGATCCCCTCGTGGGGCGGGTCATCGCGGATCGCTACCGCATCCTCGCGCTCCTCGGGCGCGGCGGGATGGGCGTGGTCTACAAGGTCGAGCACATCCACATCGGCAAGCTCATGGCGATGAAGCTCCTCCACGGGGAGCTCTCGGGTGACGCGGCGACCGTGAAGCGCTTCCGTCGTGAGGCCGAGGTCGTCGCGAAGCTCACGCACGAGAACACCGTGCAGGTCTTCGACCACGGCAAGAGCGACGGGATGATGTTCCTCGTGATGGAGTACCTCGAGGGCACGGACCTCGGCGTGATGATCCGTCGCGAGGGCGCCCTCGATTTCCCGCGCGTGGCCAAGATCGCGCAGCAGGTCTGCGCCTCCGTAGGGGAGGCTCACGCGATGGGCGTCGTGCACCGCGATCTCAAGCCCGAGAACGTCTTCATCCTGCAGACGAGCCAGGGCGAGCGCGCGAAGGTGCTCGACTTCGGCCTCGCGAAGCTCCGCGACCAGAGTGACGCCAACCTCAGCGTGACGCGCGCCGGCGCCATCGTCGGGACGCCCTACTACATGCCGCCGGAGCAGATCCGCGGCGAGACGGTGGACCCGCGCGGGGACGTCTACGCCATCGGGGCGATGATCTACAAAGCCTGCGCGGGCTCGCCACCCTTCATGGCGGACACGCCCATGGGCGTGCTCACCAAGCACCTCACGGAGGAGCTCGAGCCGCCTTCCCAGCGCGGCAACGTGCACGTGCCGGAGGAGGCCGACGCCATCGTCGCCAAGGCGATGCGTAAGAAGCCCGAGGACCGCTATCCCTCTGCCGAGGCGCTGCGGCAGGACCTGCTCGCCTACCTGGCGCAGGCCGGGGAGCTGAGCAACGGCGAGATGAGCCTCGGCGACATCTCGGCGATGCGGGAGCACCAGCCGCTGGCCACGCGCGCCGACGTGGACGGCTACGAGCGGCGCCTCGCGCGCCGCGGCCGGGCCCTCCACGCGCTCCTCGCCTTGCTGGTGGCGGGCATGCTCGCGGGCGCGGGCTTCGCCTATCAGCGCTACGCCTCGGAACCGGCCGTGGCCACGACCGAGACGGAGCCGAACGACGAGCCGGAGCGCGCCAATCGGCTTCCGGAGGGCGTCGCCTTCACCGGCAAGCTCGGGCAGCGTCAGAGCCCGGAGAACGGCGACCGCGATCTCTTCCGCATCGCCAATCCCGGTCCCGGCACGCGCCTCCTGGGCGTGCGCTTCAGCGGCCTCCCGAACCTGGACGCCGTGCTCGCGCTCTTCGCGGCCTCCGGGGGCGAGCCCTCGCTCCGCGTCGCCGCCGACGTGCCGCGGGTCGGCGCGCCCGAGGTGCTGGCCAACTTCCCGCTGCCCCCGGGCGAGTACCTCCTCCAGGTGCGCGAGCATTGGGTCCAGGGCCAGCCGCCGGTGGAGAACGTGTCGGACGAGTACACGCTCTCGTGGCGGCTCCGGGAGCGCGCTGCCGATGAGGAGATCGAGGTCAACGACGATGCGCAGCGGGCTCAGCGCGTCGGCCTCGGCGAGAGGGTGACGGGGTACATCGGCTGGGGGGGCGACGTGGACACCTATTGCGTCGCCGAGAGTGCCGACGCGGTGGTCGCCGAGGTGAGCGGCATCGAGGATATGAACCTCGTGCTCGTCGGCCTCGACACCGTGCGCGGGACCCGCACGGACCAGGACGCGGAGGGCCGCGGCGCCGGCGAGAGCGCGCGGCTCGCGCCGGCCCGATCCGGGCGCACCTGCGTCGAGGTGCGCGTGGCCAACGAGGACCGCCTCGCGCTCCGAGCGAGCGCCGAGCGAGCCTACGGCTTTCGATTCCAGGCGGTCCCCTGATGGGGCGCCGCGGGAGGGGCGCCGGCGCGGTCGCGGCGCTGGTCCTCGGCACGCTCGCGGTCCCCTCGCCGGAGCGGGCCGACGCGCGGCCCGTGCACGTGGGGCGCTTCACGCGCGTCCCCTATGGCGTCTCCGTCGCGCACCCCTG
>CALCTH010000388.1 GCA_937893795.1 uncultured Myxococcales bacterium | reverse complement strand
AGACGCTGCGTCCGCCGGCGGCGCCGGCCCTGGGCGCCGACGCGGCCTGGGCGGCCATCGCGTCGCCCAACGCGCTCTTCGGGAGCTTCCCGCCCTCGGAGCGCCTCTTTCGTGAGGCGACGCAGCCGCGCGGTGTGCTCGCTCCGGAGCGCCTGCGCGTCGGGAACGCGCGCCGCAGCGTTCGCATGCTGGCCCGAGCCGGCGCCGCGATGGCCGAGGCCGTGGCGGCAGGTCCCGAGGCCGCCGCCGCCGCCGGTGCGGCGGAGGTCGTACGCAGCGACGCCCTCTACTTCGGCGAGCGGCTACGCCGAGAGCGCGTGGTGCTCTCGCTGGTGGAGAACCCGAACCGCCACGAGCGCCAGGAGGAAGGCAAGGGGTTCGTCGTCCCCGGGCGCGACCTGCCGGAGGAGGCCATCGCGCTCGCCCGGCGCGCCGTGCTCCGCGCCCGGCTCCTCGCGGGGGACATCGCCATCGAGCGCTATCACCTCGGCCGCGAGGAAGAACGGGACCGGGCCATCGCGGTGCTTCGCTCCCTGGTGCCGCGGCGCGGAGACATCGCCGAGGGCGGGGACGTGTGGGTCTGGGTTCATCTCGGCATGGACGCGCGGGGCGTCCGCGGCCCGGACGCGGCGCGCTCGGCGCAGCTCTTCCGGAGCGAGCTCAGCGTGCACGGTGTGAACCTGCGGCGTGTGCACCTGGTGCCGCGACCGGCGGTGCCCATCGGCGGCGGCCGGCTCGCCCAGAAGCTCGAGGCCCAGGCCCGGCGCTACGACGGGGTCCACATGCCGCTCAGCCTCAACCTGGCCACGCCGCTCGTGCGGCGGCTCATCGCAGAGAACGAGACGCATGCGGCGCGGGCGCGGGCACGCGCTCGGGCTCGCGGGAGCGAGTAGGGAGGCCGGGCACCGGGACCTTCGGAAGGGCGCGCGAGCGGCTTTCCTCGGGTCGGCCCGATCTGCGATGCTCCCCGCGCGTCGCGCGTCATGATCCCGCCCCCGCCCATGTCCCGCCCCCGGGCGCAGGTTCACGCCCGAGCTCGTGGCGAGAGCTCGGCGCACTCGCTGCATCGCGCGCTGGTCGAGCACGCGCAGTGGCTCGTGCCGCTCCAGTTCTTCCGCTCGCTGCACGGCAACGCGATGGCCTCCGAACGGAAGATGTCGTTCAGCCCGCGCTCGAGCGTGCCACCGGAGCAGCTTTGGCTCTTCACGGAGCAGGGAACGGCGCAGCAGGCCTCGACGCAGGGCGCCTTGCTGGGCACCTACGTGCTCGGCGTCGATGGGGTCTCGCTCTTCGGCTCGCTCACACCGGAGGTGACCTCGGTCCACATCAACGCCGGGGGCTTCGACGGAGATCTCCTGGCGCTCTCCGGTGAAGCCCTCGACGCCCTCCGCGCGTGGGCCGGCCTGGTTCATCTGGAGCGTGGGCTCGCGGTCCACGCGGACCCGCGGCACGCGCCGGAGCTCGCCGGCGCCCTCCAGGCCTACCGGACCTTCCACGTGCCCTTCTTCCCCGACGGGCGGCTCATCGCGAAGGCGGGGTACGAGGGGTACCGGCAGCCGGTCGTCGTGTGCACGGGACCCGACAGCTACGAGACCTTCGTGGGTGCCCTGGACGTCGCGCTGCAGGGACAGGTCCAGCTTCGGCGCCTCGACCTCGCGAGCCTCCACGGCGAGGTGGCGCGGCAGGACGTCGACGCGCTCTACCTGAACCCGCTGGGCCCCGGGCCCACGGGGCTCTGGCCCCGCGCCGTATGCGACGCGCTCGTAGCCCCGAGGTGAAGGGGGGCGCTCCCCTCCGGGCCGAACGTTTTGAGCCGGGGCCGCGGCGCGTTACGCCTTCGCCATGAGGGACCCGAAGGCCGGCGAGCTCGACGCGACGCTCCGTGCCCGCGTCGAGGCATGGATCGCCGACGACCCGGACCCCGAGACGGCCGACGAGCTGAGGGCCCTCGTCGACGCGGGGCACGCCGCGGCGCTTCGTGAGCGCTTCGCAGGCTTCCTCCAGTTCGGGACCGCCGGGCTCCGCGGCCTGCTCGGAGGCGGGCCCGCGCGGATGAACCGGGCCGTCGTCATCCGAGCGACGGCCGGCCTCTGCGCCTACCTCCGGGCCACCCGGCCCGACGCCGCCGAGCGGGGCGTCGTGATCGGCTACGACGCACGGCGAAAGAGCCGCCGCTTCGCCGAGGACGTGGCCGAGGTGGTGCTCGGTGCCGGCCTTCGGGTGCGGCTCTTCGACGCGCCGGTGCCGACGCCCCTGGGCGCCTTCGCGCTCCTCGATCGGGACGCCGCCGCGGCGGTCGTGGTCACCGCCAGCCACAACCCGCCCGACTACAACGGCTACAAGGTCTTCTGGGGCGATGGAGCACAGATCGTCCCGCCCCACGACCGCGGCATCGCCGAGGCCATCACCGCCGTCTCGAGCGTCGCATCGGTCACGCGAGCTCCGCTGGAGACGGCACCGTCCCGCGTCGAGACCCTCGGGCCGGAGCTCGGCGAACGCTACCTGGCCGCGCTTCCCGCCTATCGCCTCGACCCGGAAGGCCCGCGAGACCTCCGCATCGTGACCACGGCGCTCCACGGCGTGGGCGACGCCTGGACCCGCCGAGCGCTCGCGGACGCCGGCTTCACGGACGTGCACCCGGTGGCGGCCCAGGCCGAGCCCGATGGTCGCTTCCCCACCGTGGCCTTCCCGAACCCCGAGGAGGATGGCGCCCTCGACCTCGCCCTGGAGCTCGCCGAAGAGACCGGGGCGGACCTGGTCCTCGCCAACGACCCGGACGCCGATCGGCTGGCGGCGCTCGTGCGCCATGAGGGTGCGCTCGTGGCCCTCAACGGAAACGAGATCGGCTGCCTCCTCGCTCACTTCCTGCTCGAGCAAGGCGCGAAGGAGGGCGAGCGGCTGGTGCTGAGCAGCGTCGTGAGCTCGCCCTGGCTGCTGAACATCGGCGCCCATCACGGCGCGCGCGCCGAGCAGACGCTGACCGGCCACAAGTGGATTCACGCCCGCGCCATGGAGCTCGAGAAGGAGGGCGCTCGCTTCGTCTATGGCTACGAAGAAGCCCTCGGCTACGCCGTCGGGCCGGTGGTGCGGGACAAGGACGGCGTGCACGCCGCGGTAGCCTTCGCCGAGCTGACGGCCTGGTGCCGATCCCAGGGAAGGACCCCCGTGGACGAGCTCGCGCGGATGGCACGGCTCTATGGTCTCTACCGGAGCCGGCAGATCAGCCGTGTGCTGCCGGGGACGGACGGGCGAGCGGCCATCGACGCCACCATGCGCCGGGCCCGGGAGGCGCCCCCGAAGAGCCTCGGCGGCGTGGCCGTGGTCGCGACCTCGGACTTCGCGCGTGGGGAGACGCGCCACGCGGACGGGCGCGTCGAGGCGCTCGCCTTCCCCCGAGCCAACCTGGTGCGCTTCGAGCTGGAGGGAGGCCACCGCGCGATGCTCCGGCCGAGCGGGACCGAGCCCAAGGTGAAGTACTATTTTGACGCGCGTGTGGACGTAGGGGCCGCGGAGAGCCTCGACGCGGCCAAGGCGCGCGGCGAGGCCCTCCTCGGAGAGATGGTCAAGGACGTCCGCACGGACCGCGAAGGGTAGCGCGAGC
>CALCTH010000387.1 GCA_937893795.1 uncultured Myxococcales bacterium | reverse complement strand
CTCGGGCTTCACCATGCGCTTCCAGAACGCGCGTTCGGCGCGGCCCTCGGCGGCGCTCACACACTCGTCCAGAATGGGCTTCAGCGAGCGCGTCCACCACTTCAGATCGAGCTCCTCGATCACGTCGAGGCGCGCTCGAATCGATCGCCAGTCGTCCGGCGTACCCCAAAGGCGCACCTCGGGAATGCCGCAGATGCACGCCCACGCGAAGTCGAAGTAGGGCGCGTAAGCGTCCATCAGCACGATCTGGCTCGCCACTCGGTCCACCGGCGTCGAGGTGGAGAAGTCGCATTCGAAGAGCCGTGCGCGCCCTTCGCCGACGTGCTTGGCGATGAGGTCGCGCCAGCCGCCAATGGCCCGGCGCCATTCATCGGTCGTTCGTGGCATCGCGCCGTCGTGTGTCACCACGAGCTGGCGCTTCCCCTGGTGCCGGACGAGGCGATGGCGAAGGGTCTCGGCGTTCAGCCGAATGTGCTGCGCGACGCCCTCGGCAATGGTCAGCCAGACCGCGTCGGGCGTGAGCGTGAGCGGCCGATGGTCGGCAAAGGCCATATGGGCGGCGCCCAGCAGCGCACGGGTGGGACCGTGGTCGATGCAGGGCGTCCACGCTTCGCCCCCGAAACAGACCGCGTCACCGAGCACCTCGGAGAGCGGCCGCGTTGGAAGGGGCTGGGGCGTCGGGATGACGTCGTCCACGGCGATGCGCACGCGATGCATGGGCACACGATAGCGGGTCCCGCCTGGGGGCAACGGGCTGCCGACCGTCGCGAAGACCCCTCCCGCTCGCCGGCCGGGCGAGGGGAGGACTAGGATGGAGGCGATGTCGAAGCTCCCGCCGACGCGGACGTTTCAGGAGCTTTGGGACCAGCTGGATGCGGTCCCCGAGGGGTACTTCGCGGAGATCGTGGCCGGGGAGGTGCGGGTCCTGCCGCGAGCCGGGTTCAGGCACGGACGCACGGCCACGAAGCTCGCCGCCATGCTCGACTGCGCGTTCGGGTTCGATGAGGGAGGAAGGTGGTTCCTCTTGCCGAGGCCCGACCTCCGCATCGGCGACGAGCTTCGGTCGCCGGACCTCGCCGCGTGGCGTGTCGAGCGTTTCGTCGCGCCCGAAGGACGCGGGCCCTTCACGGTCGCGCCGGATTGGGTCTGCGAGGTGCTCTCTCCGAGCACCGCCCGCTTCGACCGGGTCGAGAAGATGCCGCTCTACGCCCAGCACGGCATCGGCCACCTCTGGCTCGTGGACCCCGAGACGCAGACGCTCGAGGTCTACCGCCGGGAAGGCGCGCTCTGGCTCGCCCTCGGCACCTGGGCCGCCGACGCCCTCGTGCACGCCGAGCCCTTTGAGACGCACCCGCTCCCGCTGGCCCCGCTCTGGCAGCTCCCGGGCGACGTCTGACCGCGTCTACACCCCCATCACGCCGCAGACGGGCGCCGGCCAGCTCGGGGTGCCTTGGGTTTCCTGCACGCGCTCGAGGGCGGCGCGCACGTCGTCGGGCCAGGGGGCCGTCTTGCGGGCGGCGAGGTCCGCGTGGGTGCACACGAACTCGAGGCTGTTGGCCACCTTCTCCCGCGTCTCGTTCACGATGAACCAGAGCGCGTGGAGCCGCTTCGCGCCGAGCTCGAGCAGCCAGGCATGCACCGCCAGCCGGTCGCCGAGGTGGCATTCGTCGAAGTAGCGGAGGTGGTGCTCGAGGTCGAAGATGCCGAGCTTCCGCTCCTGGAAGTAGCGGTCGTCGATGCCGAGCGATCGGAAGAAGGGCCAGCCCGCCGCGTCATGCACGCCCAGGTAGTGCTGCACGTTCATGTGCCCGTTCCGGTCGATGAAGGCCTCCTCGACCGCGGTCTCGTAGAGGCGGGGTAGCTCGCGCACCTGCGCGACGGAGGGGGGCTTCATGCCGCGAGGCTACACGCGGCGAGGCGGTGCGCGTCGGAGCAGTGCGCGGCGGACCGGCGCGTCAGTCGGCCTTGAAGCCGATCTTCGTGTGGCTGCCGTCGCAGTAGGGCTTGTTCTTCGACGCGCCGCAGCGGCAGAAGAAGACCTTCGCCTGCCGGTCGATGGTCTTACCGCTCGAGCCCTTGATGACCTCGAGGTTGCCGATGACCTTGAGCGGCCCGTCCTTCAGCGGGGTGACCTCGAGCGGCCCGCCGCGCTCCTCGAGCGCCTCGGACTCGCGCGTCGTGATCTCGCCGGTCGTGGCGAAGTCGAACTCCGCGTGCGTGCCGTCGCAGAAGGGCTTGTGCTTCGAGGCGCCGCAGCGGCAGAGCACGGCGCGCTTCATGGGCGGGTGCTCCGCCGCCGACCCGGCGAAGGTCATCTCGCCGCGCACCTCGTAGGGGCCGTTCTCCCACACGCGCGCCGTGTTCACCGGGCCCGCCGCCTCTTCCTTGCCGTCCTTGCGGACGTAGGTGATGGCGCCGCTCGGGCAGGTGTGCGCGAGGGCCGTGAGCTCCTCGACGTCGGCGGAGTCCGGGTGAATCCACGGACCCTCCACGTTGGCCCGGAAGACCTGGGGCAGGCGCAGCACGCAGAAGCGTGAATGGATGCACTTCTCACCATCGAAGTAGATGTCGATCTTCTGGCCTTCATAGAGGCTCTTGCTCATCGGGTGGCTCCTTGGTTCGGACCTGCGCCCGAGGCTACGCCGCCCGCTTCCGCGGCACGAGGTCCGCGACTTGGGGCGCGCTCGCGTCGGCTCCCTGCCGGGGACGCGGATCAGCCGGCGAAGAAGGGGCTGCCCCAGGCCATCTCGCCATCGGCCTGCGTGACGCGCACGTAGGCCCAGGGCGTGACCACCTCGGCCGTGAGCGTGCCGGCGCTACCCTCTAGGGCTCCCGTCGCGAGCACGCCTTCCGGTCCGATCAGCTCGAGCGCCGAGAGCACCGCGGTCCCATGCGCTACCGCGTCGATGCGCATCGGGCCCGCCGCGAGGAAGCTGCCGAGCGGCTGACCGTTCGCCGTCGCGTCGAGCCCGATGCGTACGCCGCTGGTCGCGTAGCAGCGCCGCTGCCGAAGCGCCGCGAACACGCTCCCCCGGTCGAGGCGCGGCGCCTGCACCGCCGTCAGCCCCGTCCGGTAGGGGTCGCGCTTCCGGCTCTCGCCGTGGTGCCAGAGCAACCCGTGGCTGTCCGAGCTCGCCGTGAAGCCGAAGCGGAGCCCCTGGCGGAGCAGCGCCTGGATCGTCGCGCTGGCGATGTCCCCGCGCTGCCCGAGCGGGTGGTCCGCGTGCTCGTAGCAGCCGTGGCAGCTGCAGATCTCGAAGAGCGGCTGGCCGGCCTCCGTGTGCCCAGGCACGTCCGCGCCGGTCCAGCCCACGTGGTGCGGCGACGCGATGCCGCCGCGCTGGGCCACGGCGTCGACGAGCGCGCGGCCGACGGGTACGTCGTCGCGGCTCACGAGGGGGCCGCGCTCCGGCCAGTAGACGCATTTGTGGCCCGGCCCGGGGTGGCGCTGGCCCGTCCACTCGTAGGCGAGAAGCGTCGCGAACTCGCCCGGCGCCTCGAAGGCGTCGGCCACGTCCATCAGATACGCCCACTCGCCGGGCCCCGTGCGCTTGCCCAGGAAGGACTCGTGGTCCGTGAGCGCCACGAAGTCGTCGCCGTAGCGATGCCGGGCGCGCAGGTAGACCTCTTCGGCGCTACCGACGCCGTCCGAGTGCGCGCTGTGCTGCTGAATGTCGCCGAAGTAGGTGTGGAGGCCATGGCGTGCCGCCGGGGCGGGGATTGCGGCCTCCGAGGGGAGCGCGACGTGCAGGTCCTCGGCCGGCGCGGGAACGAGTTCTGGCGGTCCTCCTGCCGGCGCGGGCACGCGGTCGAGCGCGATGCCCGCGCGTACCCGGTGCGCGACGAGGAGCGCGGCGCCCTCGAGCGCAAGGCTGGCGCGCCGGCCGCGGCAGCCCCAGCCAGCGTCGCCCACGGCCTCGCGGGTCCCGAAGCCCGAGGCGGCGAGGCGCTGGAGCCAGCGCGCGTGCGAGCCGCGCCCCA
>CALCTH010000386.1 GCA_937893795.1 uncultured Myxococcales bacterium | reverse complement strand
TCTACACGCTCCGGGAGGGCCGCTACGTGGTCCCCGTGCGCCGCGACGCGCACGAGCGCTTTCCGGGCATCGTGCACGGCACGAGCTCCAGCGGCGCGTCGATCTTCGTCGAGCCGCGCGGCCTCGTCGCCCAGGGCAACCGCTTGAAGATGGCGCAGGGGGAGCTCGAGCGGGAGGAGGCGCGCATCCTCGCGGAGCTGAGCGAGCTGGTGAAGGAGCGGCTTCCGGAGCTGCATGCCGCGACGGACGCCCTCGACCACGCGGACCTGCGTCAGGCGAGCGCGCGCCTCGGCGTCGCTCTCGGCGCCGAGGTGCTCCCCCTGGCGGATGGCCCCACCGTCGAGCTCCGCGCCGGGCGCCACCCGCTTCTCATCCTGGACGGCGTGGACGTCGTGGCCAGCGATCTGCACCTCGAGGCGGGGCAGGGCCTCGTCATCAGCGGCCCGAACGCAGGGGGCAAGACCGTCGCGCTCAAGCTCCTCGGGCTCGCGGCGCTCATGCAGCGCGCCGGTCTTCCGGTCCCGGCCGAGGAGGGCAGCGGCTGTGGTTTCTTCGCTCCGGTGCTCACCGACGTGGGCGACGAGCAGTCCATCGCGAAGAACCTCTCGACCTTCTCGGCGCACATCACGAACCTCGCCTCCATCCTCGAGCGCTCCGAAGAGGGGGCCATGGTGCTGCTCGACGAGCTCGCCGGCGGCACCGATCCGGAGGAGGGCGCCGCGCTCGCGCAGGCGCTCGTGGACGCCTTCTGCCGGCGCGGGGTCGCGCTCGCGACGACGACCCACTACGAGCCGCTCAAGGCCTTCGCCGCGCGGGACGAGCGGCTCCGCAACGCGTCCGTCGGCTTCGACGTGGACGCGATGCTCCCTACCTTCGCGCTCCACTGGGACGTGCCCGGCGCGTCGAGCGCGCTCAGCGTGGCGGCCCGCTTCGGCATTCCCGCCAGAGTGCTCGAGACGGCGCGCGAGATGCTCCCCGAGCACACGCGAACCTTCGACGAGCTCGTCCGCGGCCTCGAGGCCCAGCGACAGAAGCTGGCCGTGGCGCAGGCCGGGGTCGAGACCGAGCGGGGCGCGGCCAAGGCCGCACGGGAGGAGATCGAGGAGCGCCTCGAGGCGATGCGCGCCCGCGGCCGCAAGGCCGTCGACGACGAGGCGAAGCGGCTGCGGGACCAGCTTCGGGATGCGCGTACGGAGCTGAAGAAACTCCGCAAGAGCCTCAAGCAAGAGGCCGACGCCGAGGCCCTGGCAGCGGCCAAGGAGCGCATCGAGCGCGCGGCCGCGCTCGCGGAGCGGACGGCCCCCGCGCTCGGACCCTTGGTCGAAGCCGGCGAGGCCCTGAGCGCCGTCGCCGTCGGTGACCGGGTGTTCGTGCCCCGGCTTCGAACACACGCCGAGGTGCTCGAGGAAGGTGCTCGCGGCCAGGTGCGCGTCGCCGCGGGCGCGCTGAAGCTCTGGGTCGACCGTGACGAGCTCCGAAGCGTGAGCGAGCGGGCGCTCACGCCGGCTGAGAAGGCTGCCCTCCGCGCCCAGCGACGGCCGGCGCCCGGCGTCGCGACGGCGTCGGCTTCCGCGCCGACGAGCGCAGAGGACCGACCGCAGCACCCAGGGAATACCCTCGACGTGCGCGGGCTCCGCGTGGACGACGCACTCGCCATGACCGAGTCCTTCCTCGACCGTCTCTTCGGCGCCAGCGAAGGGACCGGCTACATCGTTCACGGCATGGGCAGCGGCGCGCTCCGCGAGGCCATTCGCGCGCACCTGACGACTGACGGGCGCTACGTCGAGCGCCACCGCGGAGGGACCACCGAGGAGGGCGGCGAGCGGCTCACCGTCGTGACGCTTCGCTAGCCCTCTTCTTCCCGCCGGGCCCTACGTGATTGACCCTCCTCCGCGGCCGCTGCCAGCCTGCGCGCTCATGCGTCTCGGGTTCCTGCTCGTGCTCCTCGCGGCGGCCGTCGCCACGCCGGCGCGAGCTCAGCTTCGCCGCGCGACGGGCGGGGTGATCGCGCCGACCGCGTCCCGCGCCGTCCCTGGCGGCGCCTATGCGCTCGAGCTGGCTCCGGGGGCCCTGCCGCTCGCGCCGACCTGGGAGCTCGCCGCCCTCCACGCCGAAGGCAGCCGCGGCAACGACGTGCGCCTCCCCTTCGACGCGCGCGGCAACGCG
>CALCTH010000385.1 GCA_937893795.1 uncultured Myxococcales bacterium | reverse complement strand
CTCCTGCCCCCGTAGCTCAGCTGGATAGAGCAGCGGCCTTCTAAGCCGACGGTCGGGAGTTCGAGTCTTCCCGGGGGCGCCAGACGGACTCGAGCCGCCCCGCCGCGCCGTCGGGGAATCGACCGCGGCTGCCGGGCCGCGGTCTCGGCCCGGGGGCTCCCTCAGGTACCTGGCCGAGCGAGGCGGAAGCGCGAGAGACTCGTCGCCATGGGGCAGGTCCACGTTTACCTCGGTTGCTCTCTCGACGGCTGCATCGCCGGCCCCGACCACGACCTCGCCTTCCTCATGGAGAATCCGCCGCCCACCGGCGACGAGCCCGAGGGCTGGCTCGGCTTCGAGGCGTTTCTCGCGTCCGTCGGCGCGCTGCTCATGGGTCGACGCACCTACCAGGTGCTCCTCGACAACGACGCCTGGCACTACGGCGAGCGGACCGTCTTCGTGGCCACCCACCACGAGCTGCCGCCCGCGCCCCAGGGAGGCGACGCGCGGCCCGTGTCGGGCTCCATCGACGCCATGCTCGACCAGGCGCTCGCGGGCGCCGCGGGTCGCGACGTCTATCTCGATGGGGGCGACCTCGTGCGTCAGGGCATCGCTTCCGGGCGCGTCGACACGCTCTGCCTCACCTTCCTGCCCCTCCTCCTCGGTCGCGGCATCCGGCTCTGGGACGGTCTCGAGACCCGTCGCGACCTGCGCTTCGGGGCCCACCTGACTCACGGCAGCCTGCTTCAGGTGCGCGCGGAGGTCGCTCGCCGCTAGCTCCGCGAGCCGGCGACGTCGTCCGCCGCGGCCACGATGAGGGCACCCGCGTAGATCCGCGACGACACCCGGCTCGCCCAGGCCACGAGCCCCTCGGCCTTGGCACGCGCCCGCTCCTCCGGCGGCAGCAGCCCCAGCGCCGGGCCCACGACCGCGCTTCCCGGCGCCGCCAGGCTCCGGAGCGCGGCGAGCACCGCCCGCGCTTCCAGGCCGAGCGTCGGATCCAGCGTGACGTCGAAGCGCGCGGACTCGAGGAGCAGCGGCGGCCGCCGGAGCGCGACGTACCAGCCCTCGTAGAACCACTCGTAGAAGCCACGCTCGTAGCGGCCATCGCGCCAGACCCGGTCGGGCCAGGCGTCGCTCGCTCCCGTTCCCGCGCCGAGGCGCCGGAGCTTCAGCTCTCCCACCTCACGGCCGTCATGAAAGACCTGAGCCTCGTGACGCTCGCCGCCCTCCGGCGCGCGCGTCGCTTGCCACGCCATCTGAACCGTTGGAAACCATGGAATCCTACGCACGACGCTCGCTTCGTCCGGAAGCTCGTCGAGTTGTCCCGCCGGGATTTCCAATCCTGGGTGGCACGGCCCCATCACGACCGCGGGGTAGCGCGATTTGGGATTTCACCCCCTTTCGGCGTGCTACAACCAGCGTCCGCCCTCACGGACCCCGAGGCGCGTTGCGTGAACGCCCTTCGCGGGTCAGCGTCCCATCGCCTCGATGTCTGAACTCGACCCCCTGACAAGCTGGCTCTTGCGCGAAGGGGCCGAGGTGTACATCGACGCCTCGGAGGAGCGGCCGTGGACCGAGGTGCTCGTCGTCGTCGGCGACGAGCGCTGGCTCGGTCGGGGGCCCAGCCGACAGAGCGCGCTCACGGACATCATCCGGCAGATCGCTCCCTCGACGCTCTCTCGGCGCCTCGTCGACGCGGCCATCGGGGCACCGGCCGATGCGCCGGTCACCGCGACGCCGGCCGCCGCCGAGCCGGCAGCGCCCCTCGTCACCCCCCGGCGACGCGTCGTGGTGGCCCGCGACGTCCCGGACCCCAACGGGCCCGAGGCGCGCGCGGCCATCGAGTCCCTCGACGAGCTCCACGCGCAGGTCGACGCGACGGCGGAGGACCTCGGCCTCATGGCCCCCTCGCGTATCCGGCTCTTCCTGCTCGCCTGGATCGCCGAGGCGCGGGCCATCCAGGACGAGTTCGGCGGCCTCTTCGAGGTGAGCGCGCGCGTCGGTCGCGTGGCCGGTCGCCTCGGCGAGCTGGCCAAGAGCCTCTGGCCCGGCAGCGTGCCGGCCCTCCGCCTCGAGTCGAGCCCGCGCGAGGCTTTCCAGGGCGTCCTTGACGCGCCGGCGGTGCGGAGCTGGGGCGTCGTGGCCGCCCGGGTGCGCCACCACCTCACGCCGCTCGTCGACGACCCGCACGACGACGACGGCTGGGGCGATGGATCCGTCGTGTACTGGGACGTGCCGGACGCCGAAGCGCGCCTCGTCCAGCTCGTGCGCGAGACCGAGGAGCTCCTCGCGGAGCGGACCGACGACCCCGACCTCGACGCCATCGCCGTGCTCCTCGCCCGCTTTCGGGCGCTGCGCCACTCCACCACCGACGGCGGCGTGTGGGGGCAGGCCGTGGGCCAGCTTCGGCGCCGGGCCTGGCGGCATCGCCAGCACACAGCGCTCCGCATCGTCCTCGACGAGGAGGCGCGGCCGAGCGGCGGGTGGGATGCCTGGGCGAAGCGCCGCGGTCCCGCGGAGGCCGTCGAGGCCGCCGATCCCCCGCCGGACGGGCTCCGCGACGATCCCGAGGCGCTGTGGAACTGGGTGCGCGAGGCCATCGATGCGCACGGTGGGCCGGAGCTCCAAGCGGCCCTCGAGGGTTGGGAGGACGACGTGGCGGCCATCGACGCCGACGACCTCCCGAACCGCGACCGGCGCTACCGGCGTCGGCTTCGGGACCTGCAGCGCCGGCTGGCCGCCGCGGCCGACGTCGAGCTCGACGAAGAGGAGACCGACGAGGAGGAGGGCGACGAGGCACCGCGAGCCGGCATGGACCCGTCCATCGTCGTGCCCGACGGCCTTCGCAAGCGCCTTGCGGGCCGGAGCGCGCTCTTCGTCTCGAACCGCGCCGACCCGGAGCTCAAGGACACCCTCGAAGAGGCCTTCGGCTTCGAGCTCGCGTGGTGCGACGGTTCGCCGCGGCGCATCGCGGCCGAAGCGAAGGCCATCGCGAGCGGTAAGTACGACCTCGTGCTCGCGGCGACGGGCTTCGCCTCGCACTCCACCGATCGGGCCCTCCGCGAGGCGAGCCGGAAGGCCGCCGTGCCCTACTCGCGCGTCTTCAAGGGGCGCCCGTCGAGCGTGTTGCGGGCCCTCCAGCGCGACGTGGCCCCGGGCGAGCTCAGTAGCCCTCCGCCCGGCTGCGGCCCGCTGCGCTCCTCAGCGCTCCCGCGCGACGCGGGCGCCCGGCAGCGACACGTCGAACCCGGCTTGCGCGTAGAGCGCCTCCGTCTCCGGATCTTCGGCTGCCGCCACCGTCGCGACCGTGAGCCCCTCGAGGCGCATGCGGGTCAGGGCCGAGTCCAGGAGCGCGCCGCCGATGCCATGCCCCCGCTCCCCCGGATGCACGGCGAAGAGCCCGAGCTCTCCGACGCTTTCCGCCGCGCGCAGGCGAAGGGCCAGGAAGGCGACGGACCGGCCCTGGAGGCGACCTACCAGCACCTCCCAGCCCTCCTCGCCCCGGACCTGCGAGGCGAGCCTCGCCGCCTGCCCCTCGTCCGCACCTTGCTGCGTCGCCCGGTAGATGGCGTCCCCTAGGCGAGCGCGCCGTAGCGCCCGGAGCGGCTCGTGAGCGGCGCGGCGAAGCGCCTCGAGGGCCTCGATCTCCTCGCTCGTGGCGCGGTCGACCGTCAGCGTGGGTCGGGTCCGGCTCATATCACCCCTCTTCGGCCCAGCGGCTCGCCTCGCGCGTCTCCCGTCCTCGTCATGCCACTCCCCTCGACGCGCACGCTCGCTTCTTCCGGGGTGTCGTGTCGCTTTCAGTCTCTGACGCGTCCGCGCGGGTGGTGGTGCCCGGCGGGGCCGGGTACGACCGGCGCCATGCGCCCGCTGCGCCATCCCCCCCGTCTCGGCCAACCGCTGCTCTTGCTGCTCGGTCTCGCGGCGTGCGCGGAGCCCGGTGGGCCGGTGGTGATCGAGGTCTTCGCGGCGTCGTCGATGACCGACGCTCTGCCGAAGGTGTCCGCAGCCTTCGAGCGCGCCCACCCGGGCGTGCGGGTCCGCCACAGCTTCGCCGGGTCGCAGGTGCTCCGCCTGCAGATCGAAGAGGGCGCGGATGCGGACGTCTTCGTCTCGGCCGACCCGGCGCACCTGAGGGCGCTCCGGGAGTCCGGGCATCTCGAGCGCATCGACGAGCTGGCGGAGGTGGAGCTGGTCCTCGCGCTCGCTCCCGGCGCCCCGCCGCTCGAGGGCCTCCAAGATCTGCCGCGCGTGGAGCGCCTGGTGCTCGGAACGGCGGGGGTCCCGGTGGGTCGCTACGCCCGCGCGCTCCTCGACGCCGCCACGCCGCGCTTCGGCGACGCCTGGCGAGAGGCCGTCGATGCGCGCGTGGTGTCCGAGGAGAGCAACGTGCGCCTCGTACGCGCCAAGCTGCTCCTGGGCGAGGCCGACGCGGCGTTCCTCTACGCCAGCGACCTCGACCCGGGCGAGGGACTTCGCCGGGTTCCGCTGCCGCCGGGGCTCGCGCCCGCTGCGCGGCTGGCGGCGGGCCGCGTCCGCGGCGATGACGCTCGCGCGACCGAGCACGCCACGGCGTATCTCGCCTTTCTCCGGTCTCCGGCGGCGCGCTCCTCCCTCGCGGCGGAGGGCTTCACGCTCGCCCGCGAGACCCCCGCGGCGCCGCGCTGAGCGCCTGACATCGCGTGTAGTACCCCCCGCGGACGGTGGCTGGTAACCTATGGGTAGAACGCTGGATATCTACCGCGCGCATGGGGCGCGCGGAGGGGCCCGCGAAGGCCGAAGGGAGGGGGCATGCAGACGCCGGAGAGCGGTGCCGAACGGACTCCCGCCTGGGGCGTGGCCAGCGCCCTTCGGCCGCTGCCGCACGCCGGCGAGCTTCTCGCCGGCAAGTACGTCGTCGCCCGCACGCTGGGGCACGGCGGCATCAGCGTGGTGTACGAAGCGCATCATGTGCGGACGGGCCGCCCCTTCGCCCTGAAGTGGCTGCTGCCGCGCTTCGCCGAGGATCCCGTGGCGTCGGCGCGCCTCGCGCGGGAGGCGGAGGTAGCGTGCGCCATCGGCCATCCCTCCGTCGTCGACATCTACGATATCGCGACGCACCGCGACCATCCCTTCCTGGTCATGGAGCGACTCTCGGGCGAGACCCTCGCCGACCGATTGGCGCGGGGTCCGCTCGCTTTCCGGGCGTCCCTCGCGCTCCTGCTCCCGGTCCTCGAGGCGCTGGACGAGGCGCACGCGCTCACCATCGTGCACCGGGACCTCAAGCCCGAGAACCTCTACCTCACGCGGCCGCGTCGGAGCGTGGAGGAGCGCATCAAGATCCTCGATTTCGGCGTGTCCAAGTACGGCGCCGACGCCGACGAGCTTCGCCTCACGAGCTCCCAGGCCGTCATCGGGACGCACTACTACATGGCTCCGGAGCAGAAGGCAGACCCGACGCGCGAGGACGGTCGCGCGGACATCTACGCCATCGGTGGCGTGCTCTTCGAGGCGCTGACGGGCCGGCCGCCCTTCACGGGCGAGACGCTCCCCGAGCTCGTCTATCGCATCACGCGGGAGCCGGCCCCGCGGCTCCGGCAGCTGGTGCCGAGCGCGGCGCCGGCCCTCGAAGAGCTCGTCGCGTCATGCCTGGCCAAGGACCCGGAGGAGCGTCCGCGGACCATGGCCGAGCTGGCCGGCTGGCTCTGTGACGTCGCCGAGCGGCCCCTCGCCGACTGGATGTGTGCTCGGCAGGACACGGCCAGCATGCTCCGCGGCGAGCTCGAGCTGCTCGTCGCGCGCGCGCGGCGCCCCGACGGGGAGGGCGAGGGCGACGCGGCGGCCGCCGCCGACACCTTGTGAGCGCCGCCGCCGATGCTCAGACGTGGACCGATGCCGTGACGAGGCTCGGCCGCAGCACGCCATAGGGGGCGCCGCCGGCCGCCTCCGTGCGCGCGTTCCGCATCGCGATGGCGTGCTCGAGCTCGGCCAGCCCTTCCTGGAAGTCGCGCACGAGCGGCCGCACGCGGCGGTCTTGGAAGTGCTCGAGGGGATACTGCCCGAGGCGGTTCGCCCGGAGGTTCGCCACGACGAAGACGTCGTTGAACTGCCGGTCCCGCTCCGTCGCCGGAGGCAGCATGGCGAGGAAGTCCTCCTCGGGGTGCTCCGCGCGCTGGGGCGCGGGCCCGAACTGCGCCATGGGCATGTTGGGCAGGTAGCCCATGGCGTCGTACACGCTGTAGTTGATGGCGGCGTGGTAGCTCGACGCGCGCTGCACCGCGCGCACCACGAAGGTCTCGAGGGCGTCGAGCGTCGCGACCTCGCCCACGCCGCGGAGGCCACCTTCGTCCCGATCTTCGAGGCGCCGGACGAAGTCGGCGAGCTCCGGGTCGCCCGCCACGTCGCCGTCGCACCCGTAGTAGATGCGCAGGTAGGCGTGCACGAAGGTCCGCAGCACGCGCTCGTGGGCTTCGAGGTCGTCGCGGGCCGGATAGCCGGGCAGCGCGTCCGCCGTGACGCCCCGCGCCGCGAAGCGCTCGGGCACGCCGTCACGGGTCCAGTCGAAGGTGCGATAGCCCCAGCCCGCCAAGGCGAGCGTGCCGCGCTCGCTCACGCTTTGAATCGTTGGCGTCCGGCCGCCCGACGCGAAGAGGCCGCGGGTGAGGTCGTCGATGTTCAGCGTGTCGGCGAGGTGGGGGAGCAGCAGCACCGAGAGCGGATGCGTGCGCGCGAGGCTCCGATGGAGACAGACGGCGAAGAGGCCCATCACGAGATGGGTGTGCACGCCGTGCTGCACGACGCCGTGGAGGTTCGAGTCGCTCACCTGCACCACGGTGCGCGCCATGCGCCAGGCCGTGCCCTGCCACGGGAAGAAGAGCGGACCGGGGCTCGGGCCTTGCGCGCACTGGATGGCCACCGGCCGAAGCGTGCTCCGGTCCGGCGGGAGCGCGTAGAGAGAGAGCGGCGCGTAGAGGAACTTCCGCCACCCGTCCGTCACGCCCGCCTCGATGCCCTCGAGCATCCCGTGGTCGCACGCGAAGAGCCGGTGCTCGGCGAGCGCCGCGTCGAGCAGGTCGCCGTCCATGGCGCGCGCGTAGTCCTCGGCGCGGAGCGGCACGTGCGCGGGGATCGCGTCGAGGCGCGCCAGGTATACGGGGTTGGTTCCGGCAACGCGCTCGCGGGCGAAGAACGCGTCGCTTCGCCAGCGGTGCAGGGCCTGGGGCGCGCGCACCAGCGGGAAGATCCGATAGGCGCTCGTGGCGAGGGGCGTACGCTCGTCCCAGCCCGGGATGCGGCGCTGCGGGTCCTTCCCGTTGAGGACCTCCTGCACCCGCACGAAGAGCGCGCGCTTCGCACGGCGGACGAGGTCGCGCGGGCCGGCGTCGGGCGCCGTGACGAGCGCCTGCGCCTCGGCGGCGGCGA
>CALCTH010000384.1 GCA_937893795.1 uncultured Myxococcales bacterium | reverse complement strand
GACGGTGCAGACGGCCGAGGCCATCGCCACGACGCTGACCGCAGACCTCGACGCTGAGGACCTCGAGGAGACGCGCTTCGTCTACGTTACCCTGGGGCTCCTCGACGCCGCGACGGACGTGCGCGCGCTCCTCGCCTCCGTCGTCGCCGACCAGGTCGTCGGCTACTACGACACCGAACGCGATCGCCTCGTGGTGCGCGACGCCGTGCTCTCCGCGCTTCGCCGGCCCGGCGAGGGTGAAGCGCAGATGGTGCTCGTGCACGAGCTGGTGCATGCGCTCCAGGACCAGCACTTCGGCCTGCCGGACGAAGACGACGACCTCGAGAGCGACGCCGCGAACGCCTTCCGAGGCCTCGCCGAGGGGGACGCGACGTTGGCGATGGTGTTCCGCGGCGCGCTGCGCAGCGTCGGCTCCGTGCCCACCACGAGCGCCGTGCGCCGGGCGCTCCTCGCCCGGGTGGCCACGCGCCTCGGGCAGCTGGAGACGGACACGCTCCTGGCGTCCTTCACGGCCCCGGGGCAGACGGCGCTCTCCGAGGCCCCGACGATCCTCCGGACGACGCTGGTGATGCCCTACCTCTACGGGCTCCGCTTCGTCTCCCGGCTCGCGGCGACGCGGGGCGACTTCGCGGCCGTCGACGGCGCCTACCGGCGCCCGCCGCGAACGACGGAGCAGGGCATGCACCCCATGCGCTACCTGCGCCGCGAAGGTGCGGACGCCCTCGAGGTGCCCGTCGTCCCCGCGCTTCGCGACGAAGGCTGGGAGGAGGTGACCGAGGACACGCTCGGAGAGCTCGAGCTGGGCGTGTTCCTGGGTCGCGGCGCCGCCCCTCCCGGGCGCGGGGGCGTCGACCGGGCCGCGGCGGTGGGCGGGTGCGGGGACCGGCCCCGGGGGCTGCGCCGCGGCGACGCCGGGGCCGCGCTCTGGGTCACGAGCTGGGACGACGCGGGAGAGGCACGGGAGGCCGCGGAGGCCGCCCGGGCGGGCGGCACGGTGGCCCTGCTCCGGGGGCGCGGCGTGCTTCTCCTGGCGGGCCTCTCCGCCGCGGAGCAGGCCGCGGCGGAGACGGCGCTCGCGCCGGTCCTCGAGGCCCTGCCGGCGCGCGCCCCTCGTGGGTCGTCGCCGGGGCCGCGGGCGTCGCTCGGAGCGCGTTGACCGCACGGGGGGCCGGCGGTAGGTACCTCCCTCTTTCGGCGTCTCGTGGGCGCCGACCGGGAAGGCAGCGAGAGCGACGTGGAGTCCACGGTCAACGAAATCAGCCCGATCCTCGTCGAGGTGAAGGTCCAGGTGCCCTGGGAGCGGGTCCAGAAAGACCTGAACGAGAGCTACGCGAAGCTGGCCAAGACCGCGCGGGTGCGTGGCTTCCGCCCCGGCAAGGTGCCCCGCAAGGTCGTGCGTCAGCTCTTCGGCCCCCAGGTGAAGGCCGAGGTGAGCGGCTCGCTCGTCGAGCAGGGCCTGCTCCACGCCGTGGAGGCTCACGAGATCGCCGTCGTCGCCCGGCCCGAGGTTCAGCCCGGCGCGCTCTCGGACGGGGAGGCCTTCGAGTTCACGGCCCGCATGGAGGTGCGGCCCAAGCTCGAGGAGGTCGCGACAGGCAGCCTCGAGGTCTGGCACGAGTCGCCGAAGATCGCCGACGAGGCCGTCGACGCGGAGCTCACGAAGCTCCAGCGCGAGCACTCGGACCTGCGCGAGCCCGAGCCCATGCGCCCCGCGAAGGCGGGGGACCAGATCACCATCGGCTACGCCGTGACCATCGACGGCGAGGCCAAGGAGGCCTTGGGCGCCGAGAGCCGCGAGGTCGACCTCGGCGAGGACCAGCTCCTCGACGAGCTCGAGAAGGGCCTCCGGGGCACGCAGCCGGGCGAAGAGGTCAGCGTGGAGGTCCCCTTCCCGGAGGACCACCCGAACCCCGAGCTCCAGGGCAAGACGGCCGTCTTCGCCATCGAGGTGAAGGCTCTGCGCGAGCGGCTTCTCCCGGAGCTCGACGACGAGCTCGCCAAGGACGTCTCGGACGACTTCGAGACCCTCGACGCGCTCAAGGCGGACATCCGCGGCAAGCTCGAGGCGACGGCGGAGAAGACCTCGCGGCGGGAGCTCCAGCAGAAGCTCATCGACGCGCTCATCGACGCCAACGAGTTCCCGGTGCCTCCGGCGATGGTGCAGGAGCAGCAGCAGGCCATGCAGTACGAGATGGCCATGTTCATGCAGATGGCCGGCCAGGGCGGCTTCGACCCGCGCATGCTCGGCGACATGAGCGAGCGCGCGGAGCGCCGCGTCCGGGCGGGCCTGCTCCTCGGCGCGCTCGCGCGCCTCGAGGGCGTCTCCATCGGCGACGAGGAGATCGACGCCAAGCTGCAGGCCATCGCCGAAGAGACCGGCAAGCACATCGCCAAGGTCAAGGTCGAGTACCAGGGCGAGCGCCGCAGCCAGCTCGAGAACGAGCTCCTCGAGGAGCGCCTCGTGGTCTTGCTCACGGAGCGGGCGACCGTTCACGACGCGCCGCAGCCGGCCGTAGAGGACGACGGCGCGAGCGGCGAAGATGCAGGCGGCGAAGAAGCCGCGACCGAGGGCGAGAGCGCCCCTGATGGCAACGACGAGGACGACGACGCATGAGCAACACCCGAGACCCCCGGGCCTACCTGCCCGTCGTCGTGGAGAGCACGCACCGCGGCGAGCGCGCCTGGGACATCTACAGCCGGCTCCTGAAGGACCGCATCGTCTTCCTCGGTACCGAGGTCAACGACGACGTCGCCAACGCGATCATCGCGCAGATGCTCTTTCTGGAGAGCGACGATCCGGACAAGGAGATCACCCTCTACATCAACAGCCCCGGCGGCGTGATCACGGCCGGCCTCGCCATCTACGACACCATGCAGTACGTGCGCTGCCCCGTGTCGACGGTGTGCCTCGGCCAGGCCGCCTCCATGGCCGCGTGGCTCCTCGCCAGCGGCTCCACGGGGCTCCGGCGCTGCCTGCCGAACAGCCGCGTGATGATCCACCAGCCCCTCGGCGGCGTGCGTGGCCAGGCGACGGATATCGAGATCCACGCCCGGGAGATCATCCAGCTCCGCGAGCGGATGAACCGCATCATGGCGGACCACACGGGGCAGCCCGTGGAGAAGATCAAGGAGGACACGGAGCGTGACCGCTACCTGTCCGCCGACGAGGCCAAGGCGTACGGAATCATCGATGAGGTGGTCACGCCTCGAAAAAAGGGCCGTACATGAACTACGGGGCGTGTTCGCGCGCCCTATGAGACACCTGCTCGGGCTCGCCCGAGACCCTGAGACCCTCCCCTTCGAGGGGCGTGACAGACTGGCGCAGAGGCGCCCCCTTAGCCTTGCCGGGCCCTAGGCCCATCGCTATGCTTCCTTCGGAACCTCCTAGAAAGTAGGGACTTTTCGGTGCCGAACCGACCGCGCGACGATGGACATGGAAACCTTCAGTGCTCTTTCTGCGGCAAGTCGCAGAAAGAGGTGAAGAAGCTCATCGCCGGCCCGACAGTTTACATCTGCGACGAGTGCATCGCGCTCTGCAACGACATCATCGCCGAGGAAGTCGACCGCGACGAGTCCGTGGGAACGGGCACACCGCTGCCGAAGCCGGCCGAGATCAAGGCCATCCTCGACGAGTACGTCATCGGCCAGGACCGAGCGAAGAAGGTCCTGAGCGTCGCCGTTCACAACCACTACAAGCGCATCGATTCGAAGGTCGCCTCGGACGAGGTCGAGCTCTCGAAGTCGAACATCTTGCTGCTGGGCCCGACGGGCTCCGGCAAGACGCTTCTGGCGCAGACGCTGGCGCGCATTCTGAACGTTCCCTTCGCCATCGCGGACGCGACGACGCTCACGGAAGCGGGCTACGTCGGCGAGGACGTCGAGAACATCATCGTCCAGCTCCTGCAGAACGCCGACCACGACGTGGAGCGGGCGCAGCGCGGCATCGTCTACATCGACGAGATCGACAAGGTCGCGCGCAAGGGCGACAACCCGTCGATCACCCGCGACGTCTCCGGCGAAGGTGTGCAGCAGGCGCTCCTCAAGATCATCGAGGGTACCGTCGCCAACGTGCCGCCGAAGGGCGGGCGAAAGCACCCGCAGCAGGACTTCCTGCAGATCGACACGGGGAACATTCTCTTCATCTGCGGTGGCGCCTTCGTGGGCCTCGACCAGGTGATCGAGCGTCGCATCGGCGAGAAGACCCTCGGCTTCGGCGCCGAGATTCCGAGCCGCAAGGAGAAGCGGGTCGGTGAGCTCCTCGAGCAGGTTCAGCCGGAGGATCTGCTCCGCGCCGGGCTCATCCCGGAGTTCATCGGGCGGCTTCCGGTCATCGCCACGCTCCACGAGCTGAACGAGGACGCGCTCGTCGACATCCTCACCAAGCCGAAGAACGCGCTGGTCAAGCAGTACAACAAGCTCTTCGAGATGGACGGCGTGAAGCTGACCTTCGCGAAGCCGGCGCTCAAGGCCGTGGCCCGCGAGTCCCTGAAGCGGAACGCGGGAGCCCGTGGTCTCCGCGCGATCATGGAGCACGCGATGCTCGACATCATGTACGACATCCCGTCGCAGAGCGGCATCAAGGAAGTCGTCGTGAACGAGGAAGTCATCGCGAGCGGCGAGAAGCCGCTGATCGTCTACGAGAAGGAAGCGGAGCTCGCTTGAGCCCCGCCGGCGCCGGCCCCCGGTAGGCGCTCGGGAGCAGTAACACCGTGTTCTTCCACAAGAACGACAACGGCGAGCGCAACGAGCAGGGCTCCTCCGAAGGGAAGGTCGTCCCGCTCCTGCCGCTGCGGGACATCATCGTCTTCCCGCACATGGTCGTGCCCCTCTTCGTCGGCCGCGAGAAGTCCATCAACGCCCTCGAAGAGGCGATGAGCCACGACAAGGAGATCCTCCTCGCGGCTCAGAAGAAGGCGAAGACCAACGACCCGACGCCCGACGACATCTTCCAGATGGGCACCATCGGGACGATCATACAGCTCCTCCGGCTGCCCGACGGGACCGTGAAGGTCCTGGTCGAGGGCAAGCGGCGGGCGCGCATCAAGCGCTTCATCCCGAACGAGGAGTTCTTCCTCTGCGATTGCGAGATCGTGGAGGACACGCCGGCCGGCGCCGTGGAAATCGAAGCCCTCATGCGCAGCGTGCAGGGGACCTTCGAGACCTACGTGAAGCTGAACAAGCGCATCCCGCCGGAGATGCTGATGACCGTCCAGACCATCGACGACCCGTCGCGGCTGGCGGACACCATCGTCGTTCACCTGACGAGCATCAAGCTGAACGACCGCCAGGAGATCCTGGAGACGACGGATCCGGGCAAGCGCCTGGAGCGGCTCTTCGAGCTGATGAACGCCGAGATCGAGATCCTCCAAGTGGAGAAGAAGATCCGCTCGCGCGTGAAGAAGCAGATGGAGAAGAGCCAGAAGGAATATTACCTGAATGAGCAGATGCAGGCCATTCAGAAGGAGCTCGGCGAGCGCGACGAGTTCAAGAGCGAGATTCAGGAAATCGAAGAAAAGCTCAAGAACAAGAAGCTCTCGAAGGAAGCGCTCACGAAGGTCCGCAAGGAGCTGAAGAAGCTCAAGATGATGCAGCCGATGAGCGCGGAGGCCACGGTCGTCCGCAACTACATCGACTGGGTTCTCAACCTCCCCTGGTACGAGAAGAGCGAAGAGAACTACGACATCAAGCACGCCGAGGAGATTCTCGACGAGGACCACTACGGCCTGAAGAAGCCGAAGGAGCGCATCCTCGAGTATCTCGCCGTGCAGGCGCTGGTGAAGAAGCTCAAGGGCCCGGTGCTTTGCCTCGTGGGACCGCCCGGTGTCGGTAAGACCTCACTGGCGCGCAGCATCGCCCGTTCGACGGGTCGAGAGTTCGTGCGTCTCAGCCTCGGCGGCGTCCGTGACGAGGCGGAGATTCGTGGTCATCGGCGCACCTACATCGGCGCGCTCCCCGGGCGCCTCGTCCAGTCGCTGCGAAAGACGGGCACGAACAACCCGGTCTTCCTGCTCGACGAGATCGACAAGATGTCGAGTGACTTCCGCGGAGACCCGGCGTCGGCGCTCCTCGAGGTGCTCGACCCCGAGCAGAACGCGACCTTCAACGACCACTACCTCGATCTCGATTACGACCTCTCGGACGTGATGTTCGTCACGACGGCGAACTCGCTCTCGGGCATCCCGCTTCCGCTCCGGGACCGCATGGAGATTCTCGAGCTCAGTGGCTACACGGAGTTCGAGAAGCTGAACATCGCGGTGCGCTACCTGGTGCCGCGGCAGCTCGAGGCGGCGGGGCTCAAGGACGTGGACGTCGAGCTCACCGAGAGCGCCATCCGGACGATCACGCACCACTACACCAAGGAGAGCGGTGTCCGGAACCTGGAGCGCGAGATCGGCAGCGTGTGCCGGAAGATCGCGCGGAAGGTGCTGAGCGAAGGCCGGGACCAGAGCTACCGGGTGACGGCCAAGGACGTGCCCACCTACCTCGGCGTGCCGAAGTTCCGCCCGAACAAGGCGAGCGACAAGGATGAGGTCGGGCTCACCAACGGCCTCGCCTACACGAGCGTCGGCGGCACGATCCTCGAGTGCGAGGTGGCGGTGGTGCCCGGCAAGGGGAAGCTCGTCATCACGGGCCTCCTCGAGAAGGGCATGCAGGAGTCCGCGCAGGCGGCGCTCAGCTACATCCGCTCGCGGCAGAAGCTCCTCGGCCTGGACGAAGAGTTCTACCAGAACGTCGACGTGCACGTTCACTTCCCCGAGTTCGTGCCGAAGGACGGCCCGAGCGCCGGCATCACCATGGCGACGAGCATCGCCAGCGCGCTGATGAAGATCCCCGTGCGCCGGAACGTGGCGATGACGGGCGAGATCACGCTCCGCGGCCGCGTGATGCCCATCGGCGGCCTCAAGGAGAAGATGCTGGCGGCGCACCGCGCAGGCATCGACACGATTCTGATTCCCCGGGAGAACCGGAAGGACCTTCGGGAGATCCCGAAGCGTGTGCTCAACGCGACGCGCGTCGTGCTCGTCGAGCACATGGACGAGGTCCTCGCCGAGGCCCTCGTGCTGAGCGACCCGGACGCCCTCTTCGGCGCGAACCGCGTGCTCCCGATGGAGTACCGCGAGGGCAAGCTCGTCGAGCACGCCCCGCCGGCCGGCGACGAGCCCAAGCCGACGGTCCAGGGCCCCGGCGCACATCAATAAGCGCTTAGGGAAGCGCTTCGTGACGTACTTCGGTCGCTCGACGCCGACCTACGGAAAGGCGGCGCCATGGTCGCCTTGCGTTTCGACGCGGACCTCCGCCGACTGACCCCGCTGGAGCCGGCGCTGCTCGCCATGGTCGTGAGCGATACGCTGGCAGCCGCTGCCCATGGCGTGCCCGGACCGCTCGGCGCGTTGCATGGGGACGTGCGCGGCCGCGTCTTCGTCGCACCACGACGGACGGACGCCCACGAGCGCATCCCGGCGCTGGAGCTCCCGCCCTACCCGCTCTGCCAGGAGCCCTTCCGCTCGAACGGCGACCTGGTCGTCCGCCGCTGGGACGACGGAGCCATCGACTGGATGGCCCGCACCCGGGAAGCCGAAGCACAGGCCCTCGCGCTCTTCGGGACCGAGCCGGCCCACTGAGCGCCGGCCACGTGGCCGGTCATCCATCGTCATGGTCCGCCGACGCACGCGCCGAGCACGCAGGCCTGGCCTTCGGCGCAGGCCGCGTCGCAGGCGCCGCAGTGGCGGGGGTCGAGCTCCGTCAGCACGCATTCGTCGCCGCAGGCCGTGGCGCCCGGAGCGCAGGTGCACGAGCCGGCCGTGCAGGTGCCGATGCAGAGGTTGCCGCAGCCGCCGCAGTTGAAGGGGTCGACGTCCGTGGCCGCGCAGACGTCACCGCAGAGCTCGAAGCCCGGCAGGCACGCGCAGGTGCCGAGGAGGCAAAGGCCGCCGAGCGGGCACTCCACGCCGCAGCCGCCGCAGTTCTGCGGGTCGAAGAGCGGCGCGACGCAGGCGCCCTCGCATTCCTCGATGCCGAAGCCCGTGCACTCCGCCGCGCAGCTCCCGTCCTGGCAGACCTCGCCCTCCGCGCAGGCCACGCCGCAGTCCCCGCAGTTCGCCGGGTCCTGGGCCGTGTCGGTGCACTCGGCCCCGCAGAAGCGCACGCTCTCGCCGACGCCCGCGCCGGGACATCCGCAGAAGCCGGCGAGGCAGAGCTGCCCCTCGGCGCAGGCGTTTCCGCACGCGCCACAGTTCCGCGGGTCGACCAGCAGGCTCGTGCAGCCCCCGTCGCAGACGTCGAGGCCCGCGACGCATTCCTCCTCGCAGCTGCCGAAGCTGCACACCTCCTCGGCTACGCACGCCATGCCGCAGCCGCCGCAGTGGCGCGGATCCTCGAGCAGCACGACGCACTCGCCCGCGCAGGGCGTCGTGCCGAAGGAACAGGCGCAGCGCCCCGCCTCGCAGCTCACGCCCTCCTCGCAGCTCACGCCGCAGGCGCCGCAGTGGGCCGGATCCGTCGCCGGGTCGACGCACCTCCCGTCGCACGCGAGCTCCTCGGCTTCGCAATCCGGACCCGCGTCCGGCACCCCGGCGTCCATGGCCCCCGCGTCGCCCGCGTCCCCGTCGGGCGGCAGGTCGAGCGTCGCCGCGTCGCGGAGCATGTCGACCGCGAGATCCGTCCCCGCATCGGACGCTCCGAGCTCCGCCAAGGGAGCGACGGTCTCGGTGCCGCAGGCGCCCAACACCAGGACAGATAGCCAAAGAAGAACGGCAACGGACGAACATCGCGGTCGTGTCATACCTCACACTGACAGACCTCGAGAGCCGCTTCACGGCCGCGCGTGCCGAAGCAGCGGCCGGACGGGCCATCGCCGTCCACGCCGCTCGGAGGGGGCAAACTCCAGAAAACCGGCTTCGTGAGGCTTTCGGCGCCGGCAAAGACCAGACGACTCGGACGGCCGCCGATTGGCGCTGGGCAAACACGAAGAAGGCGCCTGTTCTGGCGAATAGGGCAGGGCAAAGGGCCGCCACGCCGCTGTCGCGGCGTTTGGGTGCCACGAGAGGCGTGCGCAGGCCCTTCGGCGCGCATGGGCGGGCCGATGCCGCACCGGGCTGATGC
>CALCTH010000383.1 GCA_937893795.1 uncultured Myxococcales bacterium | reverse complement strand
GCGCTCCTCGGCGCGCGGCGCTGGCGTGGGGCCGGTGCGCGCGTCTTCGCCGACCGGGGCGTCGGCGGGCGCAGCGTCGGGCACGGGTGGGGCCGGGCGCTCGCGCCGCGCGGCCGCAGCGAGCTCGTCCACCTCGTCCTCGGTCTGGGCCTCGGCCCCGAAGAAGGTGCCAACGAGGCCCGCGACGCTGCGCTCGGCCTCCGGGTGCGTGAGCAGCCGCCGGGCGACCGCGTCGTCGATGGCGCTCGGCGCCGCGGCGAAGGCCGCCGCGAGCAGGTCGACGCGGTCCTGCTCCTTGCGCGTCTGGGCCTCTCCCGCGCTCGGGAGCGAGCGCTCGACGGGGAAGATCTTGTACTGGAGCCGGAGGTAGTAGAGCTGCCCGAGCTCCTGCGGCGCGACCAGCGTCATCGCCGTCCCCGTTCGCCCCGCGCGACCCGTGCGCCCCGTGCGGTGGATGTACTGCTCGAGGTGATCCGGCAGGCTGAAGTTGATAACGTGCGTGAGGTGCGAGATGTCGATGCCGCGCGCCGCGACGTCCGTGGCGACCAGGTAGCGGCACTTCCCCTCGCGGGTCTTGGCCATCACCTTCTCGCGCTCGCTCTGGGGCAGGTCGCCGTTCAGCCACTCCGCCGAGAAGCCCTGCGCCTGAAGGTGCGCCGCCGTGCGCTCGGTCTCCACCTTCGTGTTGCAGAAGATGATCGCGCTCTCGGGGTCCTCGGCCTCGAGGATCTTCACGAGATCCTTCGCGCGCCCCTTGCCGCTCACCATGAAGGCGTAGTGCGTGATCGTCAGCGCGCCGACCGCGTCGCCGCTCAGCTCGAGCTTGAGCGGGTCCTTCATGTGCCGCTCGCCGACGCGCATTACGGGGCCGTCGACGGTGGCGGAGTAGAGGAGCGTCTGCCGCTGCTCGGGGAGGAGCTCGAGGATGGCGTTCAGCTCCTTGGCGAAGCCCATGGAGAGCATCTCGTCGGCCTCGTCGAGCACCAGCACCGCGAGTTTGGACGTGTCCATGGTGCCGCGGCGAAGATGGTCGAGGACGCGGCCCGGCGTTCCGCTGACGATCTGCGCCCCTTCCTTCAGCTCGCGCACCTGGCGCTCCATCGGCGCGCCACCGTACACGGCGGTGGTGCGAAGCTCCTTGTGGGCGCCGAGCTTCGCGAGCTCGCGGGCGCTCTGCAGCGCAAGCTCGCGCGTCGGCGCGAGGAGCAATGCCTGCACGCCCGGCTCCTCGCTCACGAGGCGATCGACGATGGGGATGCCGAAGGCGCCGGTCTTGCCGGTGCCCGTACGCGCCTGAACGACCACGTCGCGGCCGCTCACGATGGGCGCGTAGGACTCGGCCTGCACCGGGGTGGGCTCGTCCCAGCCCATGTCGTCGAGGGCCTTGAGGACGGCTTCGCCGAGGCCGAGGCTGGCGAAGGTACGGGGGGGTTCGGGGGCGATCTCGCCCGTCTCGGAGGTCATGGGGTCCCTTCGGGGATGGAAGCGCCGGCGCGTAGCGCGTCGAGGAGCGATCCCTCGTTGCGGTCGTAGTGCCGTAGCGTGGTCTCGAGGCGGTGGCGGAGCTGGAGCTCGCGCTCACCTGGGTCGTCGCAGCGCTGGCGAAGCGCCGCATAGCGAGCGTCCCAGCGTTCGAGGAGCGGGCCGAGCTCCTGGGGGCGGCGCCCCACGTGACGCTCCGCGGCCTCCACGAGCTCGTCGCGGAGCGTCGCGAAGGCGGTCGGGCAGGGCCCCTCCGGGGCGAGGGCCGGGTCGGCCTCGGGGAAGAACACCTGCGGCACGACCGAGTAGAAGCCGACGGCGGCGATGTAGATCATCAAAGCCCAGTAGATGGCCAGGGCCACGCGCCGTCCGGCGCGGGCAGCGCGCCGGGCGCCGTCGGATTCCCCCGCACGCGCGCCCTTGGCCAAAGCGCCCCGGTTCTAGCCGTGGGCTCGCGGAGGGTCAATCGGACGCTCACGCCGGGGAGGCGGAGGAATCGTCCTCACCGGGGGACGTGCCGGCGCCGGTGGCGCCGGCCGTCGTCCGTGCTTCGCGCTTCGCCGCGCGCGCCTCGGCCTTCTTGCGCTCCTGGCGCTTGGCGTAGGCCATGATGCCCAGCGTCACGGCCAGGATGAAGCCGACCACGAGCGTGCAGGCGACGTACCAGAGAAGGGTGACGGTTCCGGTGCCCATCGTTGCCGGGACCCTGGGGCGGCACGCATTCGAGAGCAAACGGGCCCCTTCAGGGCACGAGCTTGTAGCCCACCCCGTACACCGTGAGGATGTGCTGCGGCTTGTCCGGCGACGCTTCGAGCTTCTTCCGGAGCTTCACGATGAGGTTGTCCACCGTGCGCGTCGTGGCGCTCGCCTCCGTGCCCCAGACCTCCTCCATCATCACGTCCCGGGTGACCGGCTCACCAGCGTGCGCGAAGAGGAGCGCGAGCACGCGGGCTTCGTGGAAGCTCAAGGCGACCTCCCGGCTGCCCGGGCCGCTGAGCGTCTGCTTGGCGGGGTCGACGACCTTGCCAGCGACGGTGAAGGGGCCGTCGGGCAGCGCCGAGACCCGCGTCGCCCGGCGCAGCAGCGCTCGGATGCGCGCCACCAGCTCGCCCACGCCGAAGGGCTTGGTGACATAGTCGTCCGCGCCGGCCTCGAGGCCGCGGATCTTGTCGACCTCCTGGCCCCGGGCCGTGAGCATCAGGATCGGTACCCGCGGGTCCCTTCTTCGCACGCGCTCGCAGACCTGGAAGCCGTTGAGGTCCGGCAGCATCACGTCGAGGAGGATGCAGTCGAGGCCGCCGGCGCGGACCGCTTGGAGGGCGTCCTCGCCTCGCTCGGCGTGGACCACCTCGAAGCCTTCGAACTCGAGCGTGTCGACGAGGCCGAGGGCCAGCGAGGGGTCGTCCTCGACCAGCAGGATGCGCTGGGCGCTGCTCATGTGCTCCGGGCCTCCGCCAGCTCTCCGGCGGCCGCGACCACCGGCTCCATGGCCGGGACGTTGAACGCTACGATGGCCCCGCCCTCGTCGTCCTCCGCATTGCGCGCCCAGGCGCGCCCGCCGTGCGCGTCGGCGATGTGCTTCACGAGCGCGAGCCCGATGCCCGAGCCGCGGTGCTTGCGGTCCCGCTTGAGACGGTAGAAGCGGTCGAAGATGCGCTTGGTGGCCTCGCTGGGGATGCCCGGGCCCCGGTCGCGCACGCGCACCTGCACGTAGTCCCGAACGTGCTCCACGCTCACCGTGATGGGCGTGCGCTGGCCGTACTTCACGGCGTTGTCGAGGAGGTTGACGAGCGCCAGCACGATGGCCTGTTCATCGATGCGCACCGGCGGCAGCGCGCCCAGCACATCGAGCTGCACCTCGGTGCCCTCGCGCTCCACGCGATAGCGGAAGGTGTCGAGGGCCTGACCCACGACGTCCTCGAGGCGCCGCTCTTCGAGCGCGTATTTGGTCTGGCCGCGCTCGAGCGCCGAGAAGTCGAGGACGTTCTCGATGAGCGCCGTGAGGCGCTCGGACTCGCGGCAGATGATCTCGAGGTACTGCTGCTCCTTCTCCGGGCTCCGGACGCGCTTGGTGAGCAGCAGCTCGCCGAACATGCGGACGACGCTGAGCGGCGTCTTCAGCTCGTGCGAGACGTTGGCGACGAGCTCGCCGCGCAGCTCGTTCAAGCGCCGCTCCTTGTGCGCAGCGAAGAGCAGGAGGAACACGCCGAAGACGATGACGATGAGCGCCACCGAGAGGAGCGCGATGTCCGTCGCGCGGCGGTTCTTGCGCTGGCTCTCGAGGAGCGGCGCCTGCTTGGGCGCGATCTGAAGTCGCCAGTTGTAGAGCGTCGTCGGAAAGCGAAGCCCCACGAGGTAGTCCCCGGCGCCGGCGAGGCTCGGGCCGTAGACGCGGCGGTTGTCTCGGTCGACCACGTTGTACTGGCGCTTGCCCTCCTCCGAGGCGAAGAGCCCGGCGACCTGACCGTCGACGATGGCGCCCATGTCGTGGAGCGCGACGTAATAAACCTTGCGACCGCGGATCCGCTGGGCCCGCGAGGCGACGAGCACGCTCCGATCGTCGTAGCGGCGGTGGAGATGTTTGAGGCGACCGGTGCGCTGGGTCTCGAGCTCGAGGTCCGGGACCGCGCGCTCTAGCACCAGCGACCGGAGCCGCTCGGCTTCGGGCTCCTCGGCGCGGAGCACCGCAGCCAGCGGGGTCAGGTCGGCGTCGAAGACGAAGACGCCGGCGATGGTCGGCGTGAGCTCCTCGGCGCGCGGAAGCCAGGTCTTGCGGAGGATCGTGGGGAAGCGGGGGTCCACGAGACGAAAGGCGGCGTTCTCCTGCCCGATGAGGTCGCGCTCGAGGCCGTCCACCTTCTCGCGCACCAGCAGCAGCGTCGACTCGGCGATGGTCTGCTCGCCGAGGCGCGCGGCGCGGCTCGCGGTGACCCAGGTCGTGTACGTCAGGACGCCCGCAGCGATGAGGATCGCCGGGAGCAGCACGAAGTAGAGAACGCGGAGGCGCCAGAGGCCCACGGCGGGAGCGTGGCGCAGCCACGGCCCCCGTTCCAGTCGTGCGACATGGCCGTTCTCAGCGGGCGCCGAAGGGGTGCTCTTCCTTGAGCGGCCGGGTCATGAGCATCTGCATGGCCTCGAGCGCCGGTCGGTCCTCGTAGAGCACCGCGTAGACCTGCGCCGTGATGGGGAGCTCGACGCCGAGCTGCTGCGCGAGCTCGTGGGCGCTCTTCGTGGTCTTCACGCCCTCGGCGACCTCCCCGAGCTCGTCGAGGATCTGCGAGAGCGTCTTGCCCTGCCCGAGGCCGATGCCCACGCGCCGGTTACGCGAGGCGTCTCCCGTGCAGGTCAGCACCAGGTCTCCCATGCCGCTCAAGCCCATGAGCGTGAGCGGTTCGGCGCCGAGGGCGACGGCGAGGCGGCTCAGCTCCGCGAGCCCGCGGGTGATGAGGCCGGCGCGCGTGTTGTGACCGAAACCGAGGCCGTCGGCGGCGCCGGCGGCGATGGCGACCACGTTCTTGAGGGCGCCACCGACCTCGACACCCACGACGTCGGGCGTCGTGTAGACGCGAAAGCGGTCCGTGTTGAAGACGCGCTGCACTCGCTGCCGGACGGCCTCGTCGTGGCCCGCGATGCTCACGGCCGTGGGCACGCCCTTGACCACCTCCTTCGCGAAGGAGGGGCCGCCGAGATAGGTCAGCAAGTGATGCCGGTCCTCGGGGAAGACGTCCTCGAAGATCTGGCTCACGAGCTTGTGCGTGCCCTGCTCGATGCCCTTGGTCGCGCTCACGACGGGCACGCCGGGATCGAGGGCGGGGACGACGCACTCGAGGAGGTTGCGGTTTGCCTCCGTCGGGACGACCACGACCAGGAGCTCGGTGCCGTCGAGCGCGTCCCCGAGGTCCGAGGTGGCGCGGAGCGAGTCCGGCAGCGGCGTGCCCTTGAGGTAGCTGGGATTGGTCCGGTCGCGGTTGATGGCGTCGGCCTGCTCCGGCCGGCGCGCCCAGAGCGTGGTCTTCAATCCCTGGTCGGCCAGATGCTTCGCCAGGGCCGTGCCCCAGCTGCCCGCACCGAGCACGCTCACCCGCGGCTGATCGGTCATGGCGCGAGCCTACCGCGGCTCGGCCCGCTCGCCTCAACCCACTTCGACGCCGCGGTAGCGCGCCTCGAGGAGCGAGCGCACCTCCGCGGGCGCCCGGTCCGGTGCGCCGGCGTCGTAGGGCGGCGCCGGGTCATATTCGATGCCGAGCTGGATCGCCTGCGCCACCATCGGCGCCGTGAGCCGGGCGGCGAGGGTGAGCGCCATGTCGATGCCCGAGGACACGCCGGCCGCCGTGACGATGGAGCCCTCGTCGACGACGCGCTCCCGCACCGGCGTGGCGCCCCACTTGCGGAGGTCGTCCACCCAGTTCCAGTGCGTGGTCGCGCGCTTTCCTTCCAGCAGCCCGGCCGCGCCGAGCACGAAGGAGCCCGTGCAGACGCTCGCGACGACCTGCGCGTCCTGGGCGATGTGCCGCACCCACGCGCGAAGCGCCGCGTGCTCGTCCGCCAGCGCGAGCGCGCGGGTGCCCCAGCCGCCGGGCACGACGAGCACGTCGAGGTCCGGGGCGTCGTCGATGCTCCCGCCGGGCGTGAGGCCGAGGAGCCCGTCGTCGGTGGTCACGGGCTTCCCGTCCGGCGAGAGGAAGCGAGCCTCGGCGCCAGGAAGGCGCGCGAGCACCTCGTAGGGGCCGATGACGTCGAGGGCCGTGAGGTCGTCGAAGAGGAGAAAGGCGATCTTCATGGGGAGCTCCGAGGGTCGAGGGTCGGGGAGAGCGCGGGCGCGACGAAGCGCTGGCGGTAGGCCTGAGGACCGATTCCCAGGCGCTTGACGAAGACCCGCCGCAGGTTCCGCGCGGTGCCGAGGCCCGCGGCGGTCGCGACGGAGTCGAGGTCCAGCCCCGAGACGTCGAGGAGACGTCGGGCGACCTCCACCCTCGAGGCCTCGACGAAGCGGGCCGGCGTGGTGCCGGTCTCCTCGCGGAAGACGCGCTGGAACTGGCGCGGGGAGAGCGCGACGCGGGCCGCGAGGGCCGGGACCCGGAGGTCCTCGTCGGGATGCTCGAGGATGAAGCTCTGGAGCGCCCGGAGCGCGTCACGTTCGGCCAGCTGACCCGCGAGCTGCGCGCTGAACTGAGCCTGATGTCCGGGCCGGTGTACGTAGAGCACGAGCCAGCGCGCGGTCTCGAGCGCGACGGCGCGCCCGAGGTCACGCTCGACGAGCGCCAGCGCCAGGTCCATGCCGGCGCTCACGCCGGCGCTCGTCCAGACGCCGCGGTCCTCACGGTAGAGCTGGTCCGCCTCCACCGCGCCGGGGAGCGCATCCATGAACGCCCAGTGCGTCAGCGCCTCGCGTCCTTCGAGGAGCCCGGCCGCTGCGAGCACGAAGGCGCCGGTGCAGACCGAGGCCACGCGCCGGCACCGGGGGGCGAGGCGCCGCACGCCCTCGATCAGGGCGGGCTCCGGACGGCGCGCGCCGAGGCCTCCGGCGACCATGAGCGTGTCGGCGCGACGCACCCGGGAGAGATCACGGTCCGCGACCATCGTGGGTCCGCCCTCGCAGCGGAAGGCGCCGCCGCGGGGCGCGGCCACGTGGCACTCGTAGGCGTGGCCCTCCGTGGGCGATCCGGCCGCGACGCGGGCGGCCGCGTCGAAGACCTGCAGCGGGCCCACGAGGTCGAGCGCCGTGGCCTTCTCGAAGCCCACGAACACGATGCGCCGCCGCTCGACTCTCTTCGCCACGTCGTCGAGGTAGCGCGGCGCGGACGCGTCCGAAAGGACGTCGACCGGACCGATCGCGCCACGCCGCGCTAGCGAAGGAGCAGGCCGCGCACGTCCGCGTCGCCTTCCACGCCCGTGGCCTCACCGACGTCGGCGCGCACGCCGTGGCCCTCGAGCACCGCGTTGTAGAGGTCGATGCAGTTCATGCGCGTGCTCGTGAAGCCGCCGGAACGGAAGCGATCCACGTCGCCGACCACCGCGTGAAAAGCCTGGTCCTTCGAGTGGTTCCAGCCGTACTCGGTGCCGATGAGCACGGTGGTCGTGTCGAGGAGCGTCCGGCCGTCCTCGTCGCGCTGCGACGGGTCGTCGAGCTGCGCGAGGAAGTAGCCGACGTTCCGGAGCGCGAAGTGCTGGTAGAGCTGCGCCTGCCGAAAGTCGCTTCCGTGGAAGTAGCGGTCGTGCTGCGACGTCCCCGGGAACTCCGTGCTGTCACCCATGGCCTCGTAGCGGCCGAAGAGGTTCATGTGGCCGCCGGCCGACTCGAACATGAGGTTGCCGAAGCGGACGGCGTCGCAGCGGAGCGCGACGGCCCAAAGGTCCGCGTGCAGGCGGTAGAGGCCCTCGGCGTCGCGCCAGTCGAGGACCGGTGCACCCCGGCCCGTGCCGTAGGTGAAGCGGTCGAGATCGACGTCGGGGATGGACGGGTCCCGGGGCTCCGTACCCGGCGCGCACGCGACCGGATCGGTCATGCCGCCGCCTCCGCCGCCTCCGCCGCCTCCGCCTCCGCCTCCGCCTCCGCCGTCCATGCCGTCGAGGAGGGCTTCGGCCTCGACGAGGCGACGCTCGATGGCGCGGATGGACTCGAGGTGAAGCTCGAGCTTCAGCTTCGACGCTGCGCCGAGGGGTGAGGCATCGCCACGGTAGTGCCGGTACTGGGCCACGACCGTGTCGAGCACGCTCCGTTCGATGCGGAGCTCGCGCCGCTGGGCGTCGAGCGCGGGATCGGGGCCTTCCGGCGGGGCGGGGTCGTCCGGTGGCGGTGGGGGCGTCGGCGCCACGCTGCCGAAGAGCCGGTCGAAGACCTCGGAGGGGCGCTTCACGGGAAGCCGGGCCGTCCCGTCGGGGTTGTAGACCCGGTTGGCCTGGGCATCGCACGCGCCGCGGCGGAACCAGAGCCCGCTCGCCAGCGTGCCGCCGTCGCCGCCGAGGCTGCGGCGGAGCTTCTGGTCGAGGCTGGGCCCGCCGGCGCGGTCGACGCTGGCCGGGCGCTCGCCCACGAAGACCACCGTGCTCGTGTTGCAGTGCGCGCCGCCGAAGGTGCCCTGCGGCATGTCGCAGCCGAAGGTCGCCATCTTGCCCGCGAAGGGCGCGAGCGGCTCCAGGACGCCGTCGAAGTCGCGCTGCCAGTCCGGGTGGATGCCGAGGCCGAAGAAGGCGGTGACGAGGCGTCGCGGGGGCGGCGTGGCCTGACCCGCACCCGAGCGCAGGCCGAGCTCCGCGAAGAGGGGGAGGCCGATGGCCACCGTGCCCGCGCCGCGCAGGAAGGTGCGGCGTGAAAGACCGGAGCGCCTCGGCGCGCGGCGGCGCTGGCTCATTCGACCGGCTCCCGCGTCCGGAAGAGGTCGTGCACCACGAGGGCCCGGACGATGGCGCGCCAGCTTCCGCCAGCGGCCTCGGCTTCGTCCGTGATCTCGGCGACGGCGCGGTCCTGCGCCTCCCCCAGCGTCGCGCCGAGGCCGTGCTCGAGGATGCGCCGCGTCAGGCAGCGGCGGACCCGCGGGCTCCGCGCCAGCGATGTGGCCAGCTCGTCGTAGTCGCCGAAGGGAATGGGGCGTCCCGCGAGGGCCTGCGGGATCCACCCGTCGACGCGAACGGGCTCGCCATTGGTGTCGAGGGTGCGGTGGCCGCCGCGGTAGTCGAAGGCCTCGAAGCCGTAGGCGATGGGATCGAAGTCCGCGTGGCAGGCGCCGCATTCAGGTCGCGCGAGCCGCGCTTCGGCGATCTCGCGATAGGTCGCGTCTTCGGGGAGCTCCCCCACGAAGGCGTCGATGGCCTCCTGGAGCGTGTCCGGCGGATCCGGCGCTTCGCCACAGAAGAGCTGCCGCTGCAGGAAGAGGCCGCGCGCGACGATGGCGCCGCCGTCGGCGTTGGTCATGCCGGCGATGACACCCGGCTGCGCGAGCAGGCCGCCGCGGCCCGGCACGGCCTCGAGGTCGTAGCGTCGAATGCCCTCGCCGCTCGGCTCGAGCCCGTAGGCTTCGGCGAGCGCCGGCGTGAGCATGGCGCTGGGGTCGTCGATCATGCGGAGAAGATCGTCGTCTGCCCGAGCGTGGGCTGCGTAGAAGGCCGCGGCGCTCGCGAGGAGCTCGCCCTTCAGGCCGTCGTCGTCCGGGATCTTCGCCAGCCGCGCCCAGTCCACGACGAAGCGCTCGTGGACCCGGGAGGTGCGCGGGTCATCCAGCATGCGCTCGAGGGCGGCTAGCACGCCGGCGGGCGCGTCGAGCTCGCCGTCTTCCGCGGCCGCGAGGAGCGCGGCGTCGGGCCCGCTCTTCCACACGAGGTAGCTCAGCCGCGCAGCCATGGCATGGCCGCGGAGCGGCTGACCGCTTCGCTCGTCCTCGACCAGGTAGAGAAAGGGCGGCGATTGGAGCATCGCCTCGCCCACGGCCTGGGCCGCTCGCTCGAAGGGGCGCTCCACGTCTTCGCTCGCGACCGCGCGGAAGAGGCCCGTGAAGAGGGCGCGCTCCCGGTCGTCGAGGGGGCGCCGGAAAAAGGGCAGCGCGAGCGCGTCGGCGACGGCGGTGGCGCAGGCCATGCCAGTCCCCGTGCAGCCGGCGGCGTCCACGAGCTGCGCGAAGCCCTCGGCCTGGACTACGGCTCGAGCGAGGGCCTGGAAGGCGAAGGCCTGCTGCTCCGAGACGCTCTGCCCCGTGGCGACGGTCTCGAAGCCCTCGGCCTGCACCTCCGGGAGCATCGCCACGGCCGCGGCCGGTAGCGACTCGGCGAGCAGATCCTCAAGCGTGAAGACGAGCTCCGCGTTGGTCAGCCGCCGAGCGACGGGCGCGACGGGCGCGAAGGGCGTGTCCGGGAAGCCCAGCGGGGGCTCGAAGGCGCCGGGCGGGAGCACGCCGTTCGTGTCGCCGGCCATCGGATCCCCGATGCTCCCGGTACACGCGCCGAGCAGCGCGAGGAGTGAAAGCGCCCGCCCCACACCTCGACGATGCCTGCCCACCCCCTGAACGGCTCGTTACGCCGCCGGCGTGCGGGCGGAAGTGCGGACGGGGCCCGGAGTAGGCTCGCTCCATGGGCAGCTGGGACGACGCCGCGGTGGGCTGGGACGAGGATCCGATGGTGTGCGCCTACGCCGATGCGGCCTTCGCGAGCCTGGAGCGGCTCCTCGAGAAGCGCGGCGTGACGCACGCCGGCGCGCGGGTGCTCGACTTCGGCTGCGGTCCGGGCCAGCTCTCCGCGCGCTTCCGGCCCGCTGCGGCCGTACTGGCCATCGACGCCGCGCCGAAGATGATCGAGGTGCTCCGGGCCAAGGCCTTGCCGAACGTCGACGCCCGCACCGCGCCCCTCGGGGAGAACGACGGGCCCTTCGACCTGGCGGTCGCGTCGTCCGTCTGCGCCTTCCTCCCGGACTATCCGGCGACGCTACGGACCCTCGCCGCGACGCTCTCGCCCGGCGGGCTCTTCGTCCAGTGGGATTGGGAGCGCCCCCCGGGCGAGACGCGGACGGAGGAGAGCTTTGGGCTCACGCGCCGAGAGATCGAGGATGCGCTCCGCGGGGCCGAGCTCGAGCTCGTCGCCCTGGAGCAGGCGTTCTCGCTCGCGGTGCCCGGAAGCGAGACGCGCATGGAGCCCCTGATGGGCGTGGGCCGGCGCCCCGGCTGAGCGCTCCGACGGCTCGCCCACGCTCAGCGCTGCTCGCGGCGCGCGATCCACTCGGCCACGCGCTCGATGCCCTTCTTCAGATGCCGCCGATAGGTGCTGAAGGGCACACCGACGCGCTCCGCGGCGGCCTCACGCGTCGGGGCCGGTCTCACGTAGGCCGCGTGAAGGGCGCGCAGGAGCTTCCGGTCCTTCGGATGGCCGTCGAGGCTCTCGAGGGCGGCGTCGAGGAGCGCCTTCACGGAGGGGAACGCGCCGCTTCGGATGGAGGCCGTGCTGGCGAGCTGCGTCACCTCCAGCTCGTCTCCGCGCACGTAGAGGCGAAGCGCGGCGCGAACGGCCGCCTCGATGGCTCCCGGCGGGAGCCCAGCGCGCGCCGGGGCGCCATCGGGGCCTTCCTCCCCGAGGGCGCGGTCCAGCATGGCTTCGCACCATTGGCGCCGGGGGATCGAGCGGAGATCCACGATGAAAGCCGTCGCTGGGCCCTTCATGGCGAGCTCGACGGGAACCCGCGACGACGGGCCGTGCGCCGCCGCGAAGGCTCCGAAGGCCGCGCTCGTGAGGATCGTGGCGAAGGCCACGTTGGTGGTGCGGACGGTCGCGTAGAAGGACCAATGGTGGCGGAGCTTCAGGAGCGGCGGCAGATCCGGGTCCGTGAAGATCTGCGTCGAGAGGACGATGCGCTGGCCGGCCTCGACGCCGCCCATCTCGTCGAGGGTCGCGGCGAGCGTCCGGAGCGAGGGATCGCCCGCCAGGTCCACGGCGTCGAAGCCGTCGAGCACGGTGTGCAGCGTGACCAGGCGCGCCACGCCCCGATGGTCTCGGAAGAGGCGAACGTCTTCCGGGCGCCGCGCGAGCCAGTGCGCGAGAATGTCGGGCCCGGGGCTCTCCGGGTAGAGTTCGCGGGCGCGCTGAATCAGCGCGCCGCCCTCCTCGGGCTGAGGAACGTCGACCCAGCCCGTTCCGAGCTGGTCGAAGTCGATGACCTGGTGGAGTCGCGGATCGACGCGGAGGAGGTGAAGGCAGTCGAAGAAGGCCTCCAGCGCGGCCGGCTCGGGCCCTTCGACGCGGTCGAGGAGCACGCGGCCGAGGCGTCGGTGAAGCGCTCCGTAGCCTTCTCGGTCCCGCCAGCGAAAGTCGGCGTCGATGACGTCCCGGGCGAGGGCATGCGGCATCAGGCCTCGCGGCGAGCCCGTCATGAAAGGGAGACCGCGCAGCCAGTCGAAGAGGTCCGCCACGTCGCCGCCCACGACGTCGCGAAGGAGCGTCTCGTCCGTGAAGCGCGCATGGGCGGCCAGGCGTAGCGCCGCGCGGTGGGCCTCGCTCGGGACCTTCGCCACGAAGCGATCCATGAGCGCCGAGAGCAGGCGCGGGCTCTCTTCGAGGCGCTCGGCGCCCTCGCTCCGCGCGACCTCCGCTGCGAGCGTGAGCGCCAGGGGATGGCCGCGGGTCAGCGTCACGAGGGCCGCGTGGCGTGCGCTCGGCACGTCTTCGTCGGCGAGGAAACGCGTCGCGGAGGCGGCGTCGAGGTTGGCCAGGGGCAGCTCCAGGAGGAGCTCGCGGAAGCCAGGATCGGTGCGCCAAGCCACGCCCGGCGCGCGCCGCGAGGCGAAGACCACGATGCTCTCGGCGGGAAGGGCCGGGAGGAAGGCCTCGCCCATCCAGGCCTCGCAGGCGGCGCCGTGCTCCCAGGTGTCGAAGAAGAGCACCACGCGCTCGGCGTCGAGGAGGTGCTCGGCCAGCCGCTCCGTGGGCACGCCGAAGGCCGCGGCGAGCTCGGCTTCGATGCCTTCGGGCGAACCCTCCACGAGCTGGAGGTCCACCACGGCGGCGGCGAGGTCCCGGTCCTGGGCGAGCCTACGCCAGCGCCGGACGAGCGTGCTCTTTCCGACGCCGCCCACGCCGTGCAGCCAGACGAGGCGCGGCTCGGGGGCCTCGAGCACGGCCTCGAAGCGTGCGATCTCGCCGCTCCGGCCCACGAGCCCGCGGGTTCGGGCCTCTCGGAGCCGTCCTCCGAGCGTCGCCCCCTTCCGCCGCCCGTCCACGGATCGTCGAATATCACCGATGATTGGCCCCGAAAACGCCGATGTGAGCGCGAAGTGAGCCGGGAGTGGGCTGGAAAGCGAGCCGGCAAGCGGAGGAGAGTCGTCGAGCCCTGGAGGAGGGATCATGACGACGATTCACGAAGGACCCGCGCTCGCCCCCCTGACCGACGACCAGTTCCCGCTGCAGTCCGTCTACCGCTGGGAGCGTGAGCGACCGAACGACCCCTACCTGACCCAGCCCCTCGGTGGCGGGGAGGTCGACGTCTATTCGTGGCGCCGCACCGTTGGGGAGGCGCGACGCGTGGCGGCCTACCTTCGTTCCCTCGAGCTGCCCGCGGGGAGCCGCGTCGCGCTCGTCACGAAGAACTGCGCGCACCACTTCATCTGGGATCTCGGCATCTGGATGGCCGGTCACGTCGCCGTGTCCATCTACCCGACGGTCTC
>CALCTH010000382.1 GCA_937893795.1 uncultured Myxococcales bacterium | reverse complement strand
CCGGCCGGCGCGCGCGGCTCATCGATGCGCTCCCCCGGGACGTCGGGCGCGGCCTTTGTCATGCTGCGCCCCGCGCCCGTGCCCGAGCTCCCGCCTGGCTGCGACCCCGAGTCGATTCTCCTGACCTTTCGGGTAGCCCGAGAGCACGCCGGGATGCGCCTCGACCGCTTCCTCCAGACGCGTATCCCGCGCATCTCCCGCACCCGCGCCAACGCCATCGTGCGCAACTGCGCCTACCGGGCCGACGGCACTCGGCGTCGCGCGAGCGACCGGGTACGGGCCGGGGAGGTCGTGCTCATCGTCCGCCCGCCCATGAACGAGCCGCCGACGCCGCAGCACTTCGGCGTGCTCTACGAGGACGACGACGTCCTCGCGGTGGACAAGCCGGCCGGGCTCCCAATGCACCCGACGGCGACGTACCACAAGCACACGCTGAGCTGGCTCCTCGCCGCGCGCTATGGCGCCTCGGCGCCGCAGTTCGCGCACCGCCTCGACCGGGAGACGAGCGGTGTCGTGGTGTGTGGGAAGCATGGGAAGGCGGAGGTGGCGCTGAAGCTCGCCTTCGAGCGCCGCCAGGTGAAGAAGGTGTACCTCGCCATCGTGCGCGGCGCGTTCGAGGACGCACGGCGGGTCGTGGACCTTCCCCTCGGTCCGAAGGGAGAGGGCCTGCACCTCCTGATGAGCGTGCGCGAGGACGGCGCGCGAGCCGTCACGCACGTCGAGCGCCTCGCCGTGCGGGAGGGGGCGTCCTTGCTTCGTCTCTCGCCGGAGAGCGGGCGCCAGCATCAGCTGCGCGTGCACCTCGCCGCTCTCGGGACCCCCATCATCGGGGACAAGCTCTACGGTCCCGAGGGGCCGGCGCCCTTCCTGGCCGTGATCGACGAGGGGCCGAGCGACGCGCTCTTGGCCTCTCTCGGCCACGGCCGGCAGGCGCTGCACGCCCATCGCCTCACGCTCCCGCACCCGCGGACCGGGGAGCCGCTCACGCTCGAGTCGCCGCTGGCGACGGACCTGGAAGAGCTCTGGGCCTCCCCGGGCGCCGCGCTCCGTGGGCACCCCGTGCGCGGCTGGGACGTGCTCTACGGCGCGCAGGCGGCCTCGACCCCGTCGTCCGACCCGCACCAGGACACCGGCTGGCCGGACCCCGCGACGGCCGACGCCCGGGAGAGCGAAGCATGATCATCGTCACCGGCACGAAGCGCTCGGGCACTTCCATGTGGATGCAGGTGCTCAAGGCCGCGGGCCTGCCCATCCTCGGCGAGGCCTTCTCGAAGGACTGGGGAGAGACCATCCGCGACGCGAACCCCGAGGGTTTCTACGAATCGCCGCTCCGGCAGGGGATCTACTTCCGCACGAACCCGCACCCGCGCACGGGCGCCTACCTCTTCCCGCAGGCGACCCGGCGCCACGCCGTCAAGGTCTTCATCCCTGGCCTCGTGCGCTCCGACGTCGCCTTCATCGACCGCGTGCTCGGGACCATGCGCGAGTGGCGGGCCTACCACCGCTCGCTGCAGCGGCTCTACGCCATGGAGCACCGGAACCGCTCGGCGCTCCGGGGCGAGGAGCTTCCTCCACCCTGCCACGTGCCGCCGGCGCTCGAGTGGTGGAGCGAAAACTACGCGCTCTTGAGCGACGTGCTCACGCGGGGCCACGCGCTTCACCTCGTGGCCTACGAGAGCACGCTCGGCGCGCCGGAGCGCATCGTGCGCGAGGCCATCGGCTGGCTCGACGTGCCAGGCGCCGACGCCGACGCCGCCGTCGCCGCCGTTCGCCCGGAGCTGCGTACACAGGACGACCGAGCGGCGGAGGCGCCGCCGGTCGAAGGCGACGATCCCTCGGCGGCGGTTGGTCCCGAAGCCGCCGAGGTCTTCGACGCGCTCTATGCGCGGGTGCGCGACCGGAAGGGCATCGACGGCCCCTTCATCGACCGGCTCAACGCCACCCACGAGGCGCTCCAGCCGCGCATCGAGGAAGCCGTGAGGGCGGTTCGGGAGGAGCGCCTACGACGCCGGCGCGGCACGCCGCAGGCCGGCGAGCCCGAGGAGGGCCCCGCCGATCCCGTCGGCGAAGACGACGACGCTCAGTAGGAGAACGCGCAGGCCTCGTCGACGCCCGCCTGCTCGCTGGCGCACGCGCGGGCCTCGGCGTCCGTGTCGAAGCTGCAGGCGCCGCGCGTCACGTCGAAGAAACACGACACACGGGCCGCGTAGGCCTCGAGGCACTCCGTGCCGAACTCGTACTCGAAGGACGCGAAGTAGTTCGCCTGGCTCTGCAGGCAGGCATCGAAATCGGCGTATTCGGCGAAGGCCGCCGCGTCGCAGCGTTCGAGGCGCTGGCAGACCGCGTCGAAGGTCGTCGTGACGTCGCCCGGGTCCTGCGGGGTGTCGCCGCAGGCGCCGAGGACCAGCCCCACGTGCGCCAGGCGCGGAATCGGTCGTCGGAAGAGCATTCGAGGTCGGCGGTGTAGCACGCCGCGGCGTAGGCTGGCGCCGTGAACGCGGAAGCCAGCCTCGCGCGCCGTCGGGCTCGGCGTCGGGCTGCGGGCTACCTGGCTCGCGCGCGCTCCCTCTCGGCAGGCGAGCCGAAGCGTGGGGAGGACGCGCGGCTTCGGGAGCTCGCCAGCCTGGCCGGGTCGACGCTCGGCCAGGTGCCCCGCGCGCCCCAGCTCGCGGCGGCGCTCGCCCTCCACGCGGGGGAGGCGGTGGAGCTGCCGACGGGGGAGGGAAAGAGCCTCGCGCTCGCGCTCTCGGTCTGCCTGCACGGCGTGGTCCCCGGGGGCGTTCACCTGGCGGTGCCGAACGCCTATCTCGCGGTCCGCGACGCGGAAGCTCACGCGCCGCTCTACGCCGCGGCAGGCCTCCGCGTGGGACTCCGGATTCCGGACATGGACGTGCCCGCGCGGCGCGCCGCCTATGCGGCGGACGTCGTGGTGGCGCCGGCGCGGCTGCTGGCCTTCGACCAGCTGCGGGACGGTCTCGTCCGGCGCCCGCTCGAACGCGTGCAACGCGGCTTCGGCGTGGCGTTGGTCGACGAGCTCGACGCGATCCTGGTCGATGACGCGCTGCAGCCGCTCGTGCTCTCGGGCCCCGGGGCGGGGGAGGGTCGCGTCGACCCGGAGCTTCAGCGCGCCACGGCGGAGGTCGTGGGGGCGCTCCGCCGGGACCAGGACCTCGACCTAGGGGGCGACGGCGCCCAGCTCACGGCGGCGGGGGAAGAGCGCGTGGAAGCGCGCCTCGGGGCCGCCGGGTGGCTCCCGCCCGGTGCGGACCTCGCGAGCGAGGCCGCGGTCGACGTGCGGCGCGCGCTGGCCCTCGCCCTCGACGCCCATCATCGCCTGCGCGCCGGCGAGCACTATCGCGTGGAGGAGGGCCGCGTCGTGCTACTCGACGCCGCCACCGGTCGGCGGGCTCCGGCGAGGCGTTTCGCCATGGGTTTGCATGAGGCCATCGAGGCCAAGGAGCGGCTGGCCCTCGGCGCGGCCCCGGAGCGCCTGGCCGTCGGGTCCTATCGCTCGCACTTCGGACGCTACGCGGCGCTGGCCGGGACCTCGGCGACCCTCGAGGAGGTCGCGCCCTACCTCGACGCCGCCTACGGGCTGCCCGTGGTGGTCTTGCCGTCGGCGGTTCCCTCCGCGCGCATCGACGCACCGGACGTCGTTCACGCCAACGAGCGGAAGCAGCGTGCGGCGCTCGTTCGGGAGGCGCAGGACGCCCACGCCGCCGGTCGCCCCGTGCTCCTCGGTGCGCCGACCGAGGCCGAGGCGCGGGCGCTCTCCCGTGCGCTCCGGGACGTGGACGTGCCGCATCAGACCCTGACCGCGGCCGACGAGGCCGCCGAAGCCGTCCGGGTCGCGGCTGCCGGCAACCCCT
>CALCTH010000381.1 GCA_937893795.1 uncultured Myxococcales bacterium | reverse complement strand
CTCACCATCCACCCCAAACCCCAGCCTACCGACGGTCGAATACAGTTGCTGCTAGCACGGAAGACCCGACTTCCGGTCGGTCCGACTACTCCGAGAGCGCGCGCATACGGGCCGCGGCGTCCTCCGGCGTGACCCACACCACCGGCATCCCGGACGTGAGCTCCAGCGCGCCCGCCGGGCCGCTGCGCGGCAAAATCTCGACGTACCAAAAGGCTGCGGCGTCGTGCCGAGCCTGCGCGGGCGGCAATCGGAAGATCAGGTTGTAGGCCTGGCGTCCGCTCGCCCGCAGCGCCCGGCGCACGGTGCGCTGAACCAGCGCCGCGACGTCGCTGAGCCCCTCGTCCGAAAGCCCGGCCAGCGAGCCCGTCGCGGATCGTGGGGCCACCCAGGTCTCGTAAGGGAAGGCGGGTGCGAAGGGGCAGAACGCGACGCTCGACTCCGTGGCCTCGACGATGCGGTCGCCCACACGCAGCTCTCGCCCCATCACCGTGGCGAGGAGCGTGCGGCCCTCGCGGCGCTCGTGCTCCCGTGCCCGCTCCCAGCGCCGCTGCACCTCGGGACCGAGCACCGTGGCGCCCACGACCTGCGCGTGCGGATGCGGCTGCGAGCTCCCGGCGCGGCGTCCGCGGTTCCGGAAGAGGCTCACGTGTCGGATGCCGTCGACGTCCTCGAAGGTCCCCACGCGCTCGCGGTAGGCGCGGAACACCCGCTCCAGCAGCTCTGCGTGGTAGCTCACGAGGTCCGCTTCGTGCGCGCGGCCTTCGACGATGACCTCGTGAAGGCCGGCGCCGGGGCGGACGTGGCCCCCACCCACCGCCGGCACGTCGAGGCCGGTGGCGCGCAGCACCGGATATCGGTTGGGCACGACGCGGACCTGCCAAGGCCCCGTGGGCGGGTCCTGCCAGGTCGTCTCCTCCGTCTCCGCCTCGTTCCCGGGGCAGAAGGGGCAGGTCCCCTCCGGCTTCGGGAGCACCGGCTCTTCGGCGCGGCGCGCATCGAGCGGCACGCCGCGCCGTCCCGGCGCGACGATGCGCCAGCCGTCGGGCAGCGGAGCGCGGCGGTACTGCGGCGCGTCGACGTCGTCGGCCATCGCGGAGAGCGTAACGCGCTCAGTACATGTGTTGCCCGCCGTTGATGGACAGCGTCGACCCCGTGATGAAGCCGGCGTCGTCGCCGACGAGGAAGAGCACACCGCGGGCGATCTCCTCGGGCTGACCCAGGCGACCGACGGGTACCTTCGCCACGATCTTCTGGAGCACCTTCTCCGGCACGGCGCGCACCATGTCCGTGTCGATGTAGCCAGGCGCGATGGCGTTCACGGTGATGCCGTTGCGCGCGCCCTCCTGCGCCAGAGCCTTGGTGAAGCCGTGGATGCCCGACTTGGCCGCGGCGTAGTTGACCTGGCCGTATTGGCCCGCCTGACCATTGATGGAGCCGATGTTCACGATGCGACCGAAGCCGCGCTCGCGCATGCCTTCGATCACGGCGCGGGAGCAGTGGAAGCAGCCGCCGAGGTTGGTGTCGAGGACCTTCTGCCACTGGTCGCAGTCCATGCGGTGCATGGTCCCGTCGCGCGTGATTCCCGCGTTGTTGACCAGGACGTCGATGGGGCCGAGCTCGTCCTGGATGACGCCCACGGCGCCCTTCACCTGGTCGTAGTCCGACACGTCGAACTTGAAGGTGCGGATGCCCGTACGTTCGCTGAACGCGGCAGCGCGCTCCTCGTTGCCCGCGTAGTTCGCGGCTACCTGGTAGCCCGCGTCCTTCAGCGCGATGGCGAGCGCCTCTCCGATGCCCCGGGTTCCGCCCGTCACGAGTGCCGTCCGCATGCTCCCCATCCTTTCCACGGGGTCGTGGGCCCCGACTCCGCGCGCCGCGCCTGGCGGCCGGGCCCACCCCGTGAGCCGGGGGCTGTGCTAGGCACGCGTGGCGGAGCGCCCAGGGCGAGGTCGGAGGACCGCGCTAGGAGCGGCCGCACATCAGGGAAGCTGGACGCCGGCGCGCGTGAGCATGCGGCGAAGCTCGTCATCGGCGTGAGCCGCCACGAAGTCGAGGTCAGCCCGCACGCCGACGCCGCCCGACCGGGCGCGGCGCAACAGGCGCACGGTACCGAGCCGGTCGCCGCGCACGCAGGC